>CAZGGF010000291.1:0-14006 GCA_964524715.1 uncultured Verrucomicrobiota bacterium | reverse complement strand
GCTCCACCACCCGCAGGGCGCTCCCCCGCAAGGAGGGGGATTGACAGAGAAAGTAAACTGTCCAACAAACACGAAAGCCTGAGTCAATCATTCCTGCCTACTCAGTGCCCTTCGGTGTCATTTATCCATGAGGCAACGGGCCGATCGCTCGTGAAAAGCAAAGCCATGGGCGGTTGTGGGAATCGGGGAGTTGACTTGCTGCGGACCGTTTGCAAGGATGCTAGGCTCTGAAATATGCGTCGTCGTTATAGCTGAGGAACAACTTTATGTCAGACTTAGTCGGAAATTGCATCATAGCGCAGTCGGGCGGGCCGACCGCAGTCATCAACGCCAGTGTCGCCGGCATCATCGAAGAGGCTTTCAAGCATGAGCAAATCGAGGAAGTTTACGGCGCCCTGAACGGCATCCTCGGCGTGCTCAACGAGCAAATCATCAATTTGGGCGACGAGAAGAACAACACGATCCGGGGTCTGCTCCACACGCCGGCCGCCGCGCTTGGATCGTGCCGCCACAAGCTCGCGTTTGACAGCAAGGACGCTGCCAAGGCCGCCGAGGCCCAGCGCGATTGTGAGCGCATCCTTGAAGTCTTCAAGGCACAGAACATCCGCTATTTCTTCTACATCGGCGGCAACGACTCGATGGACACCGCTGACAAGGTCAACAAGCTGGCGAAGGAGCAGGGATACGACCTGCGCGTCATCGGCGTGCCGAAGACGATCGACAACGACCTGCCGTTCACCGACCACTGCCCCGGCTACGGCAGTGTCATCAAGTATCTCTCCACGGCCGTGATGGAAGCTTCGCTCGACACCGAATCGATGTGCAGCAACCCCACGTGCAACCTCATCGAAGTCATGGGCCGCCACGCCGGCTGGATTGCCGCCGGCACCGTGCTGGCCAAGCGTTCCGAGGAAGACGGCCCGCATATCATTCTGTTTCCGGAAGTTCCGTTCACGCAGGAAGCGTTTGCCGCCAATGTGAAGGAGGTTATCGCCAAGTATAACCGTTGCGTCATCGTCGTGGGCGAGGGTTTGCTCGGACCGGACGGCAAGCTCGTCAGCTTCATGGACGGCAAATTCGTCAAGGACGCCTTCGGCCACACGCAACTTGGCGGCGTGGCGGAAAGCATCCGCGGAATCATCGAGAAGGAAGTCGGCGTCAAGTGCCGCACCGCCAAGCTCGGTGTCATCCAACGCTCGGCGAGCCACTGCACCAGCAAGGTTGACCGCGACAACGCCTACATGGCGGGTGCGCGCGCCGTGCAGCTCGCGGTTGAGGGCCAGACCGATCTGATGGTGACTGTGACCCGCGAAGGCGCCGGTGACAGCGTCAAATTCGGCACCGGCACGGTGCCGCTGGCCCAGATCGCCAACAACGAGAAGCTGGTGCCGCGCGACTGGCTCAATGAGCGCGGTACGTTGCCGAACGAGAAATTCATCGAATACGCCCGGCCGCTGATTCAGGGCGAGGTGACGCCGCCCATGGAAGGCGGCTTGCCGAAATTCGTGCGCCTCGGGAAGCAGCTCATCGAGAAGAAGTGCGGCGAATACGGCGCCAAGTAGCCGTTGCAGCAGCACCAGCGGGAGTGACTCGGGCGGGTTTGGCAATCAAACCGCCCGCATCCCTTGGATCATCAACAAGCCGCCTTGTCAGTTGGTCTTGTAGGCGTTGATGATGACCATCGCTTCCAGCTTCAAGGTCGTGGGAAACACCAGGTCCCGGAATATTCTCTCTGCAATTTCGGGGTCCAGTTTGATCTGCCCGGCCTTCCACTGGATTCTTTGGATCACAGCCCGTTCCTGCTCGTCGTCCTTCAGCAGGGTGGTCAGCTTGTCCATGGCCTTTTCCCGGGCCACGGTCTTGTAGCGAACCATGGTCTCATCGTCCGCGTCGCTCAGCTTCCTCTCGCCAACGGAGATGCCCGCTTCGTGGATTCGTTTCGACAGGAACCAAAGCGCATCCAGGTCCCCGCGAGACGCATTGCCATAGCTCTTGGGGTCGTCCTCGGGGGTGCACAACTGTTGGAGGACACGCACGTATCCTTCCCGGATATCGCGAGTCACGTCCATGGAAGGGAGCCTCGTATTCGGCAGCCAGAAAGCGCTCAACGGCCGTTCCCCGTGCCGGTAGCTGCCGGACAAGGCCCGCCCGAGTTCGTTGTAATACAAAGTGAGATCGAACCGGCTCACGCCGATCAAAGGCAGCTTGGAGTACAACCCCGGGTTGAAGGGCAGATGAATACGAAACTTCAACGCCCTCAGAATCGGTTCTTCCGATTCTGCCAGGGTTTCTCTCAATGCTACAAGGGCAGCCGTTGTGCTTCCCATTCAGACTCCAAATTGATTTGCGAGACAACTGTTCACTGTCATATTCGCGCTGATTGTGATTTGCGGCCTACTGTTATCCAAATCCTGAGTCCGCTCGTCAACTCGCAATTCTAGACACTCGCAGCCCATTTTGCATCAGCAAACGTTGCCATGGGCGGCGCGACGGCAAGAGAAGATGACAAAACCGGGCACTGCGAGTAATCTGGCTGCGCGGTTTTCCAACCGCGCAAGACCATGAGCAACGCCGTCATCCGCCGCCAGCCAGTTTATCGCGAGGCGGGCAAGACCTACCACGCAGACAGTTGCCTGCCGCTGGTGGAAGCCGTGCGCGCAGGCCAGGTGCGGCTCAGCGCGCTGGCGCGGGAGGGCTATCCCGGCCGGCGTCTTGGACGCGAGCAGCTGCCGGGCGTGCGCAGCATCGGCTACTGGGACGCCGGCCCCCAACAGCGCTGGGGACTGCCCGTCCACCGCAACGAGGGCATCGAGATCGCGTTCATGGCGGGCGGACAGACGCCGGTGTTGATTGAGACAAACCGCCAGACACTGGCGCATGACCAGTTCATGATCACGCGTCCATGGCAGCCGCATCAGGTGGGCGACCCGTGCATCGGTTCGAGCAAGCTGATTTGGTTCATTCTCGATGTCGGCGTGCGCCGGCCGCACCAGACATGGACATGGCCGCCATGGATCATCCTCAACCGCCCGGATTTGGATTTCCTGACGCGCTGCCTGCGTTAGAACGAGCAGTACGTCTGGCCCGGCTCGGAAGCAATACGACGGGGCTTTCTGGGCATTGCGCAGGCGCTGGGCGAGGACTGCGACGGAGGCCGTTGCTCGCGCCTGGCGGTGCTGGTTAACGAGGTTCTGCGGGCGTTGCTGGAGGTCTTCCGGGAGCGGAAGATTCCCCTGCGCGAGTCGCTGACCAGCGCCGAACGGACGCTGCGGTTGTTCCTCGGCGCGCTGACGGCCACGCTGGACCAGCCATGGACGCTTGAATCCATGGCAGAAAGCTGTCACATGGGAGTGACACAGTTCGTGCATCACTTTCGCAAGCTGACGAATATGACGCCGACCCGGTACCTGACTCACGCGCGAATTGAGCGGGCCTGCGAGCAACTCGCGCGCCGGCCCGATGTGACCATCACGGAAATCGCGTTTGCGTGCGGCTTCTCGTCGAGCCAGTATTTCACCAATGTCTTCAGCCGGCAGATGCGCTGCACACCGCGCGACTACCGGCAACGACAAGTCTGAGAAAAACAATGCCTGACACACCCACCTCCCCCATCCGTCTGGCACTCGTCGTGCCGTGCTACAACGAAGCGCATCGGCTCAAGCTGGGAGCCTGGCACACCCACCTGAACCAGGAGCAGGATGATCGGCTGGTGTTCGTAAACGACGGCAGCAAAGACGCCACGCCAGAGATGCTCGATGGTTTTGCGCAGAGGCATCCACGTGTCGAGGTGGTTCATCTGGAGCGCAACTCGGGCAAGGCGGAGGCTGTCCGCCAGGGCATGCAGCGCGTGCTGGCTGGCAGCGCATGCGATTTCGTGGGCTACTGGGACGCCGACCTCTCGGCGTCTCTGGAACTGATCCACGATTTCATGATGACGCTCGACCAGCATCGCGAGGCGCTCGCAGCCATTGGCGTCCGCCGCCAGGATGCCGAACACAAGGTTCACCGGCCGGCTTGGCGGCGTTTCACGAGCTGGGGGTTTGCGCATGCGGCTTCGGCGGCGTTGGGAGTGTATTTTCGCGACACCCAATGTGGCGCGAAGATGTTTCGCCGGCAGGCAGCGGAGAAGATCTTCCAGGAACCGTTTCTCAGTCCATGGTTGTTCGATGTCGAGGTGCTGGCCCGGCTGATACATCTCGTGGGCAGGAAGAACGCCCGGCGCGCGATTGCGGAGGTGCATCTGCGTGAATGGCGCGACACGGAGAAGTCCCGGTTCTTCGCGCAGTATGCATCCCAAGCGCCACGGGATCTGCTCAAAATCTGGTGGCGCTACTGACCCCGCCGGCGACTGCGACGGCGGGTCGGCGGGCTGACGAAACCGGGGTCACGCCTTTGCATGATGCATTGGATTGACGCGAGAAGGCGGTGGCGGTAAAGCGGTTTGGGGAACGGATGAACCAGGACGAATCACTGGCGGCAGTTACGAGACGAGCAGAGGCTGAAACGTTGAATGCAAAGATATGAACCCAATTTCTTAACCGGAAAGCGCATGAGCGACCCGACTGCATCTTCTATGGCATGGAACGAAGGGAAACACTGAACTATCCAGTCATTACACTCTGGAAACGATCTGGTAAATGGTGTGGTGGTTCTTCGTTGCTGGGAGAATAGCCTGTGGATATTGAACAAACATCTTCGCCGAGTGACTTTGTAACGGAATGTGAACGCGTTTTTGCGTTTCTGATTCAACAATATGGATTCACCGGCCCGGATGTCGATACTTCCACACCCGGGCTGGTATTTGTGACTTACCGCAAAGAGTCTGTAGGTATCGAGTGCGTGTTTGAACAACGTGACGATGACGCTTCCGTGAAAGTCATCCGTTTGAAAGACGGAAGGAGTCCGACCTCATACCGAAAAGACGACACGGGAACTCTCGTTCGCGAATACCTGACAGAACTATTGCTTCAGCGAGGCGTGCGGGACATTCATTTCCCGAAAACGGTCACCAAAAATGGCATGAGTGAACGTCAGGCGAAATACCGAAGGAGGCTGGAGGGCTGCGCGCGAATGCTCAGGGATTGCGCGCAGGATGTTCTTGCTGGTTCGAATCGGATCCTTGATGGAAGCCGATGACTGGAAAGGCATTTGGAGTCACATCTTTGCATTCAACATTTGATTGACGCGGGAAGGCGGTAAAGCGATTTGGAAAACGGATGGATCAGAACGAATCACTGCCAGCAGTTGCGAGACGGGCGGAGGCTGAAACGTTGAATGCGAAAATGTAACCCCAATTTTGTTGATGAAGAGTGAGGTGCTTGAGGATATGTCTTTCGTCATAAGATTACTGGAGAACGATTGGACTATAGTGTTAACATCATTCCTTGCAGGCGTTGGGGCTATCCTGATGGGAATATCGGGTCGGAAACACGCTCCACAAGGGAATTGGAAACAGATGCTCAGAGTAGGTGCGTTCTGCCTTGGTGGTTCAGTTCTAATGGCCTGTGTTTTGCTGCTCACCAAAAAATAGCCAACAACATCGGGGTCACACCTTTACATGATGCATCTGATTGACGCGAGAAGGCGGTGGCGGTGAAGCGGTTTGGGGAACGGATGGATCAGGACGAATCACTGACAGCAGTTGCGAGACGGGCGGAGGCTGAAATGTTGAATGCAAAGATGTGAACCCATTTTGTTATCGAATCGGGAGCGGGCACAAGTATTCTTGCCGTCTTCCTGTTTTCGTCGAGGAGGTTGTGGGTGCTCAGTAACGTGGAGTGTTCTTATGTGTTTTACCAGTGCCAAATATGAATGCGCTTGATTACATCAAACCATATGTGGAGACGGAGACCGCAAAGCCTCTTTCGAAGAATGATCTGCTTGATTGGGCTGGACAAGGAGATATTACATCGCTTGGAATCGCTTATTTCATTCTTACTACGCCGGAATTGGAACAAGCTGTTACACCGGAAATTAGTTGGGATGAAAAATGTAAGATCAGACTGACTTACTACAGCGCAGCGATCGCTATGGATCAGCGATCTGAATGGGTTGGATCGGCTTGTGAGGCATGTTTAGAGTTGGCTAGTTGGTTTGCATTTCTTGTGCGTCACAATGTTCCTGTGCATGTTCTTAACGAAATCAAAAAGTGGATAGAGATGAAGTATCGCGGGGGCAACGAGAGAATTAAGAATATGTTGCTGAACGCCTGTCTCGAGCATATTTTTGAAAGCAACCGTTGTAGAGTCTTCTTCAACGACTGGCAAGACAGCCCTGAATTTGCTCAGTTGTATAAAGACGCTTTATGTTGGTCGGCAAACGGCGGAGATTCACCTTTGGTTGGGCCAGACTAGCTTGCGTATTCGAAAGAAATAAAATCGGGTCACATCTTTGGGGCGTGTTGCCCAAAACGCTCAATCGTCCCTTACGGGACTCTGCCATCCTCCCATCGCATTCCCGGCGTTAAAACGCCGGGCTATTGTCGCACCGTCCCTAACGGGACGTTGCCGGGCCCCACGCTTGTCCCGTAGGGGCACGTGAAAATAGCTCGCCAGTTCACTGACGGAGACGGTGACGCGAGAGAGCGGTGAGTCCCGGAGGGACGATTGAATATCGAGACCACCGGGTTGATTTGGGCAACACGCCCCAAAGATGTGACCCCAATTTCAAGGCGTGAACCGTAATCCGTGACTCGGGACTCGAAACCCGTGACCCGGGTCCCGAGTCCCGAGTCTCGAGTCACGGGTTTCTGTCACCCCTTCGGGGTGCGTGGAGTGTTTTTGAACGCAGCCGGAGGTCTGCGCGGACTCCGACCTCCGGCTACTCTCTGTCAACCCTCTGGGTTGAGGGCGATAGCCTCCGCCTCCTCACGCCTTACGCTTCACGCATCACGTTCCGCGCTCCCAGGTTGCGATTACTGGATCCGGTAGCGAAGGAACAACTCCGACCCGGCACGCCGACAACCGACCAGTCTCGCTTCCAGTCCCTCCGAACGCAGGAAGCCGGCACCGTCCACCAGCGTGGGTGCGGTTGCGCCACCGAAGACTCGTGGGCAGAGCGTGACGAACACTTCGTCCACGGCGTGGGCGGCAAACAGCGACCAGTTCAGGTTCGCGCCGCCTTCGCAAAGGAGTCGCCGCACCTTCCAGTCACGCGCCAGGACGTCAAGCATCAGCGGCACATCCACGTCGCGTTCACCGAGGATGTAGACATGCACGTCGGGCAGGCGCGCCAGCCGGTCGAGTTTGGCGCGCGGCGCGCGGCGCGAAGTGAAGATCAGTATCGGCGACACCTGCCGTTCGAACGCGCGGATGTTCTCCCGAAAAGAGCCACTGCCGCTGACAATCACTCGCAGCGGATGCGGAGATTGCTTGCGGCGGACACGCGCACGCTGGAGCCGCTCGTCAGGGATGCTGAGGCTCGTGCGATCGGTCTCCGCCGTGCGCGCGCCGACCATGACAGCGTCGGCGGTGGCACGGAGTTCGATCAGTTGGCGCTTGTCCCGTCTGCTCGTCCAATCGGTCGGCCGGCGTTCGACGGTGGAGGTCTTGCCGTCGAGCGTCATGGCCATGTTGAGGAGGACGAAGGGGCGCTTCATGGGTCACACGATTAACATGCAATCGCCATAGCTGTAAAACCGATACCTTTGCCGCACCGCCTCGGCATAGGCGAGCAGCACCGGTTCGCGGCCGGCAAACGCACTGACCAGCATCAGCAGCGTCGACCGCGGCAGATGGAAGTTGGTCAGCATCGCGTCGGCAACACGGAACGGGTACGGCGGGTAGATAAAAATATCAGTCTCGCCCGCGCCTGCGCGAACCTGGCCCTCAGTGTCGGCAACGGCCTCGAGGGCGCGGACGGTGGTGGTGCCGACGCAGATGACACGGCGGCCATCGCGTTTGGCGGCATTGACGGCGTCGGCTGTGTCGGGTGGAATATCGAACCGTTCGATATGCATCGTGTGCTGTTCGATGTCTTCAGATGCCACGGGTTTGAATGTGCCGGGGCCGACATGCAGCACAAGCCGATGCACCAACACGCCGCGTTGGGCCAGCGCCTCGAATGTGTGGGGTGTGAAGTGCAGGCCGGCCGTCGGGGCGGCGACGGCGCCGGGCTGGCGGGCGAAGACAGTCTGGTAACGTTCACGATCGGCGGGACCGTCCTCGCCGTGGCGGATGTAAGGCGGCAACGGCACATGGCCGACGCGTTGCAGTGCAGCGAAAAAGTCGTCAACGCCCGTGAAACGGACGATGACCTCGCCCCCCTCGCGTTTGGCTTCGACGAGGGCGCGGAGCGGTTCTGACTGGGGATCGCCGCCAAAGGCGATCTCCATGCCCTCGCGCAATCGTTTCGCAGGCCGGGCAAGGGTAAGCCAGCGGAAAGCGGACAGTTCCTCGACCAGCAATAACTCCACCTCGCCCCCCGTCGGTTTGTGGCCGATAAGGCGGGCGGGAATGACCTTGGTATCGTTGAGAATGAGGACTTCGCCGGCCTGCAGGTACTGCGGGAATGCTGTGAACTGTTGATGGCGGATGCCGCCGCCGGCGCGATCCAGGACAAGCATACGAGCGCCGTCACGGTCGGGCAACGGCTGTTGCGCGATCAGATCAGGCGGCAGTGTATAGTCAAAGTCAGCTGTTTTCATCACCTGCGCATTTCTTTTAATCACCCCGCTCAAAAATCGCCAGCCCGCATCTGTCCCCCGAGCGCATTGGGGCTTGGCACCAACCTTGCTTGGTTCTGTGCCAAGCGCGAACTGAGTCTGTCGACACGAACAACTTTAACTGAAACGTGTGTGAACGCGGATGGGAGCACGGCTCCCATTCATAGCAAGGAACAAGATGAAACGAAACTGTGTGAACCGAAACATTGGCAAACGGGTGCTGCTATGCTGCGGTCTGGCGGCGCTCCTGGTGAGCGCTGCCAGACCGTCGTGGGCGGCGGATGCGGCGCCCGCCGCCCCCAAGAAACCGGAACCGACGCTGGAGCAACGCATTGCTTCGCTGGAAGCTTACGTAACCAATGGCGATCCGACGGCTTCGCTGAAAGACAAGGACGGCAAGATCCCCGAGGGTCTGGCGACGCCCACCTCGGCGACCTCCGGGCCTGGTCATAACGGCTGGATCATGACCAGTTCCGCGCTTGTGTTGTTCATGACGCTGCCGGGGCTGGCACTGTTCTATGGCGGCCTCGTTCGCAGGAAGAACGTGTTGTCGGTGCTGGCGCAATGTCTCGGCATTGCCGGGCTGGTGACCATTCTCTGGTGGTTGTGCGGCTATAGCATGGTGTTCGCCAGCGGCAACTCGTTCCTCGGCAGCCTGACGAAATTCGCGTTCCTGAAGGGCGTGGATTCCGCCCCGAACACAGACTACTCCTTCTGGGTGTCACATAACGTCTTCTCGATGTATCAGCTCATGTTTGCGATCATCACGCCAGCGTTGATTGTTGGTGCGATTGCGGAACGCATGAAGTTCGGCGCGATCGTTGCGTTTGTGGCGGCGTGGATGTTCGTCGTTTACTTCCCGCTGGCACACATGGTCTGGGGCATTGACGGCCTGATGAACGGTGTCTGGAATGCGAAAGCCGCGATCAAGGCGATTGATTTCGCCGGCGGCACGGTGGTGCACATGTCAAGCGGCTGGTCAGCGCTAATCCTGTGCCTGATTCTCGGCCCGCGTATCGGTTTCGGGAAAGAGAAGATGCCGCCGCACAGCATGGTGCTTTGCATGGTCGGCACCGGCATGCTGTGGGTGGGTTGGTATGGGGTCAATGCCGGCAGCGCGGTGGCGGCAGACGGTGTTGCGGCCAACGCGTTCATGACGACGACGCTGGCGACCGCGGTAGCCAGCTTCACATGGGCGGCGGCAGAGTGGATATTGAAAGGCACCCCCAGCGTCCTGGGTTATTGCTCGGGTGCGGTGGCAGGCCTAGTTGTGGTCACGCCCGCTTGCGGTTTCGTGAACCCGACAGGCGCGGTCATCATCGGCATCGCGGCCGGTTTGGTGCCGTTTCTCGCGTGCTACAAACTCAAGTCTTGGATCGGCTACGATGATGCGCTGGATACATTCGGCGTGCACGCAGTCGGCGGCACCCTGGGAGCGTTCCTGACCGGCGTGCTGGCCACGCTGGACGCGAACGGCAATCTGTCCACGAACTTGAAGGACATCGTCGGCAGCACGTTGTGGCTGGAGCAACTGAAGGCTATCGGCCTGACGCTTGTTTTGGCAGTTGTCGGGACGACGATTATCGCTTATATCGTTAAGGCATTGATTGGTCTGCGTCCCGCGCCTGATCAAGAGCGCGAGGGTTTGGACATTACCGATCATGGCGAAGAAGGTTACAATTTGGTCTAATCTAAGCGCAGGCGAACAAAGGAAAGATTCATGAAAAAAATCGAAGCCATCATCAAGCCCTTCAAACTCGAGGAAGTGAAATCCGCGCTTGCCGAAGTCGGCGTCGAGGGCATGACGGTAACCGAATCCAAGGGTTTTGGCCGCCAGAAGGGCCACACGGAGATTTACCGCGGCAGCGAATACACGGTGGATTTTCTGCCCAAGCTCAAGCTCGACATTGTTGTCGGCGACGACATGGTCGAAACGGCGATCAACGCCATCGTCAAGAGCGCCAAGACCGGCAAGATCGGCGACGGCAAGATCTTCGTGATGAACGTTGAGGAAGCTGTTCGCATCCGCACCGACGAGCGCGGCGGCAAGGCGGTTTGATCCACACGGACGGTTGTAGGCCGTCCAGACAAACCAACGAAGTCTATGAAGTGGCGTCCCGGCGACGGGACGCCACTTTTCGTTTGGGGGGAAGATCAGCCGAAGATCAGCAGGCGGATATTCGACGGCAATTGATGCGCCACTTTACTGATCACGTCACCCTTGAGCAGGCTGACAAACCGGCTTCGATGTGTGCCGCCCAGGATGAGATACTCCACGCCCAGCGTGGCGGCCAGGTCGAGAATGATCGGCGCGGGATCGTTGCTGGTGGTATACACCGGCAACACATGCACGCCGCGCTCTTTCGCATACTCCCGGATGACGCTGAAGATGGCGGTCGCTTGCTGATCATCACGCCAGTGAGAAACGGTGGGAATGGTCACGGCGATTTCCCGCACATAGAGCACGTAGAGGATGTGCTTGCGCATGGCGGCTTCCTCGACGGCAAATTTCAGCACGTCGGTGACGCCGCGCGCAGCCACAAGAATGGCGCCGGTCGTTGTCGCCGCCGCCTCTTCGCCCGTCGGCAGAACCGGTTCCAGCACCGGCATTCCCTCGGCCGATATGTCTTCCTCGGCGCCAGCGGGCGCCGCCACGGGGCCTTTGACCCATCGGCTGGTCATCAGGAAACCGATCCCCACCACCAGGGCCGCAAATAGCAACGCATACGGTTTGGTGGCCGCGATCGTTACCCAGATGGCCGCCAGCACCAGCACGGTGCCGCCCACCAACACGCGTTCCCACCGCTTCATTGGCAGCGAGAAATTCAGCGCGGACGAACCGAGGTCCACTGTGATGGCGCCCACCACGCCGATGGCATAAAGCGCCGCCAGCCCTTCGACGGCACCCACGCCGTCCAGCACCAGCATCGGCACGAGCGTGGCGATCAGCAGCGGAATCCACGGCACGCCAAAGCGGTTGAGGCTGGTAAAATGCCGGGGCAATTCATCGTCGTGCGCCATCATGTAGAACACGCTCACCAACCCGACGATGGCCGTGTTGGTGGCCGAGAGCAGCAGAAGGCCAAACACCCCGCCGACCACCCACGCGAGCCAGCTGCCCGCGAACACCTCGGCCATGTAGCGCAACATGGACGCTTCCAACTCGCGGTGCTGGGGATTGGTTGCGTGATCTGGCGCGAGCACGTGCCCGTCCTGGACCACCAAGCCCGGCAATGCATGCATGGCCAGCGCAAACAATGCGGTGAAAACACACACTTCAATCAGCACCGGCCAGATCGTGCGCTTGACCGTCGAGTCAATGGATGGCTCGCCCGGTCCGCTTGCGCGCATTTCCATGACACCCGTCATGTTGGCCACCGTTTCCACGCCGGACAGGGTCAGGATCAGGCCCACGGCAATGACCCAGTTGTGATTCCACCCCCCGCTGGGCGCGCCGACGTGGCTGACGGCGGTGCCCAGGTGAGGCGCGCAGAAGGCCGCCAGAACCACGACGGTCAGGGTGGTCGGCACCGCCAGCAGGAACGCCAGACTGCCGCTGTGCTTCGGCCCGAAGAAATTGATCGCACCGATGAAGAAGATCGCCAGCACCGCCCAGCGCACCGGCTCATGTATCCCGAAGTAGTGGAACGCATCCAGGCAGCTCAGCGAAGCCGTCACGATGTAATCGCCGCACAACAGCAAGCCGCCAACCATCGCGAGCGATTTTGAATGCGCCTTGGCGCTCGAATAAACGCCACCGCCGTCGGGATAGTATTTGCAGACACGGCTGTAGTTGAA
This sequence comes from uncultured Verrucomicrobiota bacterium, assembly GCA_964524715.1. Classification (GTDB taxonomy): domain Bacteria; phylum Verrucomicrobiota; class Verrucomicrobiia; order CAIQCK01; family CAIQCK01; genus CAIQCK01. The sequence continues at coordinate 1,546 of CAZGGF010000291.1, read as the reverse complement.
CCCGACCACTGCCGTTAGCGCGCAGACTGCCAGTACAGGCCAGAAACTCGTGTAAGCCGCCAAGGCAAACGCGATACCGACGACATAGGCCTTGCTCGTGCCCCAATCGCCATAAAGAATGGCCGCCGAACGCAACCAGTTGACGTTGCGCGGACGACGAATGCCTAGCGTTGCCATGACGAAATCATTTAGTTCTCTGCCGCTCTAGTGCCGGCGGAACAGCCACGCCAACAGCGTCAGCAACAGACTGGCGATGATGCAGGTCGTTAGCGGAAAGTAAAAGCGGAAATTGGACCTCTCGATGCTGATATCCCCCGGCAACCGTCCCACCCAGGGCAATTTCGGCCCCAACCAGATCAGCGCGCCCACCGCAGCCATCGCCAATCCGGCCAGTACCAGCATTTTTCCGATATCGCTCATCGTCGAAAAACTACCCGAAACCGTCACCGTCACGCAAGGTGTCCGCCCAGGCTTGTCTCAGCGATTCGGATTGATCCGCTGGAATAATTCCAGCCACCGCAACGTCAGCGCATCGGCCATCTGCTTCGAGTCGCGCAACTCTTCCGGCGTCCGGCCCCAATAGAACCCGATCCAGCCACTGGCGGACGTCTTCGACTGTTCGATGAAGGCACCCAATTCATCAGCGCTGCAATTCAGCGGGAACGTCTCTTCAACGACCACGGGTTTGCCGACGCAAAAGCGCTGGAGTGTCTGGAGCGAATCGTCGAGTTTTCCTTTTTCTGGATAAATGTGGACGCTGACATAGTCCATCTCCGCCGCCGCAGCGTAAGCGTAGCCCGACGTGATGGGCAGCAAACCAACCGTGATCAGGTGACGCCGATCCACCTCGCGGATGGCCGCCGCCAGTTGCCGGACCCACGCGCGAAACACGTCGCTGTGGTTGCGACTTGCCGCGTCGAGCGTGATGCGCTGGACGAAATGGAAACCGCCCAACGAAGCCGGATGCAACCACTCACCGGGAGCCAGCCGCTCGCCCGGCACCACCGGCTCGTTCATCAGGTCATAGGCAAAGACGCTGTTGTGGCTGGCGCATTCACGGGCAATGGCGCGCCAGAAGTTCGCCTGCGCCCGCCAGCGTTGGACTTCGTTCATCGCGTCATACCAGGGCGGCGTGTCCTGCTTGCGATAGCAGCCGAGGCCGGTGAGATCGAGATAAAGGCCCAGTCCCTCGCAGAGTGCCACCAGTTTCCCCAGCCGCGCCAGCGAGCGCGCGTTTGGCCGGTCCGCTGCGTCCATGAACCGTCCGAATTGAAGGTGGACACGGACGACGTTCGCGCCGAGCGCCTTCATCTCGCGGAAGTCCGCCTCTACCGTCGGCCACTCGTTTTCCCAGTAATCCTCAATCAGCCGGCTCTTGAAGTCGTGATCGTAATTGAATCCCCACGGCATGAACGCCTTCCCCGACGGCTGGCAGACAAAATCTTTTCCACCTTTTCCGACCGCAATCCACTCTCGCTGCGCCGCTGGCTGAATCGTCGAGCAACCCGCCAGCGCCAGCAGCAGTAGGTTTCGAAAGACCGGATTC
>CAZGGF010000290.1:0-6190 GCA_964524715.1 uncultured Verrucomicrobiota bacterium | reverse complement strand
GGCGGCGGTGCGGGCTGCGGGGGTGGGGGGAAGAAGGCGGCACACGGCGCGGCTCGGGACGGCCGGGCTTGTGCGACCCAGGGGGCGGGGGATTGGGGCGACTAATGGGGGAGAAATGCGGGGTGGCGGACGCACGGTTAGAGAAGGGGAAAACAACAGGGCGCTGGCGTGTGGACGCGTCTCGGCTGAAGACCGGTTGTGTAATCGTGGCCTCCGACGATGCAGGAGCGCCGCTGGCAATCCGAACCCAGTACGGCCGTGGTGAGATCCTTGTCTCACTCACGCCGTTCGGCGAGACAAAACAGGTTCGCGATTACTGGCCGTGGAAGCTCCATGAGCGCGTGAAGCGCGAGATCGAATCACCGGAACGCAACCTGTATCTTGACTGGCGGCCAACGGAAAATCCGCGGACGTTTTTCTCCGTCGTGATCAATCTCTCGCCCTACATGCCGGTGAAGACGTACGTCATCGCCAATGACGCATTCAACCGTGTGCTGAACCTGAGCGCCGACGGTGGCGCCCATCCGCTGCCACGCGAGATGACTGAGGTTTCGACGATCTTCCCACTGGAGCTGCCGCCCGGCGGCGGTGCGGTATTGATGCTGGAAAGATCCACCGCGCGCCGGTGGTGACGCCGGAGGGAGCCCTTTGTCTCTCTGCGCTTGCTCCGCGGCGCTGCCACTTATAGAATTCTGTTTTGGATTATCGGGCACAACGCGTTGCAGACCCAACAAACAATAGACCGTCACCTTCCGCAGGCGCACCTTCGGTATGCGTTGTTATTTTGAACTACAACGGACGCAAACTGCTGGGCCGGTTTCTGCCGTTGATTGCAAAGACTGATTACAAGCCGCTGGAACTGGTGGTTGTGGACAACGCCTCGTCGGACGATTCATGCGGCTGGCTGAGGGCTCGTTGGCCACAAGTGACGTTGCTGAGACAAGACCGTAATCTGGCGTACGCGGGCGGCAACAACGTCGGCATCCGCTATGCGATGGAAAAGGGCTACCGCTACGTGGTCATTGCCAACAACGACATTGAGCCTCACCCAGCCTGGATTCGTGAGGCGGTGGCGCACGCCGCGAAACATCCGCAGCACGGTTTCATCGGATTCCAACTCTTCAACCAGGAAGTTACGCGGCCTGAGTTCGGACAGGCGTGTCAGCAATTCAGCAAAACCGATTGGAAACCAGTGAATCACATTTCGGGTTGCTCGCTTTTTTGTGATACTAAAGTGTTTCGCTCAATCGGGTTGTTTGACGAAACCTATCGGTTTTATGCAGAAGAAAACGACCTGGAGCTTCGGGCGACGCGCGCCGGCTGGCAGATGGTGGAGTTGACCGTACCGGTATGGCATATGGGTGAGGCGTCCACGTGCAAGATGGGACTGCGGCGCGCCTATCTCAGCATGCGCAATCTGATACGCATGAGCCTGAAGTTCGACGGCTTGTGGTGCGGGCTGCGCACGACGGGAACGGTTTTCAACCGCGCCTGCAATCCGTCGTTACGGTTGGATTTTGACGCTGATTACACATTGCGCCGCTACCGGCCATCGAGCCTGCCGGTGAACGCGGGACTGGCAATGGCGGCGCTGGTCTGGAACGTGCTGGCGATGCCGCACACCTTGTATGCGGGATGGCGGGACCGACGGCAGGTGGCGGAGTATCTGGCACAACAAATTCACTGATCATGTGTGGCATAGCTGGCATTCTTGGATTGGCAGACCGCGAGCGGGCGCAGCGGATGGCGGCGGCCATTGCGCATCGCGGACCTGACGACGAGGGGATTGAAGTCTTCGCAGCGCAGCCGGCGGCGGGCGGGCGGCCCGAAGCACCGGCGGCCTCTCTTGCTTTCCGACGGCTGAGCATTCTCGACCTCTCGCCGCGCGGCCATCAGCCCATGTTCAATGAGGACCGATCGGTCTGCATCGTGTTCAACGGTGAGATCTACAACTTCGCTGAATTGCGCAGGGAACTGGAGGGCCGGCATCGTTTCTGCAGCGCCACGGATACGGAGATCATCATCCACGCCTACGAGGAGTGGGGCACGCGCTGCGTCGAAAAACTTCGCGGGATGTTTGCGTTCGTCATCTGGGATGCGGGCCGCAGGCGGCTGTGGATGGCGCGCGACCGCATGGGCATCAAGCCGCTTTACTGGCATTTTGCCGGCGGGAAACTGGTGTTCGGTTCGGAGATCAAAAGTGTGCTGGCCAGCGGGTTGGTGGAACGCCGGCTGGATGTGAATGCGCTCGATTGCTTTCTCGCGTTTGGCTGTGTGCACGCCCCGAGGACGATGATTCAGGACATCAAGATGTTGCCAGCGGGACATACACTGACAGTTGAAAACGGCGGCGAACCCGTGATCGAACGTTACTGGCAGCTGCCGGTGGAAACCGCGGCACATTGCACCGATCGGTCAACGCCCGGGCAACAACAGGAGGTAGTGACAGAGTTGCGGGCGCTGTTGGAAGAATCCGTCCGGTTACACATGATCAGCGACGTGCCGTTGGGAGCGTTTCTCAGCGGCGGTCTGGATTCAACGGTCATCGTGGGACTGATGAGCCGTATGGTGGATCAACCCATCCGCACGGTCTGTATCGGTTACGGCTCGGAAGGCGCTGCGTTCAACGAACTGAAATACGCGCAGGTGGCGGCGGAGCATTTCGGTTGCGACCACATGGAGGCGATAGTCAGTGGCGCGGATGTGGCGCGGGAGTTTGACAACTTCATCTGGCACCTGGACCGGCCAAGCGTGGACGGTCTGAACAGCTACCACGTCAGCAAGATCACGCGACAACGCGTGACGGTGGCGCTGTCTGGCATTGGCGGTGACGAATTGTTCCTCGGCTATCCACATACGCTCGCCACCATCCGCGCCATGCATTTGCAGGCACGATTCCCGGTCCTGAAGCGGCTGCCGCACAGCCTTCGACTGGGTCGATTGCACCGGCTGAGTCCATGGATGGCGGCGTTGGAGCTGGCTCCTTACAATCTGGAAGAACTTTGCAGACGAACCCGGACGATGTTCGGAACCGATCAACGTGTTGAGTTGACAGGAACAGCAGCGCGTCAGTTCTCCCCTTCCGACGAACTTGCGGCTAAATTTCAGGGTACAACAGCGAATGCTGATGCAGCCAACATCCTTACGAAGATAGAAATCGAACGCTATATGACGCCCATGTTGCTGCGCGACATGGATGCCGTGAGCATGACCCACGCATTGGAAGTGCGGCCGCCTTTTCTCGATCACAGGCTGGTGGAGTTCGTCAGTCGTCTGCCAGGAGAGTTCAAGTTGGGCGATGGAAAAATCGTCAAACCGTTGCTGGCCGCTGCTGTTACAGACCTTGTGCCCCCTGCCATCCTGCACCGGCGCAAAGCCTTCTTCCATATGCCGATCAACGCGTGGATGCAGAATGAGCTGCGGGATCGCGTGAACGACGCCACGAGCGACGAGGCTGTGCGCAAACGAGGACTATTCCAGCCCGAGGCGGTGGCCCTCGTGCGTCGGCAGTTCGAGGAGCGCCCGAGAAATTGGTCCAAACTTTGGATGTTGACGGTGGTGGAGTGGTGGATGCGCCGTTATCTGGACGCCGCGTTTTAGGATGAACATTGTGAAAGTCGCGATCCTTTCCAACTATGCCACGTGGGCACTGGAAGGCCGGCCTGGCTATCGACCAGACACGGGACGTCATCCCTCGCCATGGGTGGTTAACCTATCGCACGCGCTGGCCAGGCTCGGCACAATCGAAGTCCACGTCGTCACTCAGACCGACGAAATCGATCGCGACATGGAGGCCGAGAGCCAGGGCGTGCGATTGCATTTCCTGCGCTGCCCGCGCCGGTTGCGGGCGGCCACACTGTTTGCATTCGACTGCAAGAGGCTGCACCGGGCGCTACGGCAGATTCAACCCGATCTGGTCCATTCTCACGGCACGGAAGACGTCTACACGATTGCTGCTCTAAAGAGCGGTTATCCCATGGTGATGACGATGCAGGGGCTGCAGTTCAAGATCATCCGCCATGTGAAGATGCCGCTGTTCTCGCGAATGCGCATGATGCAGCTGTGGGAACAATGGTGTCTGCGTCGTGTCCGCCACATCATCGCCAAGAGCGGGCACGTGGCCGAGTCGGTGGCCCCGCTGGCACCGCAGGCGGAGATTCACCGCATCCCCAACGCGATGAACCCGGTGTTCTTCGACAACACCGTCCGCGCCACCCCCAGCGAACCGCAACGGCTGTTGTTTGGCGGTATCATCGCGCCTGTGAAGGGGCTGCAATACTTGGTGGCCGCTTTGGATCAGCTTCGGTCGCGTCGGCCGGGCTTGAAACTGGTGGTTGTCGGCGTCCCCGGTCGCGGCAGCGAGGGCTACTTTGAGTCCATCCGCGAGCAAATCCGCGCGCTGCATCTGGAGGAAACCGTCGAGTTTTGTGGTTTCCAGCGCCCGGAAAACATGGCCATCGAAATAGCCCGGGCCAGCATTGTGGTCGTGCCTTCGCTACATGAGATGTTCTGCAACATGGTCGCGGAAGCCATGGCTATAGGCCGCCCCGTCGTAGCCAGCCAAGTCGGTTCATTGCCTGAATTAGTGGACCATGGACAGACGGGTCTGCTCGTTCCGTCCGCCAATCCAGAATCGCTGGCGGCGGCCATTGAGAAGCTGCTGGAGGATGAACCACTGCGTACCCGCATGGGCTTGGCTGCGGTGGAAAAGGCACGACGACTGTGGGATCCGCAACAGGTGGCGCGTCAGACTGAGGTGGTCTATCGTGCTGTCCTCGGGACAGGCTTTAGCGGCACCGAACGATAGAGTTGCATGGCAGCCGTTGCGTGACGGCTGAACGACCGCCGCTGGTTCAACGGCGGGAGAAGAACGGAGCCAGCACAAACCGCAGGATGACCAACACAACCACGGCAACGCCAATCAAGTAGCCCCACTGAGTGATCTGTTCCGACGTTGAGGGAGGTGGCGGCGGTGGCGGCGGTGGTGTCGGTGCTATCGTTTTCTCGACTTTCTCCAACATCGCCTTGCCCTCGTCAATCTTCGCCTGCGCGATTTTGATATTGGCTTCGCCTTGTTGTTGAAGGAGGCGAGCCGTCGGACCACGGTTCTTCGCATCGTAATTGGCCGCCAACTGTGCCGCCCGCAACATCGCTTCACCATCCGCCATCAGTTTTTGTGCGTCAGCGCGCTGTCGGTCAATGTCGCCAACGACCTGATCGCCAGACTTCGCTTTTGTCCGCGCTTCAGCCAGCACGCGTTTCTGGAGTGCGTCGCGCTGTGCTTGGGCGACAGCAGCTGTAGCCGGCTCCACGGCCATGGATTTCTCGTAGCAGGCAAACGCCTCTGTAAACCACCCAGCGCGCACAGCACGTTCCGCGGCTTTGAAATAACTATCCGGATCCTCCCCGGGCGGACAGGCAATGAGTTGCCGGATATCGCCCTGCCGCACGGTCACAGTGCCTGCGGCGCCCACCTGTATCGAGATGCTATCAGCCGTCGTTCCAACAGCGCGCCCCAGCAACATCGTGCCGTTTTTCAGGACGACCACATCCGCCCGCAAGGCCAGTGCCGCCGCCAGTAGTAATCCAACACCCCACCACCGTGGTGCCGACGTTCTGCGGCGGTTCATGGCTGGCCATTTCATTGCACAGGAGGTGGAGGAGCTTGGGGCGTCAGGAAAGGCGTTCTTTCCACGCGCGTGCCGGATTGGTCGGTAACCGTGGTTTGTTCCAGCAACGTCCGCTGCCCCTGTGGCGGCGCACTCTCACAACCCGCCAGAAACACCATCATTGCGCCCAACGCCATCGCCAGTAGTCTCATGGAACTCCTTGCAAAAAAACGGCGGAACTGACTTTGAATCGTCCGCCACCACTTTCAGACACAAGAAAAACTATCCTCCCCAACATCTCATGCCCGCTGCGACCTCAAACTCCGTCAAATCCTACCGCCCTGCTTAGCGGAAGAGATTACTCATACATCAGAACGTTCTGATTAAAGCTGTCGAGCGGGAACTCCGGCTTGATGATCGGCCAGTAGGCATCCGGGTACGGCAGATAGAAGAAACCTGTCTCGTACACCCCCACGGCTGTCCGACTGATGACTTTGGCGGCGCCTTTGACCACTCCGAAGGTCAAAGCCGACGCGGGACCGTTAAGATTATCCTCGTGATGTATCGTCAGCGGCAAGTCC
>CAZGGF010000289.1:0-104358 GCA_964524715.1 uncultured Verrucomicrobiota bacterium | reverse complement strand
CGAGTTGGCAGTCGCCTACCCAGGCACCCGCATCGGGATGATGTGCATATGATTCCGCAACGGCGGCCAGTGATCCCGGCGTCAGATAATCATCTGAATTCAACCAGGTGAGAATCGCGCCAGTGCAGCGCGCAAAGCCTTGGTTGATGGCGTCGGATTGGCCGCGGTCTTTCTGGCTCACCCAATACGTCAGGCGATCCGCGTAGCGTTTGATGATCTCCACGGAAGCATCCGTGGAACCACCATCCATGATGATGTATTCGAGGCGCGGATAGTTCTGGTCGAGCACGCTCTTGATTGTGCGCTCCAGGAACTGCGCCTGATTGAACGACGGGGTTACAACGCTGATGAGAGGATGCGTCATTGGATGCTTTCAAAGGCTCGAACGGTCGCGTCTGCCACTCGCCGCCAGTTATAGTATTCCACAGCCAGTGTTCGCGCCTTGTCGCGTTTGGATTTCATCTGGCTCTTCTGATGAAGGACTTTTCTGAGAATGTCCGCCACCACCTTGGGTTCCTCGAATGGCGCCATGAAGCCAATGTCACCGCGCGAAAAACACTCGCGCACCTGTTCAATTGGCGATGCCACCACGATCAAACCGCTGGCCATGTAATCGAAGAGTTTGAGCGGCGAAGAGAACGTGCCATAGCTTGTCCAGTCTTCCTTCCGATACAGGCACAGCCCCACGTCCATGCGGGCCAGCAAACCCGGCATCTCAGTGTAGGGACGCTCTCCCAAAACGACGATGTTCTCCGGCAAATGGACGATGGGAGGTTCCTTGGCCACGATGTAGAAACGGACGCGGGGCTCCGACTGCAATTCGCGCGCCGCGTCAATGATGCTGGCCAGATCATGCCATGCGATGGCTGCATTGCCGCACCAAACCACGTTGAGGCCATCGGGATTCGCAGGGACGTCTTCCGCTCCCGGTGCGTCAGGACGAAACAAATCAGGATCCGATCCCAGCGGGACAACGCTCCGCCGGCTGATACCCAGGTCACGCGCGTAGTCCGCCAGACCCTGGGTGTTGCAGATGGCAAGAGCCGTGTGCCGGGCAACCCCGCGAAAACGCGCCAGCCGCTTTTCATCGCTCCCCTCTTCCTCGTCGGTCCATTTGAGATGGCACAGTTGCGGTGTCGCGTTCACCTCCCAAACCACGGGCACGTGGCGGCACAGAACATTCATCGGCCACTTCATAAAACGTGGCAATACAGGAAGCATGCTTTCGATGCGAACATAAAAGGCGTCCATCTGCCTTAGTTGCTGGATCTTACTCAACCCGGCCTGAGGCAAAGGGAGCAACCCTTCACGGGCAAGATGAGGGAACGTGAACACCTTGTGGCCCAACGCAGACAGGTTCTTGACGAGTTGGGTGATGTGAACGCGCGCACCATCCCACCGATGGGTTTCATACGCAGGGTTGACGAAAAGCAACTGCATGAATCACCGCGGAAGATGTGGGCGAACCCATTGGCTCGTCCGGGTCAACCACGAACGAACAGGTTCTGAAACCGCCGAACGAATCTTGCTCTTCAGCCCCTCGCTCTTGCGGGCCCAGAAAAAGAAACAGCCGTTGGGCATGGCTGCGATGGAGACTTCCTCAAAGTGCCGTTTGAAACAGCGGCGCAATTCCTGCGGCCAGAAGATCTTGAGGTGAAAATCGTTCTTCTCATGCTCCAGACGAATGGCAGCGTCCTTGCGATTCCTGGCACTGGGCGTGGTGCCAACCAGAAAACCGCCGGGCCGCAGGACCCGCGCAAGTTCATCCACGTAGCGATGGCCATCCGCATGGTTGAAGTGCTCAATGGCTTCAATGCTCACCGCGACGTCAAAAGAAGCGTCGTCCAATTCCAGCGCCAGACAATCCATCTGGCGGAACTCCAGATTCGGGAGCCGGTAACGATCCCGTGCCATGGCGATCGCCTCGTGGGCAGAATCCACGCCGAGGACATACTCGGCCCGCTCGGCGAACTTGTTGCTCGACCAGCCGTTCCCGCAGGGCGCGTCCAACACCCTCGCGCCCATGCAAAAGGCACGGGCAAAATAGGTCCGCTCCAGGATGACCTGGAACCATGGATTCTCCCTCCATGAGGGATCATCCAAATCAGCGCGTTCTACGGACATAAAATAAATTCGGCGACCCTTCGATCCGTCCGGCGTTTCTCAGCCACCGTTTTTCTCCGCGACGGCGAGATAATTGAACGGCGTCAGACGTTCCTTGTCGTGCTGGTGGAGCCACCACATCAACGGACTCGCAATCCAGTTCATGAGCGCGAGAACTTTTGCAAAGAGCCGGCCTGGTTTCGAACCCTGCAACTTCTGCCGCCATTCCCACATCTGGAAAGACCATAGAACACACTGCGTGGTCAGAAAACCACCCATGGGCAGTATCTTCACCTCACGAAAACCATTCTGGTTCATCAGGTATCGAATTCCATGCTCCGAGAAACGCCAATAGTCGTGGGGCGCCGAGTGCAGTCTCACGATAAACGGCACGGTGAGAATGAACCGTCCACCTTTCTTGAGAACGCGATGCACCTCAGCCAGGACACGATTGGGATCATCCACATGTTCCAACGCCTGAATACACAGCGCGGTGTCAAAACGTTCAGAATCGAACGGGAGCTTCCGAATATCGGCTTGAACATCAGCTCCCGGACACTGGTCCACCCCTGTATAGGTGCGGAACTTGAACAAAGACTTGTAATGCATGTCTCCGCAACCCACATCCAGAACGTCCCCCTGAACCGAGTCGGAAACCGAACTCAAGCATTGGCATATGACCCGGTCAGTAAACCACCACGGCATGCTCTTGGAATGTCTTTGCATCATCTGCACGCGATCACAGTCTGAATTTGTTGAAAACCCGCATGGACACAGGAGGTTCTTCCATGGGCTTTGTCACTATGATTTCGTTGCCAAGCCTTGATTCGCAGACGGCTTCGCCAGATCCGGATCATGCCATCCCAGACACGGCAAACCATGGAAACGGCCTTCCATTCGGAAATCCGTCAGATCCGGATACCGCGAGAGTATGAGACGGACGGCCAGCGGCCGGAACCAAGCGGCCCACATCGTGGACCCGCCCTTGGCCGCCCCCATCGTTTGCCACCCGCTGTAGTAAGTCCTCGGCAGCAGAAGGGGCCGCTTCAACACCCGCGTCACACCCAGCCCGTCGGCCACGCGGCGGCGCAAGCTTCGATGAAGATCACCGACTTGAAGCGGTTGGTCTGGGAAACCGCCATCAGGATTCTGCAGAAGAAGAAGCCGATCAAGCGCGCGAACCAGGGCTTTCCGCACCTCGGCGGCGCGATGATCGGTCACGAGGCCGAATTTAACCAGCGTGTCGATGGCATCGAGATCCTCACACGCTCCACCGCCCTGCCCCGCGCCGAAGAGGCCATCCGCATGCTGAACAGCCAGAGTTGAATCGATGATGCGTTCGGCGTGCGGAACCGGCCGCTTCCGCCAGAAGAAGAACGGGAAGAAGTGATAGCCCGCAAACACAGCTTCGCGCACCGAGGCATTGGATGTCCCGTGCCACAACCCGGTCTCCCGGCTTTGTCGTTCAATCAGGTCATCCAGGATGCGGTCATAGATGGACCATGCAGAATTCTCGCGCTCTTCCGTCGCCAGATGGATGAGGAAACGCAGCAGGAACATCACACGATTGCTCTGGTTCCATGGATTGTCCCAAGGCCCGCCGTCAACCCACCCCAGCGCGAAACGGGGCTCGAGGAAACGCCGCGCAAACACCAAAGGATGAGATGGCGTTTCCTGAAGGGCGTGCAGAGCCGCAAGGCTGAAATAAGTCAGCTGGAGCCGGATGTACTCCGGATCGCAATGGCTGGTCCAGTCACAATCCTCCCGGCGCACGCCCGCAGCGTCAAATAGGCCGGTTGTGGCCAACTGCTGGGACTTCAGGAAGGAAGCCACCGACCGGCGTCGCTGCTGGGGCCAGGCCGAGAGAGTCCCGAGACATTCTTCAGCCAAAACCGCAAAGCAGGTCGCCATGAGGGTGGGCTGACTTTCCTTCGTATAGGCCGCCTTCTCTCCCTGCCATCGTTGGCGAACCCATTCAGCTGCCTTTCCGGTGGAATCGGAAATCAACCGGGTTCTTTGCCTCTCCATCCGCCCACGCAGGGAGCGAGAAGCCCCGTCACCTTGTTTGAGCCGGGCTGCCACAAACCAGACTTCCAACCCGAACCGACGGCGAACCTTGTGTTCGACCAGCTCGAAAGCCCCACCCAGAATCTCGACCATTTCCTTTTCCGGCCACTCAAACAGGTGAAATTCGTTTTCGCTATGGCGTCCATCCACCATGGCCGGCCAACTGAGCAGGAGGAGTCCTCCGGGACGGAGCACGCGCGTCACTTCTCCCAGAAACACAACGCCGTCCTCTTTCGTCAGGTGCTCGATTCCTTCCAGACAGACAACAACATCCAGGCTCCGGTCCTCAAATTCGAGCTTCTGCATCGAACAGCATTTCAGGCCGGCCACGAATTTTCCAAACCGCGTTCGAGCCACCTCCAACGCTTCCTGGCTCAGGTCTGCGCCAAACAGTTGACGTGCCTGGCTGAGGAAAGGGAACCCCATGCCCGTGCCACAGGGTACATCCAAAACCACCCGATCCCGGACAAAAGGCCGGCACTGGCGGTAACGCCACTCAAGATTGTTCCGAGCGGGGGTCGATAAAATGCCGCAGGTTTTCTGCCACAAGGGGTCTTCAGGATGGGCTCGCTCAGGCATAACAGGTTCTTTTCTGCAAACGCCGCTTCAATCAACAACTGTCGTGGTCTTGGATTGGATAAGATTCGCGCCGATGGCGCCGTGCTCTGCCGGAAGGGTCTTGAATCCGCAGAGCAAGTCCTTCAGACGGAAGCCAAGGGCATTGAGAGAATCCCTCAACAACCCAATATGTCCAGTGCAAACGAACTTCCACGCTCTCCGGGCAACGCCATAGCGCAACCGGAAGGCGACATACTGTTTTTCCGACTCCGTCAAGGGACACGTGGGTTCCAGCAACAACTGCTCAAACCATGGCATCCCTTCGCAAAGCCCCATGGGATATTTTTCGTCCTGCGTGATCCCCCAGCGATACAACCGGCGAAAGAAAACCAGCCCGTCATTGGCAAGAACGACCGGGCCCTGCTGCGCCGCTCGAATCTGCAAATGACGTTCGCAGAACGCAACACGCGGCTGAAAACCACCCAGCGCCCGAAACACTCCCGTGCTCATCAAGAAGGCACTCGGACTGTGAACCATGATGGGGCCCAGGAAACACTCGTGGCGCAATGCGTCACCATAGTCCAACCGCGTGCCCGCCGGCAGCGGCGAAGGAGCGCTCAGCACCAAAGCACTTCCCCCGGCGTCTGCTGTCGTGTGTTCAAACAGGGTCTGAAGACAATGCGGATAGAGAAGATCGTCCGCATGCAGGAACTTCAAATATTTCCCGCGAGCCAGTTCTGCGCAGCGATTGTGGTTGGACCATTTGCCGAGATTGCGTTCGTTACGGAAATACCGGATGCGATTTCCATCCGCGTAGGATTGCGCAATCTCGCGAGTGCGATCCGTACTGGCGTCGTCCACGATGACGAGTTCCCAGTCGTCAAACCTCTGAGCCTGAACACTTTCGATCGCTTCGGCAAGGTGGGGCTCTGCGTTATACGCTGGAACGAGCACGCTGACCGAAGGAGAAGCTTGCGAAGATGGAGCGGCAGATGCCTTCCCGGGAAACACAGGCCAGTTGGGACGAACTTCGACAGGAATTGGAGGAGCCGTTCTGTTCTTTGAAAAGACAGCCCCCACCGCTCCAACGGTTCGCCCGCATGATTGCCAAATGGACCAGGCCGATCGAGCCCGGCCTCGCCGCAAACGGTTTAGTATCAATCCGCAGATGCTGCGATTCAGGTGCTGCAAGGCATCAGCTCTTTCGCGCTCGTCGAGAGGGTTGCGCCGGTCTGCAAGCAGGTGTTTCATCCACACCATGCCCTCTTCGATGTGCGTGTCGAGACTGACATAAGAGCGCACCTGTTTCTCATGGGTGCGATACCACCACAGGCCGGACGGCAACAGCAGGACGGAGCAGCCCATGGCCGCGCGAAGACTCATCTCACAGTCACCGGTATGATACTTCTCCAAGAAGCCGCCCGTCTGACGAAACACGTCGGTCTTGAAAATCGTGCCCGAGGGGCCTTCCGAAAACATGCCCGTCTGGCCGGCCATATGCGCCCGCCACGCCTCCACCGGCGAAAACAGGTGCGGAGCCACCCATGGCCACGGGTTGTATGAGATGCCCAAGCCGGCATCAGGAAATGCTTCCATCAGCGACACCATCATCTCCAGACAGTGCGGATACATGACGTCATCGCCGTGAAAGAACTTCAAATACTTGCCGCGCGCGAACCCAGCCCCGCGATTGTGTGTGGGGAACTGGCCGAGATTATGCTCGTTGTGAATGACCCGCACCCGTTCTCCGTCGGAGTAACGTTCGGCAATCTCCCCGGTGCGGTCGGTGGAGGCGTCGTCCACCACGATGAGTTCCCAGTCCTTGAACCGCTGGGACAAAACGCTCTCGATCGAAGCGCCAATATAGCGCTCGTAGTTCCTGACGGGGATGACCACCGAAACGAGAGGACGTTGCATCAGAAGTCAGACCATGGATGCCGCTGAGTCAGCAACCCGTTCCCGGCTGCAGTATCTCACCGATCGCCTTGTTGGCGAGATTCCCAATCACATCCCAGTCGTAACGTTGCTCCACAAACGAACGTGCCGACTGGCGGAGACGATCGAACCGCGCCGAATCCGAAAGCAGCCATAACACAGTCTGAACGAATGAACCGCTTTCGTTCGCCAGCAACAGGTGCTCGCCATCGGTTACTTCCAAGCCTTCAGCGCCTTTGCTGGTCGAGATGACCGGATTGCCTTGCGCCATCGCCTCCATGATCTTGAGGCGCGTTCCGCTGCCAATCCGAAGCGGCACAAGCGCCGCCGAAGCCTTTTGAAAATACGGACGCACATCCGGCACTTCGCCGGTGACTTCCACCCCGGACACGGCGCGCGCCTCTTCCGCCAGCGCCGCCGGCATTCCCGCGCCAACAAGCAATAGGCGCAGGTCCGGCCGTTCGTTGATGATCCTCGGCCAGAGGTCCCGGAGCAGCCACGTCACGGCGTCCTTGTTTGCCTCCGTGCCAAACGCCCCGGTGAAGATCAGGAACGGGGATTGAGCCTTGGACGGGTTCGCGTCGAAACTGAAGAAGGAACTATCCACGCCATTGGGGATCACGCTGCACGGAATGTGGTTGTGCACAGTCAAAGCCCGCCGATCGTCCTCGGAGCACGTCCACATGGCGTCCACAAAGCGCTCCAAGTGATCTTCCTCCCATTGGATGCGAGCCAGCGCCTTCTGCGTCGCTGGTGTGCATTCGCGCGTCGCGCCCAAACTCGACTCTTCGGCCAGCAAGCGGTAGTCCACGTTGTGCGTGTTCAGCACAAGCCGCGCCGAGGGACAGAGCCGCCGCACAAGAGGCGATGCTTTCATGGTGCCGCGGTGTTCAAAGACAACGGCATCGATCTGTTGCGAATTGAGAACCTTTCGAATCAAGTGATGGCAACTCAGCAACTCGCCCTCGGCCGGCCCCTGCCACGAACGCCGAAGCCAGCGGTACTTGAGCCCCGGACCAATCCGCCGCGGCAGACGGTCGAACCACATGCGCGGCGCCGGGGTGTCAATCGGGCTGTAGATTCTGACGTTGTCAGGCACCTTGTAGCCTTCGGTCTCCTTCCGAAGTGACGCCTCTGACTGAAACAGAATCGCATGAACCTCGTGGAAGCGGGCCAGTTGCCGCAACAAATGAAAACTCCGCAACGCCCCTCCACCACGAAGAGGAATCAGATCGTAAGGACAAATGGTGAGTAATCTAGCCACAACGAAAATCAACCAAGGTTGAGACAGCCAGGAGAAACACGGGCTGGAACTTCATTCCGAATCCCGAGCCACATCCCGATCAGAGATCATTCGGAATTTGAATCCGGGAATCGTAGCGCACAACGCCTATTCCGAGTCCATCCTGATCTGCACTGCCTATGAATTCATGACTCTCGTAGAACGATTTGATTTTGTTCCAAAATGCAGGAACCCCTCCCGACCATCGTCCTGTATCCCTTCCAAAGCGGGCTCCATAATCCGGGCAAATATCGTGGAAGGCAATCAAGCCCCCTTCGCGAACGAACTCGCGATACGACAGGAAATCCCGTTTGACGCCCTCGTAGCTGTGGTCGCCATCGATGAAAAGCACATCCAGTGTGCGCGAGCCAAGGATGCGGCGGAATCGTCCAACGGTGCTCGGAGCGTAAGATGAGCCGTTGATGTATCGGAGTTCCTGGTCCGCGCGCGAAAAATGGCGGAGGCGCGTTGTGCCTTTTACGAACAGGTCAATGCCAACAATGAGTTTCACAGCCGGCAGGGACTGGCTCATGAGGAAATTCGTGCCGCCCTTTTCGACGCCAATTTCACAAATGTGATGAGGATCGATTTTCGCGGCCAGTTGGATGAACCCTGTGATCTCTGACTGTATTTGAGTGAGGCCAAACGCCGCCTTCGCAAACGTGTAGTAGTCCTGAACGCTCTTGCATGCGCGGTAATCAGCCAGCCACTGGCGGCGTTGAGCTGCGTTCTTTCTGAAAAGGAACGCCTGCCGCGCGTCTTCCACTTCGTTGCGCATCCTGACGCGTGCGTTCGCGGCCACACTCCGGGCGAATCTC
This sequence comes from uncultured Verrucomicrobiota bacterium, assembly GCA_964524715.1. Classification (GTDB taxonomy): domain Bacteria; phylum Verrucomicrobiota; class Verrucomicrobiia; order CAIQCK01; family CAIQCK01; genus CAIQCK01. The sequence continues at coordinate 95,595 of CAZGGF010000289.1, read as the reverse complement.
GCCGGCCCAACAATCCACGGCACTTGTCTCAGTTGTTGCTTCAGCCTCACAGAAGATTCTCCGAGCATACCCACACAATGTCAGCCGCGTTTCAGAGAATGAATGACCTGGGCCAGATCCGCGCTGAAACGCTGGATGTTGTAGTAGGATTCGCAAAGCTGCCTTCCGCGACGGCCCATTTCGATTGCGGCATCGGGATTTGATTTGATGAACGTAATCGCCTTGATCCACCCGGCCACGTCCCCGGGATCAACCCAGATTCCGCAACCTTCCTTCTCAACATCGATGTCAAGGTAGCGATTCCGGGTGACAATGAGAGGTTTGCCATAGGCCATGGCGGTGAGCACGCTCGACAGTCCCGTCAGGCAGTTGATCCCCTGCAATGGGATCGCCACAACCATTGCGCGCGCATACCAAGGCTCCAGATCCGATTCCAACAACGCCTCTCGCACGCCCGTGCCGGCCTCGACAACAACCCAATCGGGCACTTCCCCATGGGGCTTGCTATCCTCCGAACAGAAAATGCGCGTGGGCATTTTGGTTTCACGCGCCGCTTTGCATAGCGTGTCGTGATCCCTCAAGGTCTTGCCCGCCGCGATCATGAGGTCGCCACCCTCTTTCAATGGCTTGCACCACTCAACATCCCACCCCCAGGGAATCACGGAAATCTTCTGCCGGCTTTCCGGAAAGAACTCGATGATCTCCTGCGCCGTTTGCTTGCTCAGACAAATAATGCGATCCATGCCCTTGACACAGATTCTCGGCCGCCGTCCTCCGGGCAGGGGGTGATGCGCCACGGCCACGATCGGCTTGGGAAACAGTCCGAGTCCCCGCAAAAGACCCAGCCCCATGACCTCGGGAATCGCTGCGGAATAAACGCAATCGTATTTCCACCGGCCTGCAATCTTCAACTCGGCCCTCATGTTGCCGTAGATATCGGGCCGGGCGTAGCGGTCGATCAGCGGGTATCTCTTGTAGGAGATGATTTCGTACGACACTCCATGCTTCGGCAAATCCGCCGCCCCCCACAAATGGTGTGTGCCCTTCTTTCCTTCCTGGCAACATTTCAGATTCCACTCCATGTCATAGTTGTTCGTGAAAAGTATCTTCATAACGAAAACGGAAAAACCTCGATTGAATCGCAGGGCGTGACATTGCCACGCCTGTATGCGCGCTCACTTGTCGGCGTTTTCCGCCAACAACCGGCGTATCGCTTCTTCTTCTCCCTGAAGACGCGCCTCGAAAAACCGGCGTTCACGCGCGGGCAATCTTACAAATCTCAGCCACTTGCCAAGGAACCGGCGAAGCGGAGGAATGGGCACGCGCGACGGCTTGCCCATATGTTTGGCCATGACAAGCACCATCGAGTAATGGGTGCCCTCCACCAAGCGAAGCAGGTATTTCTCGTCCAGACGAGATGGAGGAATCAAGTGGACAAGCTTCAGGTCGGGAAAGACCCCTGTGCCCAAACCCAAATCGCAAGCCGTCAAGGCAAGGTCAATATCCCCGCCTGAAGTCAGTTGCTGTCCCCGGCGGTCGAACCGCTGCCGTGCTTCATCCGCCGCAAGATGTTCAACGTATGCCCGGCAAACGCTGGCTCTCACGCACAGCCCCGCACCCCAAGGGACCGTCTCCACCGAACTGGATAAATTCGACCATAGCGCCCTCGGAACGGGCCGCTCGGCCAGAAATGGCCAGAACTGACGCGTCCACTCAGGAGGGGTGGATTCGAACTCCAACGTGATCTGTCCTCCCCACACTCCCAAAAATGAGTACTCGTCCGCGATGCGCAAAGCGGTTTCGAGATAGTCCGACTGCAGGACATTATCGTCATCGACAAAGACCAGCAGCGGCGTGCGCGCCTGTCGTATCCCGCAGAGTCTGGCTGGGGTCAGTCCCAACGCCTGCTCAACCACCACCCTTGCGGAACTGTGCCAGGACAGGTCGATTTTCCCTTCCAGCGGCTGTGCCGAACCATTATCCACCACGATCAACTCCCAGCGTTCTTTCGCCAGGGACTGCTTCTTGAGCCCCTCCAATACCCGCTGGAGATAATCAAGACGCGGGTTATGCGTGCAGACAACAACTGTCAGCGCACACTCTTGATTGTTGGTCGTCGTCGGTTTCATGAATTCATTGTCAGACTACACCCCGGCTGGTTTCGATGGTCAATCGAACCGTGAAGGTGCAGGCATGACCACACTGCGCACAAACATCCCTGGCCAAAGTTCCAGCCATGGAATGAAATTAATCAGTCTCCGCGCTGCTGTGTTCGATAGAACTCCAGCATCGACGGATTGTTCCGGAACCATGACACCATGGCACGGAAGCCATCTGCCAAAGAATGCCGCGGTTTCCATTCCAAGTCTCTCGCAATCCGCGTCGAATCGCTGACCCACGTGGACGTATCCCACGAGCGATCCGGCATGGACTGCCAGCGAGGTTCTTCTGGGATGTTCAATTCCTGCCGGGCAAGGGCAACCATCTGGCCGATGGAAGTCTGCACTCCCGATCCCAGATTATAGACCGCGCCCCACGGCGGATTCCCAACGGAAGCGGCACGGATGAACGCGTCGCAGACATCTTCGACGTAAACAAAATCCCGGCAAACATCGGGGCTGACAAGCGGCGGGAGCTTCCCGGCGAGCCCTTTGATCACAAGCGCGGGCAGAAAGCGGCGCGGATCCTCGAAAGGACCAAAAGCCGAGTAGAGGCGCAACGTGATGATGCGAGCATGGGATTTTCGCGCGGCGCACCCACAGTAGAGCGTTGCAGCCGCCTTCGTGACAGCGTAATCGCTGTTGGGCTCGATCTGCTCATCCTCAGTGGGAGGATGATCCTTGAAACCATACTCCGAGGACGAACCCGCATGAACCAATGCCTCGCCCCCGGACTGGAGGAAAGCCTGCACCAGATTCATGGTGGCCGCCAGATTGGTCCGCACCATTTCCTGGGCGTCCGTCTGGAAGGAATATGCCCCATGGGCGGCAAGGTGGAAAACCCAGGCAGGCCGGAGGGAAGACAGCAACTCCAGGACGGCAGACGCCACATTCATGTCCACCACGTGGAGTTGCACCCGGTCCTGCACACTGGCAATCCGCCAAGCCTGAAAGCCCTGCCGCACCAGAAGATGCACTTCGCAGCCTTCAGCCAGAAGCCGCCGCACAAGATTGGCGCCTACAAAGCCAGTCCCACCAGTGATCAGCACACGTTTCATGGACGTTGGGCGATCTGGAAGAGGTTTCCGAGCGGCAACCGGATGCGCCACCGGCGGAGCGTTTTCTCGATCGTTCCTTCAAGAAGCCGTGTTTTCAGACCACGAGGCATCGGAAGCAAGTGAATCAAGTGCGCAACGGAGATGGTGTCCAGAATGGAACCACCAGCCAGAACCCGGAACCCGTGCTTCAAAAACAACTGCCTCATTGTGGAGGAACTGTAAAGATAGGCGTGTTCGATATCCACAATCGGGCTGAACTCACCCAGAACCCTGGCCGAAAGAGCCTCACTGTTATGATTGATGCACAACATCACTCCGCCGGGCTTGAGCACTCGGAAACACTCCGTCAACAGCGGGCCGGGGTCCAGGATATGGTCCAGCACTTGAAACATGCAAACGGCGTCAAATTCACCTTCGCCGAAAAGTCCCGGGCGCATCATGCCGCAAACGATGTTGGAGCCGATGGCGGCCGGGGCCGCGGCAACGGCTGTGTGGCTGGGTTCCACCCCGCGCACTTTGGAAAATCCCCGCAACAAGGCTTCCTCGAGGGCGAAGCCGTTGCCACACCCAATCTCCAGCAACGAAGCAGGCTTGGAAACATGATGCAACAGCCGTGACATGAAGCGCCCGTAGGTCAGGCGCAGATTCGGGATCTCGTCGGAATACTCGAGTGTGCTCTTGCTGTACAACCTGGCCAGCGTCTCCTCGTTCGCCATGGGATCCGACCGGAGCAGTCCGCATTTCTGACACCGTACCATGCGGTAATGAATCCGATCCGGCATGCGGCGCGCCGAAAACACCACAGGGTTCAGGTCCTCCAGACTGAAGTTCGCTGGATAAACCTCCCGGGCAGCGTCGGCCGCCCCGCAAACTGCACATCGTGTCGGGATGAGTTGCGGGTTATTCACGCTTGTCGGACGTGCGGGTCTCCGCCGGCTTCTTTGAGCGGGGATCGTTGAGAATGCGGTCCACAATGAACGGCGGGCGTCTCTTTACCTCGTCGTAAATGTGGGCCAGATAGGAACCAATGATGCTCAAGCACAGAAGCTGGATGCCCCCGAGGAAGAGAATGAGAACAATCAGCGTGGTAACACCCTTGGGCACGGCTTCGGGCATGAAAATCCGGCTGACCACTTGAAACACGATGCCCACCAGCGACAGCCCCACAGTGATCAAAGCAAGCGCCGTGATCAAATCGAGCGGCGCATAGGAGAACGAGAGAATACCCTTGCGAGCCCAACCGATGTTATTGAGCAACGAGTTCGTCGTACGGCCAAACATCCGCTCCGGCCGAACATAGGGCACGCCGGTCTGTTTGAATCCAACCCATGCCCGCAATCCGCGCAGGAAACGATTGTTCTCCGGCATCGAATTCAAGGCATCGACCACCCGGCGGTCGATCAGGGAGAAATCGCCGGCATCCAGCGGCATCGGCACGTAAGAAGCGGCGCGAAAGAACCGATAGAAGAGTTTGTAGGAAACCTGGAGAAAGCGCGTGGCCACCCGCTGCACGCGGACTCCATAGACCACGTCGAAGCCCTCCAGCCATTTGTGGTAGAAAGCCTCGATCAACTCCGGCGGGTCCTGAAGATCTCCATCCAGCAACACCACCCCGTCTCCGGTGGCAATTCTCATCCCGCTGGTGAAAGCGCTCTGCGAACCAAAATTTCGCGTGTGCTGGATCACCACGACCTTGGGGTCGCGCGCAGCCAGTTCCGCCAGAACTTCGGCAGCGTTGTCCGGACTGGCGTCGTTCACGAAGATGATTTCGTAGTCCACACCGATCTTCTGAAACACCGCCGTGAGCCGCTGGTGCATGATGGGCACGGCTTGCGCATCCTTGTAGCAGGTAATGATGGCACTGATCTTCCGTGGGTGTGGACTCATACATTGCCTCCAGACTTCAAAGCCTCCAGGGTGCGCCGCACGATGGCAGTACGATCCAAACCTGACCGCTCGTGCATGAAGCGCTGGCTGCCCGTAATGCCAGCGGCCAGTTCGCGCACGGCACAGCGGACCAGACGGCAGGATACCGATGATTCCGCGATCACCTCTGCCACAAGTGATCCAAGACCGCCGGAAAGATTGTGGGCCTCGACCGTGACACACACCGGGTAACGCCGGAGCACCGACAGCAAGCTCTGTTCGGGCGTTGGATGAAGAGAGGCCACCACGATCACCTCCGCATCCACACCCTGCTCGCGGAGCTGTTCTGCGGCGGCCACTGCCTCCGGTGCGACGCTGCCCATGGCCGCAATGACCACATCACGGCCAGACCGCACCGTCTGGACCTCGTCCAACTCGAAACGTCCCTCCAAACCAGCCACAACGGTCCGGTCGTCCTTGCCGATCCGGTAATAAACAGGCCCCGCAACGTTCCAAGTCCGGCGCAAAACCGTTCGTGTCTGTTCATGGTCGGCTGGTGCCACAACACGCACCCCGGGTTGGGTCCGCATGACTCCGACATCCTCGACTCCGAAATGTGTCAGGCCATTGTGGCTGTATTCGAAACCGCCACCGACTCCCACGATTCTCACGGGCAGACGGTGCATGATGGGACCGTTGCGGATGAATTCAAACGGCCGCAGTACTGCAAAGGGAACAATGGAATAGACGAACGGAATGAAACCGGAATCCGCAAGCCCCGTCGCAACACCCAGCATGTTCTCCTCGGCCACGCCGACATTGAAGAACCGGTTCGGGAACCGGTCCGCGAACGGCTCGATGGCCAGATAACCGAGGTCCGCGGTGAGAAGCAGGATACGCTCGTCCTGCGCGGCCAGTTCAGCAAGAGTATGTATGAAGGCGGCTCTCACAGCTCCCCTCCAATCTCCCGCACCGCTTGTTTGTATTCGTCATCAGACATCGGCCAATAATGCCATTTGATCTGGTCCCGCATATAGGAAACGCCTTTGCCAAAGGTGGTCCGGGCCAGCACCATGCGAGGCGCGCGGTCACCTCCCGGCTGCATCGCAGTCTCAATCTGCGCTGCATCATGACCATCAATCTCAGCCACCGACCACCCGAAAGCCTTCCAACGGTCTGCCAGGGGCTGGAGATTCATCACATCGCGAGTGTAACCCAAAGCCTGTTGCCCATTCACGTCCACAATCGCTGTCAGATTCGACAACCCCTGGTGCGCCGCAAACATCGCGGCCTCCCAACAAGCCCCCTCGTTGCACTCGCCGTCGCTCATAAGCACGTAAACCCGTCGGCCGGACTTCTGAAGACGCGCTGCCAGAGCCGCGCCAGCGCCAACGGACAACCCCTGCCCCAACGACCCCGAGGCGAAATCGACGCCCGGCAGACCGTGCTCCGGATGCACACCCAGCAACGAGTTGTCAGCGCAGTAGCTGTCCAGTTGTTCCTTCGTGAGCCATCCCTTCTGATAGAGGACTCCGTAAAGCGCCAGTGCCGCATGCCCCTTGGCCAATACAAACCGGTCTCGATCGTGATCTTTCGGCACCGATACCCGCAAGACACGATGGTAAAGCACGTGGATAAGGTCAGCCACACACAGGGCCGAACCAATGTGTCCCACCCGGGCGCGGTAGGATTGATCGAGAATAATCCGGCGCAGTGACTGCACGGTCAATTCATTGGGATTCATGGTCTGACGACGGTTGCTAACATAAGGACCGGCACGAAGCAACTAGGGTGTTTTCGACTCCACGGGGAGAACACCCGCGCGCTTGTAAATCACAAAGCCCGGCCCTTGAAGACTGCGAAACTCACACAGTTGACGGAACCCAAGAGAACCGTCGTCGAGCGCCGCGTAGAACTGCCGTGAACGCGTGCCCGGCACAAGAAAGAACTCGTCGAACCCGCCACCGGGCACGGCAGCCGAGTGGGTTTTCATCCCGTCACGGAGAACGATGTATTCGGGACGGGATTGTTTCACGTGGTTGAAGGGATCCCCCACCCCGAGACCGTAAACCTTGGGGAACGACAGAGGAATGTGCGCGCCACCAGAACAGAGGATCGAGGTCTCGTGCGGCACATTGGACTGCAGCCAGCGCCCCACGGCTGAACCATTCAGTTTTTCGAGGGCGATGAATTCCCCGGTGTTGCGCGCGTGCTCCCGCGCGAGAACAGAACACTGCGCGCCCATCAGGCCCAAGGCCACCGCGGCAGCGACCCATCGAGACGTGAACCGAACACGTTCCAGAAACTCGATTGTCCACCGAACCGTGAACCAAGCCAGACAAACCAATGCCGGCAACGCCGGATAGACGTATCGCTCGCGAGTCTTGGCAACGCGAAAGACCAGATAGGCAATGACAACCACGGCCCAGACCAGCGCGAGCACCTCGTCCGTGACGAGCGCCTTCTTTCGTCCCATCCACCACGTGCGGACCGCCAGAAGGACACCTACCGCAGCCAACCCCAACAAAACCGGGCACACAACTTCGGCCAGTTTGAACTTGATGAACGAATACCCTATGCCGGTTGCAGCGGTCGTCATGTCAGCGCTGGCGCCGATCTCCGACAGAAAGCGCAGGTGAAACCATTGATTCGGGGCGCAAATGTAAAACGAAGCCACGAAGGTCATCGCCATCAGCAACCCGTGGTGTCCGATAAACCACAGGGCGCAAACCGAGCGACTCGACGGTTCCGGCATGCTTCTCTCTGCCCACAATCCCACAAGCAACAGCACAGCACACACGACGTAGCTGGTCATCCCCACCAAATTCGAGACTCCTGCCGGCACGGGCATCCATCCCAAACTGCTGCCATGCCGAAAAGCCAGCCATGCCGCCGCTGACAGGAGCGCCAGACCAGCAACGACCGCCAAAACGATCCAACGGCTGATCCGTGCCGATTGGCGCACGTGAACCCAGAGTTGTCCACGGTCCAACGAGAATGCGTGCAATACCACCACCATCGCCAGCGCTGGCAAGACCAGCACCGTGCTGAATTTGACGGCCATCCCTGCGCCCGCCACGAGTCCACACCCAGCCACGACAGGAGCCGTGGGTCTGCGGACCAGTTCCATGCCACAAAGGAACAAAGCGGTGAACACGCACAAGTTCATGAGATCAGGCTGGCAGGCCGTGGATCGGCCCACCAATTCCGGAGTCGCACACAACACAAAGAACATGAGGGAAAAGAGAAAACCATTCCGGGCGCCGTGCAGCCGCGCGACACCCAGCGTCGATAATACGCCAATCATCGCAAAACACAGCAGGCTCACAATTCGGAGGCACACGATGACATCAGGCATGGCAACGGGATGAACAGCCTTCCACACACATAGCGGCGCCCAGGCAGCCAGGAAATAGAAGTCGGGATAAATGTGCATGATCAGCGGCTTGCCCAGACTCACTGCCTTATCAACTTCGCTGGCAACCCACGTTTCATCCGTGCCGAAAGGAGCCAGTTGCAGCTGGCGCAAATCCCCCGCCGCATAGCCCAGACGCGGGATCAGCAAGAACGCGGTAATGATCCATGGCATCAGACCGAGCACCACGTAAAGGACCGCCCTGCCACTCCAGGTTCGATCCCCCTCTCGCTGTTCACATGCGGGCTTTCGCTGCGAGTCCCTCATGAATTACCCCGGTCAACCTTCTTCGTTCCATCTCTTGGGGGCGGAGTTCTTTCCAAGTCATCCAAGCGCAGTTGGAATCGTCCGGCAAACTCCCGGATGACACGGTTGGTATTCTCTGGCAATAGCGACGAAGCCACACACACTGGTTCCATGCCCAGCATGTCACGACAACTCATCAGAGCAGAAGTGCAGGCGCCATAAACCCGCCATCCGTCAAGACGAAGCAGCGTGGCAAGCACTTCGACCGGCACACACGCTTCCTTCTGGGAAAGAAACACTGGCTTCGCGGGCAATGGCCGGCACAAATCACTGATCAAAGACAACTTGTCCGCTACGTCGCGAGGATGTGGTTTGAATACAACCGGCCCCCCGTGATTTTTCCCAGCGTGCGCAACAAGCGCCGCATAGTAGCGGATATCCTCGAAGGAAGTCGCAAGTCCGGAGTACAGGTTCTGACTTAAGATCAGCGCGCCGTCCGCCCGATTATTGGTCGTCGTCAGCTTCGCGACCACCTGTTTGACCTCTTCCAATCCTGCGATGCGGACATAACATTCATCCATCAAGTCTTGAGGCACGACCAGAGGTTTCCCCACAGCACGGGTGGACTCCTCCAGGAAAGCGGGACAAAGGACGGTTTCATCGCTTGGCAATTTTGCAGCGAGGTTCTTCACGCCGCGCCAAGTCCAATTCTTGCGAGCCGAGCCGAAGTTGCCAAAGACCAGGGGTCCGTCAGCAACATAGATCACCTTCGGATATCCAAGCGCACAAAGCAGCAGGGAGACGTCGTCATACGGTTTGAACGGCGTGATGATCTTCTTGCCGACCAGAGGCTCCAAGAACGGGTTCTGCCTGAGAATCTCGCGCCGCGCATGCGAGGTCGGGTCGAACACCCAGCGCCAATCCGACGGATGCGCCATCATCCAACGGCGCGACAGTACAAAATCAACCGAGTTCGGCAGATGCCCGCGATAAGGCACATGGAACGCACCGCAAATCTCCTGGATAAACGCCACTAGCGGAGGATGGGACTCAAAGGAAGACCACACCTCCAGTTGTTCAAATGCGACCCCTTGCTGGCGGGCGGCCGCCAGACAGGTGAGCAATTGGGTGGCCCCTGTGGTGAGGACTGCCCAAGGTCGATCGTTGTTCGCAGACATTACTTTTCCGGGTTGGTGCCTGAATCAGGCGATGGAATGATTTCCTTCCAATCTGCCGGCACCATGCCATGGGTGCGCAACCATCTTTGAACGCGAACAATGTCCGCCTCGGTGTGAACATCCACGCTCTCATCCACCATGTAAGGTTTCACGGTGCGCCCCATGAAGCTCCACGGCGGGTCACCATTCGGGCACTCCAGAGCCCGTTTGGTATGGAGCACCCAGAAGTTGTGGCACAGGAAGAAATTGCGCGGCAGATCCTGTCGGTTGGTGGAAATCCGTTTTCCACCGAAATCGAAAAACGACTGGAGGAACCCTTCTTCATTCAGGCGTTTGGCACGATACGGATGATGATCCATCTCGACGTAAACCGGCACCACAGCCGAAATCCGGTCGTCTTTGAGCATGAGATCCAGGCAATCATCAATCCACTGCGTTTTGACGGCCACTTGATTTGCCAGCAAGACCACGACGATATCCGGATGGCTCTTGCGCGCCGCCATTTCGCCGAGCGCATGGCGAATGGCATCCACATGCTGTGAGTCCGGCAGGGCCAACTCGGCAGGACGCCGGATGGGTTGATAACCGAGAGACGCCGCAGCCGCCAACACGTCCTCATCATCGCTGCTGGCGTAGAACTCCTGAATGTGGCGCGACCCGCGTGCAGCCATGGCCGGGTAGTAAAGCAGCGGCTTCCCAAACACTGGCAGCACGTTCTTGCCTTTTAGAGTGCTGTTGCCGCGACCGGTAAGAAGAGCAGCGATCTTCATAATGGTTTATGTGTATGAACAGAAGCAGGCCGCCGACACTCGGCATATCCTGCGTTCCTATCGAACCGACGAACTCGCTTGCCGAATCCTTGGATTAGCAACGCGAAAGCAGGGCATCAACACCGATGCCCCGACAGGCGACTCACGCCTTTCAACGACTCTTTCGCAAAAGAAGGCGGAGCCAGAACCGCTGTCCGCCATACTGCGTAAACTCCTTGTACGTAGATAGTTCCGGATCAGGACTGCTCGTTGTATGTCCCGGAGTCTCTTTGCGCCCGGCGTCTGATGCGAGCGATCGCCAAACTTGTTTCACCCACCCCGGAACAGCCCGGCGAATGCGCGTGAGATCCATGGGTGGTCGCGGTTCCACTTTCAGCTTTGGTCCAACGGTATTGAAACTCACGATCTCCAAACCGACTCTTGTTGCCAAATCCCGAAATGTGTCTGCGTCGAAAAATGTGATGTGTGGTTCATCCGGCCAGGAATTTCTTTTCAGCCACTTCGCAGGGCAGTTGGGCACTTCCATATAGGCATGGCCACCCGTGCGAAGCATTCCCTTGATCTCCCGGATGTGATCCATGGGATTGATGAAATGCTCGATGACGTGCGAGCAAATGATGAGATCGAAACCATCTCCCACCGTCTTGCTCAACTCCCCGGATGGACGCAACACAGGCAGCCCTATGCTCTTAAGATGAGCGATGCAGTTCTCATCGAGTTCCGCCGCGCAGCGTTCAGCCTTGGGGAAAACGTCGCGCAGAAAATGAAGGATATGCCCGTAGCCGGCGCCCACATCCAAGACCCGGGTGGGAACAGGAATTTTGACATGCGTTCGGAAAAAGTCCGCCACGGACAGGCCGCGATGATACAGCCAGAGATCGTCTTTCGGGAATGAACCCAGGCTGACGTTGCCCGAACCGAACGCCCCGTTCGCCCGGTACACCTTTGCATAGTAATCCGCCAGCGTTCTTTCGGACGGCAAAGGATACAACTGCGCCACTCCACATACCGAACACCGGCACATGGATGCGTTCCGGAACGGAGACGCTTCCACCTCCGGACGCGCGATGTAGCCCCGAACCCGACGCTGACGCTTGGACCCGCAGATAATGCAGCGAAATGCCATGGTGACCCTTATGAGAACTAAGCGCAGTTCTCCCAGATGACGGGCGCAATAATGACTCCTCCCCGCCGTTGGTCGTATCCCTTTGCACTTGTATCCTCACTCAGGGCTTCGACCTGGAAAGATATGACGTCCTTATGCGTGTCAAACGGGCCTCGTCCCACCTGCCCCGTCCCCACCGTAATGGAGTAATGTCCCGCCTTCAAAAGACCGCCCGGCAGAACCGCTCGCACATGGTAGTCGCCCGAGCCGAGCGTAAAAGAGTCCACGCGCTCCTTGTCTGACTCAAAACTGCAAAGAAGCTCCATTCCATTGCGGTTGACCCACAATGCCGGACTGGCTCCCTGCAAAGGGCTGCGAACGCGATAGCGCACAGCGATGCAAATGTCGTCTCTGATATCGAACAACGACTGAGAATCGCCCTTGCGCCCGCCAACCTGAACCGCCAAGACCTGCATCGGCAGCGAATCATTGACATCAAACACCTTCTTCACACTCGCGTCCTGCTTGCCTTCAGCCTGCTCCAGGTAAAAGCGAACCCCATCCTCCGCGGTACCGGAGAAGACCATCTCGCCAGCGCTGAGGACGATGACAGACTCGCACAATGCAGAGATGGTCCCTGTGTTGTGGCTCACAAAAAGCACGGTCCGGCCGCTCCGGGCCACTTCACCCATCTTGCCGAGGCATTTCTTTTGAAACATGGCGTCGCCCACCGCCAGTACCTCATCCACGATCAAAATCTCCGGGTCCAGATGCGCCGCCACGGCAAACGCCAGGCGGACATACATGCCACTGGAGTAGCGCTTGACGGGCGTGTCGATGAACTTCTCCACCTCTGCAAAGGCGATGATCTCGTCGAGCTTGCTCCGGATCTCGGCCTTGGTCATGCCGAGGATGGCGCCGTTGAGGAAGATATTCTCACGGCCAGTCAACTCCGGATGAAAACCGGTGCCGACTTCGAGCAAACTCGCGATGCGCCCCTTGATCTTCACCGCTCCCGCAGTCGGAGCAGTCACGCGGGAGAGCACCTTGAGAAGCGTGCTCTTGCCAGCGCCATTGCGGCCAATGATGCCAAGGATTTCGCCGCGCTTCACCTTGAAGGTGATGTCCCGCAGGGCCCAAATCTCGTCTGCGGACAAGTCCGGGCCATTGGAATACCGGGAATCCGGAGTGCCCGCGGATTTCGGTGTTTCAACCTTCCGCGTCCCGGCCTTCTGAGGCAGACCAACGATCGTATACGGATCCGGCTTGCCACGGACCTGATGCCACCACCGGTTAAGGTCATGGCGCAACGTGCCGGTGCCGACCACGCCAAGGCGGTATTTCTTCCACAAGGACTCAACTGAGATGGCGATATCACTCATCGCAAGAAAAGCTGCAATACTGAGAACCAACGATTCGATGCCGGCGTTTCTGTTTCTTCGCTCACACCGTGTCCATGAATGTCTTCTCGACGTGATTGAAGAGGAGGATGCCGATGAAAAGGATGACGGCGGTAATGGCCGCGCTGCAACCCAGATACTGCCAGCAGAATTGACCGCCTCCCAAGTAAGCGTAGCGGAAGGTCTCCACAATCGGCGCCATGGGATTCAGAAGCAGGATCCACCGGCTCGCATTGGGGAAGATGGACATGGGATAAATGATCGGCGTCGCATACATCGCCAATTGCACGCCAAACCCCACCAGGAGTTGGAGGTCCCGGTACTTGGTGGTGAGCGATGAGACGATGATGCCACAGCCCAGTCCCAAGGCAGCCATCATCAACAGGAGCAAAGGCGTCAGGATGATGGCGAGGTTCGGATGGACGGGCGAACCTTGAAACCAATACCAAGCCACGAACCCAAGGAACAAAACGAACTGAATTCCAAACTTGATCAGATTGGAGATGACCATGGACAACGGCACCGTGAGACGCGGGAAATAGGCCTTGCCGAAGATGCTGGCGTTCTGGATGAACGTCGCCGAGGTGCGGCTGAGGCAGTCAGCGAAGTAACTCCAACTGGTCACACCTGCCATGTAGAAGAGCATTTGCGGCAAACCGTCTGTCGGCAGATTTGCGATCCGGCCAAAGATGAGGGTGAACAAGAGCGTCGTCAGGAGCGGTTGGATGAGATACCAGAGCGGCCCCAGGATGGTCTGCTTGTATTGCGACACAAAATCGCGCCAGACAAAGAGCATCGTCAGGTCGCGGTAACGCCAGAGATCAGCCAGATGCAGATCCAGCCAATCCGTCTTGGGGTGGATGATGAGATCCCAGTCTTCGGAGGAATGAGAGGATGAGGACATTGGAAAGTAAGAATCAGTGAACTGACGGCGCGACGGCGGTTGGAGGCTTCGATCCAGACGCGGCAGCGATCAATGTATCGCATACAGTCTGCACTTGTTCCCCGGTCATCGTTGGGAACAAAGGCAGCGTAATGATGCGCTGACAATAGGCGATCGACTTGTCCAACCGGCCGCGAGTTTCGAGACCCGCAAAGCCCGTGAAACCTGGAATAAACGGATAGTGCAAACTGGTTTGTATGCCGGCGGCTTTCAACGCCTCGGCGCAACCCCAGCGGGTGTCGGCATCGGGAGCCACGACCGTGAGGAGATGACAGGCGGCAAAATCCAGTGTCGCTGTTTTTCGGAACGGGATGGTCCAACCGCGGGATTCCAACGGCTGAAGCCTCTGCCAGTACAGCGCGGTCATTTCGCGCCGGCGTTGGTTATTGCGTTCCAGTTTCTTCAACTGCTCCCGGCCGAGCGCGGAATGAAGATCATCGATGCGATAGTTGTAGCCATGGGCCAGCACGTCGTAAGTCGCGGCATGACCGCGATGGCGATCCCACGTCAGCGTGCTCATGCCGTGGGAACGAAGGTTGCGAATTCTGCCGTTCAGATCGTCGCGGCCGACGGTCACCATGCCACCTTCGCCCGTCACAAGGTTCTTGTTGCTGAAGAAGGAGAAGCACCCGATGTCTCCCAAGGCGCCAGCCGCAACAGGGCCCGAGGACGGCGCACCCTCGCTTGCCACCCGGGGGCAGCGCGCTCCGACAGCATGGCAGGCATCCTCGATCAGAGCCAGATGATGCTCCTGGCATCGCTTCTGGATTTCCGCCATGCGGCAGAAATACCCACCGTAATGCATGACCACAACCGCCTTGGTATGCGGAGTCACCAGCCGCTCGATTTCCGCCGGATCGAGAGTCGGCTCATCCAGACCCACAATGTCCCCGAACACCGGCGTCGCTCCGACAGCCTTGGTCATGTTGGCTGAGGCGACAAAATTCACGGCAGGCTGTATCACTTCATCGCCCGGCCCAAGGCCAAGCGCGAGAAAAGCCAGGTGCAGCGCCGCGGTGCCGTTGGAAACCGCGCAAGCGTGGGGAACGCCCACGACTGCGGCAAACTCCCGTTCAAAAGCATCCGTCTCAGGCCCCATGGAAAGCCACTTGCCTTCCAGAACACGCCGGACGGCGGCAGCCTCTTCCGTGCCGTAATCCAGATCGCTCAATGGAATTCGCCACTCAGACATGGCAGAACAAGTCCTGTTTTTCCGCAACGAGTTGCTGCGCACGCGCGTAATCATCGGGCCGCCCGATATCCAACCAGAGACAATCCGCCGGATACGCACAGACCCGCTCGCCCTTCGCGATCAATCGCAACACCAGTTCAGGCAGGTCGAGATACTTTCCTTTTCCAATGTGTTTGAGCACCGCGGGTTCATAGACGTAGATGCCCATGCTCACATGATAGGTGTGCTCCGGCTTCTCCAAGTACCGCGTAATCTGGTGTGTCGCGTCAAACTCGAGCACTCCCAGATCGATCTTCACTTTGCGCACGTGCGTGGCAATGGTCAGCATTGCCTTCTGACGGCGATGAAACCTGAGCAACGCATCAAAATCCAGGTCCGTCAGCAGATCGCCGTTCATCACGAGAAACGTGTCAGTCAGCCCCGGCACCAATGAAAGTGAACCCGCCGTCCCCGTCGGTTTCTCCTCTTCCACAAAGCGCAGGTTGATTTTCTGAGTCAGCTCCCGGCGATGCTGGAAATAGGCCTTCATCAACTCCGACAGATGCCCCAGCGCGAGTGTGATGTCTGTGATGCCATAGCGAATCAAACGGTTCATCAACACCTCGATGATCGGGGTGTCGCCCAGGGGCATCAACGGCTTCGGAAAACTCACCGTGAACGGATGCAGCCGGACGCCCTTGCCGCCGGCGAGAATGACGGCACGCACGTTCGCCGCATCTTTGCGCTTGATCGTCGTTCCAGCTTTCATACTGCGTAGTCCTCGTGCTTGTACTCTTGAAGGTGGGCGCGCACGTAATCAGCTGTCCGGCGCAAACCCTCGTCCAAGGAAACCAGCGGCGTCCACTTCAGCGTCTGGCGGGCCTTTGCAGGATTGCAGAGCAAAAGGCCCACTTCGCTTTTCCCCGGCCGCTGGCGCTCGGACACACTGACCAAACGCGCCTTGCTGCCAACGACATCGAGGCAACGTTGGGCCAATTCGCCAATGGTCACCGCCTGTCCCTGGCCAAAATGAATGGTCTGTCCTTCGATGCCAGGCGTCTCCGCAGCCAGCAAAAACGCCCGTGCCGTGTCCTCCACGAAAGTCAGGTCGCGCTTCGGGTCGAGGTTGCCCAAGCGAATGGTCTCTGCGCCGTTCAAGGCTTGCGACAGCACGGTAGGAATCACCGCGCGCGCGGACTGCCGGACACCGTAGGTGTTGAAGGGGCGCAGCGTCACCACCGGCAGATCAAAACTACAATAGAATGACTCGGCAAGTTTATCGGCCGCGATCTTGCTGGCGGAATACGGTGACTGGCCTTGAAGCGGATGATTCTCGTCAATCGGCGTGTAGCGCGCAGTGCCATAGACCTCGCTGGTGGACGTCACAACGACGCGGCGGACGCGGACCTGACGGCACGCTTCGAGAATATTCAACGTGCCGCCAACGTTGGTCGCAATATAGGACGCCGGGGCATGATAGGAATAAGGAATGCCGATCAGGGCCGCCAGATGCAGCACCACGTCAGTCCCTTCAACCAACAGCCGTGTCTGCGACGGGTCGGTCACGTCGCCCAGCCGGACTTCGATCTTCCCGAGCACGTCGGAGGCAAGCTCCTCGAGATGACCCCAATTGCCACGGCTGTTGTACCGGACCAGCGCCCGGACCTGATGGCCCGCCTTGACCAGAGCTTCCACAACGTGGCTGCCAATAAATCCACCGGCTCCTGTAACCAAGAATTTCATGTGCGTGATATGTCTTCGGATCCTTGGGAGGTGGGAACAGTCCCAACAGACTGCCCTGCCATCTCAACGCCCCGATGTTGTTACCGCCTGCGGCGAATTACAATGGCGAACAAATGCAAAGATGGTCTTGTCCCAGAACTTCGCTGTAGCCACCAGTTCGCATCCCCGCAGGTGTTTCTTCAGCGTTGGCACGTCCCAGGCGTAAACCCATCGCAGTTTGTTCACCTTGACGAGCCGGCCGAGCCAATCGGCCTTTTCGTCATCCGTATACCCGTCACCGAAACCCGAATACGACGTGAGCACAACATGGCCGCCAGGCTTTACTGCTCCCGCCATGTTTTGCAGGAACTTGCACAGTTTGGCCTCTTCGACAATGTGTTGTGTCACATCGATCGAGAACACCAAATCAGCCGGCTCCTGTGGCACATAACTTTCACCACCCAAATCCACCTGCGCAAAATTGCCTCCCGGCACACTCTGTTTGCAGTGCCCAACCGCCGTCGGAGAAATATCCAAACCTGTATAAGACCGCGCACCGGCCTCCAGCACCACCCTGGCCCAGAAACCATTTCCGCAACCAAACTCAATGCAGTTCGCGCCGCCGTCCAACTTGATCCCTGTCGTGCCGAGGAATCCCAGGAACTGCTCTTTCTGCTTCGGATAACGGTTATCGGCATCCTCCGAAGAATCAGCCACAGCCCGGAAATCCGATTGATACTTGGCATGCCGGTGTTCCCAGAACGCACCTGCGTCGTAGCTGTCACCCTTCGCGAAACGAATTCGGTTGAGGATGTGTCGGAATCCGCCCGCGATCTTGGTGAATACGTTCATATCTTTCTACTCAGCCGGTTGCCGCGGCGACCACTCTTGCGGGTGTGGCTTCACATCCGGCCCGCAGGGCAGATGCTATCCACGATCCCATGGCATCGCTTTTGAAAATTGTCGTACGAAAAATGCGCCAAGCCGGCAGGCACAGTTCCCTTGGTCTTCTGCAGTGCGGCAAGAATTCCGTCCCGAAGTTCGCCGGGGTTCTTTGGATTCACCAGAATTCCCAGTTCACCATTGCGAACAGCCTCGCGGCTTGCATCCAGCGTGCTGGCCACCACCGGGATTCCACAAGCCAACGCCTCCAAATAGACGATGCCAAACCCTTCGCCCCAGCCGGCCATCACAAACGCGTCAGCCACTCGATAGTGATCGGCCTTTTCTTCTTCGGACACACGACCGGTGAAAACGACGTGTCCGGAAAGACCTTGTTGGCGCACCTTGTCCTCCAACCGCGCGCGGTCGGTGCCGTCTCCGGCCACGAGATAAACCAGGTTGGGAACCTTCGCCACCAATTCCGGAAGAACAGCCAACACCTCATCGACGCCCTTGTATCTCTCGTCCGCCGAGAACCGGCCGAGCGTCAGCAATACTTTGCGCCCACGCAATCCATAGCGGTCCACCAACCGCGGGTTGGGCTGGCCCGCGCCAAACAACGACACGTCGATGGAGTTCGGCAGAATATGACTGCTCGCATTCCGAACCGCCGCCCACTCACGAAACCGCTGCATCGTCAATTCGCTCACCGCAATGAAAGAATCCGCAAACCGCACGAAATAGCGGGCAAGTCCGTTCGAGACAGGCTGCCATGCCTCCACGCCATGAAGCACTGTGACCAACGGCGCCCGGGCCAGTTTTGCCACGACAAAACCCACCGGCACGAGATTGATGTGACCGCAAAAGACCGCATCGAACGGAGGACGCGTGAAGACTGCCCTCACAGATGCAAGCGCGAACCGCCATTTGCTGTTTAAACCCGAGGTGACGTAAGACAGTCTCGACGGCAACGCGCTTCCCGAATCATGCATCAAACGCGGAACGGCAACCACTTCATCGCAACCCGGATGAGCGCACAACGCGCTCAGCAAATCGCGGTTGAACTTGGCAATGCCGCCGGAACAACCAAAGGCGTCTGTGACCAATGCCAGGATTCGCATCAGTTCTTCCAGTATCGGGAATGAACCATGCGAGCCCATGGACGAAGCCCGCGCTCTGTTGTGTTCAAGCCCGTTGTCCCATCCATCAGCCACTCGCGCACCGGAATGAAGAACCCTGTCTTGCGGCGATTCAGGACCTGCGAGGGCAACGGTTTCATCGGGGTCCGCACCATGGCTTGCTTGGTGACTGGATTGCTTCCCGCAATCAACGGGGCCACGGACCTCCAGAGCGTCAGATCCACGAAGGGCACGCGGATTTCCAGAGAATGGGCCATGCTCGCCCAATCCGAATCCCGCAACAACTGATTCCGCATGTACCAACAACTCTCCAACGCCGAAACCTGCACACGCGGCGAGCGCAACCCGCTCACGGTTTCTTCCAGCCGCAGCAACGGCTGCAATTCCTGCCAGCCGCGGCGAACCATCTCGCCATCCATCAACTCCGGCAATTCCCACGGCATGAACAAACCCCGGCGCAAAAGATAGGCCCCGCCGCAGCTTCCACCATATTCCAGAAGTCCGGCGTACTTGGGCGACGTCAGCCGTTTCAAAACCGGCGCGGCCAGAACGCGCAACGCTTTGCCAAAACCGGGGAACCGGTTAAAGACGTGCAGCACCGCGGCCATGCGGGGAATCTGTCGAAAACTCGGATAGCCTCCAAACAACTCGTCGCCGCCAAGACCCGACAGAGCCACTTTGAGAGCGGCCCGCCGTGCAGCCATGCTGACGAAATAGGTATTCACGCCGTCAATGGAAGGCTGGTCCATTGCGGCAAACAGCCGGTCGCGCTCGGACGCGAAATCCGAACGCGTCACCCAGACGGTCTGGTGCTCGGCGGCATAATGCCGGGCCACCTGTTCTGCCAAAACGGTCTCATCGTTCAGCGTGCCCTTGAACTCTGCAAACCCCAGTGTGACTGTTCGCAGTCGTCCACCTTCCTCCGACGCGAGCGCAGCCAGGGTGGTGGAATCCATCCCGGATGACAGGAAGACACCCACGGGCACGTCGGCGATAAGGTGGTGCCGCACCGTGTCCTTCAAGGCTGCACGCATGGTTTCCTGCTCCGATGCAGCCAGCGCGCCATTCCCTGATGCCTCTGCCTTCGCCAAAGTCTCTGCAATGCCGCAGAAGCGGGAAACGTTCTTCTCCTTCCCATCCACCCACAACGAGGAACCAGCCGGCAATGCGCGTATGCCCTGATACAGCGAGTGCGGCTCCGGAACGTGTCCCCACAGGAAGAAGCCGACATGGCCCGCCGCATCGGGCGAAGTATCCACGCCGCCGCCAGCCAGCAGGGCTTTCACTTGGGAAGCAGCCCGGAAGCTCCTGCCATCATCGGCAAAATACAGCGGCTTGATACCGAACGGATCCCGGGCCAGGAATAATCCGCATCGCCGGGCATCCCAAATCGCAAACGCGTACATGCCGCGCAGGTCCTGAACCATGGCCTCACCCTTTTCCGCATACAGGTGGAGCAGTACTTCCGTGTCACTCTGGGACCTGAACACGCGCCCTTTACGTTCAAGATCAGCGCGGAGTTCGCGATAGTTGTAAATCTCTCCGTTGAAACTGATGACAAGCCT
Organism: uncultured Verrucomicrobiota bacterium; assembly: GCA_964524715.1. Lineage (GTDB taxonomy): Bacteria > Verrucomicrobiota > Verrucomicrobiia > CAIQCK01 > CAIQCK01 > CAIQCK01. Next base: position 74,976 of record CAZGGF010000289.1, on the reverse strand, counting down.
GCCATCCTCCCCGGACATCGGCTGCGCGCCACTCTCCGAAAGGTCTATGATAGCCAGGCGCCGATGAGCCAGTCCGACTCTCCGATCCTGCGAATACCATTCTCCAGAACCGTCGGGTCCGCGAGCGATCATGTGATCGCGCATCCGTCCCAGCTCCTGCGAATCCACTGCAGCCGCATCGGGATGATAGGCAAAAATGGCAGCGATGCCGCACATGGGAACCGTCATCCAAACTTCACAAAGCCGTCAATGGCACTGCGTCTCTTCCGGGGCAGATTCTCCCGTCTGCCGCAATTCGCTATGGCATCGACGACCGGTTCAGAACCCGCCGCCGCAACGCCAATAGTTGTTTCGGGATAAACGGATGAAGCCGCATCTTCGCCCACTCGGCCCATCGGTCCATCCTGGGCCCCGTGGGATCACACCAATGGGTTTTCCATGCCGTCAGTTCGGCCTTGAACGCCGTCAGTTGAGATTCCCGCCCCGGCTGTTTGAATGCCACGCCAAACACCAAATGAGGAGAACGGTCGTCGCCGACCGCATCCACGTGAACAGTGCCGTAAGAACGGAGAAGAGACCGCAACCCTTCGGGCGTGAAACGCCAATAGTCGTTCGGATAGGAATGAATTGGAAACGCGAACGGTGTTGTGACCACCACAAACCCGTCCGGCTGAAGGACCCGACGCACTTCGTCCAACGCACGAGACGGGAATTCCACATGTTCGAGCGTGTCGTAGAGCAACACCGTGCCCGCGGTGGCATCCTCAAGTTTGATCTCATGCAAATCCAGGACGATGTCAACCCCGGCCCCCAGACGCATGTCCGCGCCAAAAAAAGAGCGTTGGGGATAGTAAGGCCGAAGATCGCCATAGTTCCCCTGCTCTGGAACCTGCAAGGCGCCAAATTCGTAGACCGGGTCACAAACCGGCAGAGTTCGCGCACAAATCTCTGCCAGCGCTTTTACAGGAGGTCTCATCAAGGGAACCGGAGTTGTCAGCCCTCCAACGGCACTGAAGCCAGCCCGGAAACCGCGCCGGACATCGTGCCATTGAAACGATCACGAGTTTCGATAAATCAAAGCCCAGCTCGCCACGGCCAGTATGGCAACGCCGGGAATGTGCAACGGAAAGTCCACGCACGCATGCATCGCAACACCGGCCACACCAATGCCCAAGGCCGGCAAGAAATGGCGGCGAGAAATATGAGACCTTGATCCTTCGCTCGCGTGCTCCCGCAAGTGGCGGTAACTGCGCACGCATCCCTGAAGGACTCCACCGATGGCCATCACCGCCAACACAGAGCCGAGCACGCCCAATTCAGCGATCCACTGCAACCAGTCACTGTGCGCGTAAGGCCAGAAGCCCGCAAGATACGCAGGTTGGTAATACGGGAACGCGCGATGGAAAGTCCCGGCTCCGGTTCCATACACCCAATGATCCTGGAACATCGCGAAGGTCGCTTGATAGGCAATGGGGCGCGTGTTGCTGTTCTCGCGCATCTGCAACTCCTCCTCATTCACAGGCGCAGTGTACCGGTCTGTGACAGGTTTGATCCCGGAAAACACCAGCAATCCTGCCGCAACCACAACCACGACGGAACCTATCAGGAAGAATTTCTTCCAGCTTCCGAACGCGCGGCTCTTGCCGCCAAAGATCAGGTTCCACAGCCAACACCCCACGACCAGCACGCAGATGACCAGTCCCGCCCTGGAACCCGAACGTAGCACCGATGCGGCCATGACGGCTGCCATGAAATAGAACATATAGCCGGGGTGGCCTTTGGACTGCGCCTCCGACTTCGTCTCGCCAAAATACGCTCCCATCGCAAGAGCAACCGGTATGAGCAGGTTCATGTAGGCCGCGTAGTTGTTCCGGTTTACGAAGGGTCCCATGAACTCCGGTATGGGTGACTCCCTGAACCACAGCAACTTCTGCTCACCCGACACGCTCTGTAGAATGGCCACCAGAGCCAATCCGAAGCCATTGATCACCAAAATCATCAGGAGAACCCTGGTCTCCGTCGCGCCTCTGAAGGAAAAATACACGAGTCCAAACAACACCGCGTATGTCGCGAGCAGACCCAACGCCCCCCATGTGCACTCGGCATCCGTGCTGTATGGCAGCCATGCAACGTATGTTTGGGGCAAAAGGCTGCGATTGGCTTCTTGATAAGAATGAGACGGGTTCAACGCCTGCGCAGTGATAAAGAGCATCAGGAGCACAAGCGGCGCCACCCACCACCCATTCCACACCGTTCCATTGGGCCTCTTGTTGGTCTTGGAGCCGATGCCCCCAAGACAGCGCGTCACCACTGCCAGACCCAGCAATCCCTGGATCACCATTTGCGACCATTGTTCAGTGGCCCCAAAAGCCCATGGCGCAAAGATCAAGATGACCGCGACTAGAATTTGTGTTGCGACAATCACAATGCAAAAGAGAGAAACAGGAACACCCGGCCTTCCATCCCCTTTCACGCCGTCTGCAATATCAACGGCATCGACCGCAAGAAAACGCCCGCCTCAAGTGGCAAATCGGCACAAAGCTACCGCCACAACGGTGCCTCGTAAAAACCCACGAGTTCCGCCATATGACATAACTGATTCATCGTTGTTAGCGGAGTATGATACTCCACCTTGGTTCCTACACCGTCTCTTCCGAATCCTCCGTCCGTCGTCTGTCGGTCTTCTTGTGGTCGTAATAGGAGTAGTGGTAGGAGGAATGATAAGGATAGTAATAGTAACCGTGCTTCTTCAGATCGATGTTGTTGAGCACATTGCCGATCAGCGGCGCCCCCATGTCCCGCAACTTCCGCACAGCGCGAGCCACGGCATCCCGGCGAAGTTTCCGGAAATGTGTGACGTAAACAATCCCCTGCACTCGCGGCAATAGAACGATCGCATCACTGACCACCGCTGCCGGTGGCGTATCGATGATGATCCTGTCGTATCGTTTGATCTCGTCTTCGACCAGTTCACGCATGCGCGCGGAACCCAGCAGCTCCGCGGGATTCTGGGCGATCTTGCCGGCCATGATGACATCCAGATTGGAAATCCCGCTCGGTTGAATGACCTCGTCTTTCTTTTTTCCGTCCGTCAGATATTCCGAAAGACCCAACTCCGCCTTGACCGGGAAACTCTTTTGCAATGAGGGACGCCGCATATCGGCGTCGATCAACAGCGTGCGCAGGTTGTCATGAGCAAACGCAATGGCAATATTGGAAGAAACCAAGGACTTGCCTTCGCCAGGCGCAGTGCTGGTCACCATCAATATCCTGACATCCTTCGCGTTTGGAGAGGCCGCGATCGTCGCCCGCAAGCTTGAGAATGCCTCAGCCGCCAGCGACTGCGGCTCATCGTTGACGATGGTCGCCCTCCCCCGGATGGTCTTGGAATCAATCCGGGGCACTTCGCACAACAATGGCATCCCCAGATAGGATTCGATGTCCTTATAGGTCTTGATCTTGTCGTCGTAAATGTGAGCTCCGTAACTGAGCACGAGACCCGCGATCAATCCCATGAGGATGGCTTGGATCAGGTTTCTCGTCTTGTCCGGCCTGCAAGGGCCGCCGGGAACGCGCGCGGGATCAATGATGCGCAGGTTATTCTGCTCGAGCTTGCCAGCAACCCCCGCTTCCTTCATGCGCGTCAGAAGAGTCTCGTAGAGCTGGCGATCTGAATCGGTATTGCGTTTCAAGGCCGAATAGGCGACCAGCTTCCGGCTCAGATCCAGCGCCTGCAGCTCCTGCTGTGAGAGGGGCTCACGCAATCCCTCCTCCTTGGCCTGAGCCATGAGATACCGCGCCTTGATCTTCTCAACTGCCGCCGTGCATGTCTGCTTGAGCCGGCTTTCCAACTCCGCCTGCTCAGCCAACGCCGCGGCCATGGCGGGGTATTTCTCCTTGTAACGTTGCCGAAGCGTCGAAACGGCAATTTGTTTCTGGATCAGGTTCTGGCGAAGCGCCACAACGTCCTCGTCAGATGCGATCGCGGAAATCTGGGTGGGATCCTGGCCGGCATTGAGTTGCGACTGCACCTGTTTCCATTCCGTCTCTGCTGTCAACCGGGCCATGCTGGCGCTGGCCATCGCACCATTCAGTGACTTGAGTTTGTCTACGACGATGTTGTAGCTGTCTTCCAACGACACATCGCGCGCTTTTTCCCGATACTCCTGAACCGCCTGCTCGGATTTCGACAGTCTGTCCTTGTAATCCTGGGCTTGTTCGCTAAGCCATCGGATGGTGTCCATGGACGCCGCGAGCCTGCTGTCCAGATTCCACTTGATGAATTCCTCCGCCACCCCGTTGGCAATCAAAGCCGCAACCTTGGGATTGGGATGCTCGGCAACAACGTCGATAATCCGGCTTCCACGGCGCAACTGAGCTGTCACACAACCCAGCAATGCGCCGGCAAAATCGGCTCCCGGCCCCGCCCCCGGCACAAAATCGGGGTTCTCATTCAACGCAGTCGCTTTAACGATCTTCTCGGCGAGGGACCTGCTTCGAAGCACCTGCAATTTGGTATTCAGGTAATCAGCATTCCGGGTGTCGGTTGTTACGATGTCCTGGATGTTGACGATCCTCGGCGTCTCCGCGGTCACCTCAATGGACGCGGAAGCCTGGTAAATGGGCACCGCTTTGAAATTCCGGATCAACCCCAACGTCGTACTGATGACGAGCATGGTAATGGTAATCCATTTCCATTCCCAGAAAACCTGTACGATTTCCCTCCAGTGCGTCTTCTGCGTCTGGGAAACGTCGTAATATTCTTGATCCCGAAAGAGGCGTTCTTGCATATGGCCTGCCTCAGAAGAAGGACTGCGGTACTGATACCACGTCACCGGCTTTCAACTCAATGTCCTTGTTCCGATCACCGCTCTTGATAATCGCCGCAACGTTGACGCGAATCGTCTGCTCCTTGCCGTTCTCCATCCGGATGATGGTAATACGATCCGTTGCAGCAACGTTCGTAAAACCACCCGCGCGCCCCACAAGCTGCAGCAGCGTAAATTGTTCCTGGTCAGGCATTTCAATCGTTCCTGGCTGTTTCACCTCTCCCAGAATCGTCACAACCCGCCTGCTCTTATTGGCCTCCACCGCAATCGACACACGGGGGTTGACCAGATAGTCCTTTGCCAACAACTCGGTGATTCTCTTCTCCAATTCCGACAGGGAAAGGCCTTTGACCTGAATTACTCCCAGAAGCGGATACCGGATCGAACCCGATTGTGGCACCTTCACGTCCAAGGACAGTTCCGACTCTTGAAACACCGCGATATTCAGCGTGTCTCCCACGCGAATACGGTATTCATCGGAATCAGCCGTCCTGGCTGTCGTCTGCTGGCGAACATCCGCAGGCAGCCCAGGATTCTTCGAGACGGCCCCAGCCCCCTCAGGTTGGGCCGCAACCACTTCCTGACACACCAGCCACGGCCAACCTGTAACTAAAAACGCCAACAACAACAGCCACAGTGTCCGTCTTACGCCCGAAACTCGTGCGCCAACCCGCTGTCCACAACAACACTCGATATCACCCGTTCTGCCAAGAATCCAGCTTGTTGCATCCTTAGCGTCTATACCCATACTCGCCGTTAGAATGACACTCGGCTGTAGATTGACACCATGTTGTTGTTGAAATTGTAGTCGTCAGAGCCGGTGGACGCGTTGGCCCGATATCGGTAGAACACACCCGCGGCCCACCACTTCTTGATCGCGTAATCGCAACCGAGCTTCATGTAGTAGTAATCGTCAGACCGGTCGGACGTGATTCCCGACCCGGTGGACGTGGCGAACGGCTCGCCATAATCATCCCGCTCGTATCCACCACCAAAGGTGACCGTGATCTTGTCATACCAGAGTTTCTGGCGAACCGCCACGTCCAACGCCGTGCTTTCATAGTAGTTGTTGATCGCCGCGGCAGATGGATTCACGTTGCGATTGATGCCAGCGGTCAACGTCGTACGAGGCCTGATGACCCAGTCCGCAGAGGCCGAAGCAACCACCGTATCCACACTCGATATGACACCGCTGTAATCACGATGTTGGTACCCCACCCGGACCGAACCAGTGATCTTGCCGGTCAGACGCGTCCTGGCACCCAATCCAAACCCTTCATAGATTTGGTTGGCACCATCATCCATGCTCGTTGCCCCTGCATTTGCATCGATGAACAGGTCCGTTTTTCCGGTGAGGTGGTAGTAGAAAGGTATCTTGATGTCGTACGTATCGTTGCCAAAGAGCCCCGGAGGATCGAGGTATTCCGTGAAGCTCATGGTGAAATTCATGCCCAACGCCGTCTTTTGGCTGAGTTCATACTCCGCCCCAATTGCGGTGGTGAAGTTCTGAACCTGAGAGCGAGAGCCGGGAACGCGTTCACCGATTTGGCTCACCGGGATACCCTCTGTATCCCGCAATTCACCCAGCATCGTACGTGAAAAACCCTGCGAAACGGAGAACCGCAATTTCTCATTGATCTCAAACGTGCCTATCAACGCCGCCTGGTGATCCACCGTGTCGAACTGGGTGAGGCGGAAGAACCGCTCAATTCCGGCCGTGTAATCCAGCGAGATGTTGTTGCCACCCTTTTCGTACTCGAACTGCACGCCGGGCGTCACGAGGGCATAGAAATCTCCCTGCTTGACTGACTTGCTGGTTCCTCCCGCGATCGTGACGTTGTCATCGTAAACGAACGCTGTTCCCAAGTGCGGATGAATGTTCACGTCTCCGACGTGGATATTGACGTCATCCAACATGCCACCATTGCCATTGGCCTGAAGCGCAAGCGCCGCAGTGCCCTGCGTCGGGGTTTCCGCGTCGGCGCTCCAACCGGTCACCGGCAACAACAACATTCCTGCCGCCGCGACGGACAACACGTGTTTATAGAAGTTAGTTTCCATTGTTCCATCTCCCTGCAAGGTTCTCAAAACGCCACCTTTTATACCAGCTATTCTGCTCACGTTTCTATCCATTTGTGCCATAACCTGTGTTCGTGCCATCTCTGCTAGTACTTGGCCGGCACACATGGACTGACCGTTGTTGGATTCGTGACACCGGGAATCACCACAAGAGTGCGGTTACCGGTCCTGCCCGCTGCATCAATCGCCAGCCGAATCACGGCTTCGATATCCACAGGACCCGGAGTATTGATGACCAACAACCTGATCCCCGAAGTTGTGTTGTCATCCAAGAACTGGCTGAATGCAGGATCCATCGGTGCAGGCGTGGGTTGCGTCACAGTGGCCTTCCCGGTCGCCGGATAGAAAATCCCGCTGATCTGGTTGCCGGCGGTCACGGTCACTGCCTGACCATCAGGCATCGTAAGGGTGACGGATCCCTCCGGCACAGCCAGAGCAAACTGACCGGTCGTCGGATCGTACGAGAAAAGCAACTGCGTGCCTTTGACATCAATGTTACCCTCCGGAGTGTGCACGCGGAAGATGGATCCCGGCGTCTGCTTGGCCACTTCTGTCATCACACGGCCTTGGCGCAACGTAACCTCTGTGTGGCCAACCGGGCGAGTCCCCGTCTGAGGGAGTCCAGTGGACTGCACCGCGACCTTGTCGACGCTAATAACGGTTCCACCCGCCAAACGAGCAATGGCACCAGTGGTGAACGCAATGTCAAGAGAACCTGTCTTGCCGGTCTTGAGGGAAACCCCTTCAGCCAACACCATGCCAATCTTCGCCTGATGCCAGGAGGGTTCGCCCCGAACTTGATACTCCGCAACTCCCTTAACATTGGTGACGACCAAACGTCCCGATTGTGTTGCTGCATCAACGCCTTGGAATGCAGTCAAAAACACAAAGCAAGCCAACGCTTGCGCCGTTCGACGATACCATTTCAGTAATTTCATAGTTCGTATCAACCTTCTCGTTTGAAGCACACCCATGCTGCCAGACAAAAGCAGTCTCGAGTGAGAATAGAATTACACAAAAAACTTCAAGTTGGCAACAAAAAATTTCGTAGAAGTGCTTGTGCTGCTCGGCACGAAATGATTGTCGTATCATTCGATTGGCCAACGACATCAATCGAGCATCGCGTCATCGGATACGCAGGCCCAACAAGCGCTTCGTTGCACAGGCCTCAACACCTCGATCCATTTGCGGGATTTAGCAACTCGCAGGGTATGCAACGCTACACCTCATTTGTACGTCAGTCCTGCCGTTCATGGAGGAAATCCACCACACTTCGACCCCGGGAAGTCATCGGTTCACGCGCCTGTTACCGCAGCCAGGATATCAGAATCCCGGCCCGTAACATTGCCTTCCCTGTCGCCAGCCCGTTCGTATATATAATGGGGTCATGTTCTACGTTGTGAGCAAACTCCTGCAGCCTTTTCTCCAGCCCTTCAACTGGCTTTTGCTGGGCATCGGGATTGCCGCTTGGAAAAGCAAGGGCTGGCTGCGCCACCTGCTGCTGTTCATTCTGTTTGCCCTCGTAGTGCTGAGCAACCCCTGGCTGTCCAACCTGGCTTACACGGCTTGGGAGATCAACGATCGCCCCAAGGAAATCAAGGTCAACAGCTATGACGCCATCGTTGTGCTTGGTGGGGGGACTGTTTACAGCGCGGATGCCGCTGGCAACGATTTGCATTTGGGAAGCGCCGACCGGGTTTATCAGGGCATGCGCCTCCTCAAGGCGGGAGCAGCCACCCGGATCGTGTTGACCGGGTATGGGGATCCACTGTCGGAAGCCGCCCTTGCACGCAAGGTTCTGTTGTCCATGGGCGTGCCGGATTCAGCGATCCTTGTTGAGCCATCGGCCCGAACGACGTGGGAAAACGCCAGCTTCACCGCGGCTTTGATGAACAAGCAACCCGGTCTGTTTCCCCGCAAACGATTGCTGCTCGTGACATCGGCTTTGCATATCCGCCGGGCGATGTGGTGTTTTCAGCGTTGTGGGCTGTCTGTGACACCCTACCCTTGCGATGTTCGCAGTTCAGCCGCCCCACCGGCAGAGTGGCTCAACCGTATTCTCTCAAATCTCCCTGCAGCCGGGGTCTTTTGCGGTTGGGACCCGTTGATTCACGAATGGGTTGGGATGTTATCCTACCGCTGGCAGTACGGCCGTCCGTAACGACTCGCAGGCGCAGATCAAGGATCACGCCCAAATATCGAACGGAAAGCGCTTCTCCCCTTTCCAAACGACCCGGCTGTTTCGGTTCAATCAAGCTTGCCGGCCTTGCGCCAGCGATAGAGCGTGGAGGGGTTGATGCCCAACTGCGCGCAGACCCAGCTGTAGTCGTTGTTGCTTTCCGCCAACAACTTCCGGGCAAGCGCGATCTTCTGGCGGCTGTTTGGCAGCGTCGCAGAGGAAACGGTCGATGAGGCCGGCTGCCCGGACACCACGACGTCCTGCGACGCAGGCGGCTCGACAAGACCCATGGGCATGTCCCACCACGACGAGCGCAGCATGGGACCGTCAAACATCAACACCATCCGGTCAATCGAGCTTTTCAGTTCCCGCACATTGCCAGGCCATTGATATTGCTGAAACCGCTCGATCAGGCCCGGCTCCAGCGTCTCGAAGTTTTTGCCAAACCGCTCGTTGGCCTGATGCAGGAACGTCAACGCCAGTTCCGGAACATCTTCCGTCCGTGTGCGCAACGGCGGCACTTGGAGAGTCACCTCCGCCAGCCGGTAGTAGAGGTCGGCACGGAACCGCCCCCGTTCGACATCCGCCTTCAAATCACGGTTCGTGGCCGAAACCAGACGCAGTTTGACGTTGTATTCGCGTTCACCCCCCACCCGGCGTGCCCGGCGGGTTTCGATGAAACGCAGCAGCTTGGGTTGCAGCGAGAGTTCCATCTCGCCCACCTCGTCGAGAAACAAGGTGCCACCCTCGGCCTGCTCCACCAGTCCCGCGCGCGCCTTCAGCGCACCGGTATAGGCGCCCTTCTCGACGCCAAAGAGTTCCGCTTCCAGAAGGTCCTTCGGGATCGCCGCACAATTGAGCGCCATGTAGTGCCCGCCACTGCCGGCCTTGTGCAGCGCTGCGGCCACGCGCTCCTTGCCAACGCCCGATTCACCCTGGATCAGCACGCACACATCGGTCGGCCCCAGCCGGTCTATCTTCTGGCGCAACTCGCGGACAACCTCCGAACGCCCGGTCAGCACATCACCCTCGCTGAGGGGTTTGCCGCCATAGAGTTGGAGCCACAACTTCTGATTCTCAACCGCGCTCGCGATGACGGTCTTCCATCGCTCGTCGGTATCGTCCATGGCAAGCACGTCATAGGCCCCGTCGCGAAGGAATTGGACCACGCCGGCGGTGGAAGCCGCCGGGACATAGCCGATGAACAACCGGTTGGCTTGGGCAAGTCTCACGCGGAGTCTTGCCCACGCGCCTTCCGACATGACTTCATGAGGCAGTAGATAGACCAAGTCAGTACTGTCGTGTGACAAATCCACGACCTGTCGGATGGGGAAGGCCCGGTAAACCACGTCGAGCCGTTTCAGTCGGGCATCGGCGGCACACGCAAAACCCTCAGGATGCAAGACAGTAGCCATGCGGTTTATATTGGTTATTGAATATGGAATGAGCGGCCGGATGCAACCGCAATCTACGGCAAATAGCCGCCCCGCCGCGATCCTTAGCGGTCTCCAAAGAACAACTTATCCAGTCGGAAGGTCTGGAGGACCTTCAGCACATTGGGTTGCGGATTGATGAAAACGACGTCCACGCCTCGCTGGCGCCCAAGTTTCTTAATGCGCCCCATCAACCCGACACCGGCGCTGCTGATGAAACTGACACCCGCCATATCAATCACGCATCGTTTCGTCTCAGGAGGACAACTCTCCAGATAGCCTTCGGAAAGATGCCGCACCGCTTCGACATTCACGGCCACGATCTCCCCCTGCCACACGAGCGGTTTCGGCTCCAAAGACAGATCCAACGTCGCCGCCGCCTGCACGCCTCCCGTTTGTCCTGCGATAACGTCCCGCCCAGCGTCGAGAGTGGGCACAACCGTAAGCAGATCAGGCACATGCACCCGTTCAAGCATCTCCTGCACTATCGAGGTGGGTGACACCAACACAAACCGGCAGTTCGAAGCCGTGAGCATCTTGTGGATGCGAATCAACAATCCAATGCCAGTGCTGTCAATGAACTGCACGTAAGTCATGTCAAACAACAGGTGAGCAGGCGCCGCGGTGAAACATTTCCAAAGCCATTCGTGTTCCCGCACAACGACCGCGTCGAGCCGCGGCGGGATTTTCACCATTTCAAAGCCGGATTCGGTTTTCTCGGCCACCACCATGAGCCGCCGGTATTTGGCAACACGGCGACGGTGCAGGCGCATCCGCCACCACAGCCCCAACACTCCCCACCAAAAAGCCCACTGGTTGACCACATAGCGCCAAAGCAACCGCCCCGGCTCCCGTTGCACCCGCAAGACCCATTCCAAGCCAGCTTGCTGCATCCACATCGGCGCCCGCTGGATCACGCCTGCAATGAAGTTCATTGCCTCGCCAATGCCAATCGAAACCGGCGCGCCCGTGGCGCGATAATTCAGGTTGAGCCATTTCTCCTGATCGGGACTGTCGAACGCCGTCAGAAGGATGTCCGTCTTCGCGTCCCGAATCGTGCGGCAAACGACCGCACAGTCCGCCTTATCCAACGGGGCCGTTTTCGGCGACAGGTGGCCGGCTACTTGCAGACGCGGATGCTGCTCCTTGATCTTCTCCAGCGCACGCAGGATAACCTCCTCCTTGCTGCCAAGGAAGAATACGCGCCAGCCTTTTTCCTCAGCCACCCGCATCAGTGCCGGCACCAGTTCAGCACTGGCGATGCGTTCGGGCAGCGGATTGCCCATCCAGTGCGAAGCCCAGACCAGCGGCATGCCAGCGCACAGGATGAGACGCGCTTCAAGCAGGATGCGGCGAACCTCCACGTCCTTCCGCGCCCGCAGCGCGAAATCCACGTCCGCCATGATCAGATAATGCGGCTGCCGCGATGCAACCATCTCCTCAATCAAGCCCACAGTCTGCGACATCGTGACCATGTCAAACGGCACGCTGAGGACGAACATGGGTGTCGTTCGCTTGACCTTGACTTCCCGTGGTGTCTCTGTGTCGCTCATGAAAGGGTTTTCCCACTCACACATGGACCTGATTCGGGCCGTGCGTCGCTTGTCCTTCGCGCAAAGTTTTTTTTGCCGGTTCCATTCTTGAACTCAAGGTGGTGTGACACATGATCCTTGCGCAGGAGACGCTCATGCGGCGTCACCCAGAATCCGCTGCACTTCTTTCAGCAGGTGCATGGGACTGCACGGCTTGGTCAGGAACAGCGTTGCACCGGATTCCTCGGCATCTTGGCGGGTCATAATATGTCCACGCGCTGTGATCATGATCACAGGAATACTGGTAGTAGCCGGGTTCTGTTTGATGTGCCGCAATGCCGCAAGACCATCCATTTCCGGCATCTGGACATCCATGACAATCAGGGCAGGTTGCTCACTCACCGCCAACTGCACCGCTTCAACTCCATTGTGGCCGTAGATCAGTGTGTAACCACCTTTCTTCAGGCTCAACTCCGCAACCCGGAGCATGAACTCTTCATCGTCAACAATCAGGATTTTCTTTAACATGGGCGGCAGGAGTCCTGGTTCGTCTGATGGTTTCATTCGCTGCTGATGATCACAAACGCCTGGTCATCGTTGGCGGGTTTCTTGCCTTGGAATTGCTGCAGCATGGCCGCCATTTCGTCCACGGTTTGCACCGCATTACAGCGGCGATTGACAATGAGTTGCAGGTTGTGTTTCAGCGCCTCAATGCCCAACATCTCGTTGGCGGGGTTTTCCAAGTCAGTCACGCCATCGGTGAACAATAACAGCCGCGCGTCACGCAATACGTCATAGACTTCCTCGGTATACTTCGTGTCAGGCATGATGCCCAACGGGAAACCTGTGTTGGCCACTTCGACGGGCGACCCATCAGGAGCTGTCATCAGCAGCGGGCAATGTCCGGCACCCGCCACTTGAACCCGTCGCGCCGCTGCGTCCACGAAGACCAACTGGGCCGTGATGAACATCTCCATCCGGTCGAGATCTGAAAACAGACTCTGGTTGAGCCAGGTCAGGAATTCGGCCGGCCGCTTCACCAGATCGATCCTGGCGTGCAGATAACTTCTAAAAATAGTCGCGAACATCGCCGCCGGCACACCCTTGCCCATCACATCCGCAATCGCAAACAACACCCCTTGTCCATCCACGGCAATGGCATCGTAAAGATCGCCGCCGACATGCCGCGCGCTGCGATAATAACCAGCCACGCCAAATCCCGGCATCTGCGGCAGTCTTTCCGGCAACAACGATCGTTGCAGGGTGGAGGCGATCTCCAGTTCGCGCGCCGTCAACTGAGCCTGCAGGTATTCGGAACGGAAACGCGCGTTGCTGACCTGCAAACCCAGGAAATCCGCAAAAGTCTGGATAACGTTGACCTGACCGGCCTTGAAGGGTGCGTCCGTGGACAGCCGCCCCACAGCCAGTACCCCGACAAGCACTCCTTCAGCAAAAACCGGGTGGGCCAGACCATTGGAATGGCGAACAAGATGCGCAAGCGGATCCACCAGCATCAAGGGCGCGCTGGCGTCAAACCACACGTCCTGTCGCGTCCGGGCGGCGCGCAGTTCCACCGAGCCCGCAGAGGACACTTCCGCGGACAGCGACAACGCAAAGTCAAGATTGCCGGACAGAGAGGTCTTGGAGAGCCGAAGCTCCTTCCCACCGGGGTCCACCAGCCTCAACACGTACCAATCAGCCTCGACAATCGCCAACAACTCCCTCATCCACGTGGCGGCAAACTCCTCCGTAGGCTGCAGCTGGTTCAGCGCCGAACTGAAGCGGAATATCGCCGAGAGGCTTTCGTAACATGACGCAAGCTCCTCGGTCATCGCCTGCAGGGTCTGCTCATCTCCCAAAAACCGGCTGCCCACGTCCACCACCGATTCCGCGTCCTTCGGCGCACCGGCAGCAGGAACCGGCCGTTTCTTCCGGATCACCATGCAGTTCTCCGACCGTCCGCGCAGGTATTCCACTTCGTCGGCGAGCGACTGGATGAGATAGAGGCCGCGCCCCTTCTCGCTTTCAATGGAAGGCAGTTTCGCTTGGGCAGGCATTTCAAAGCCCGCGGTGTGATCCGTCAGCCGGATTTCGACTTCCCTCTCGCGGCAGAACACCTCCAGCCGGTTTCGCAACTGGCGCCCCGCCTCCGTCGCGTATTCCGTGGCGTTGTTGGCAGCCTCCGTCACCATCAACTCCCACGCGTTCAAATCACCCTCCGGCAGTGGAACCGCCGCCAGGAACTTGCGCACACAGCGCGACACCTCGCGTGACTCGCGCAGGTCGCACTCAAAGTCCAGCGAAAGGAAATGAGACCCTACTTGATTGGCATGGGGTGTAACCACATCCGTCACGGGTTGATGATCTCGAACACCTCGTTCATGCTCAACAAATGGAGCACGTGGGACACTGCCGGCATCGGGTGAGTCAACCGGATCTTGCCCCCGCGTTTGCACAGGGCCTTGTGAATGGAAATCAGCGTGCTGATGCCGTTGCTATCCATGAATTTCACCTTGGATAGATCGATCTCAACAACCTTGTGATCCGGTGTCAGCGACTGGATGACCAGATCGTGCAACCACATCGAGTTGGTTGTGTTCAACTCGGTGAAATCCGTCACGATCAGCGTATCGCCTTCGGTTCGAGTCTTCATGGTATGAATGCCGTCGCGGCCACGCTATGAACGCACAATTTCGAAAACCCGGTGCAGCCGGGTCAACTCCAGAATCTGTTGCACATGCGGACTGGGATTGATCAACCGAACCCCGCCCTTGTGTTCAGCAGCCGTCTTGCGCAATGCCACCAAGGCGCCCAATCCCGCGCTATCCACGAACTTCGTCTGCGACAGGTCGATGTCGATGTTGCTCTGAGCCCCCGCGAATACCGCCCTCACCTGATCGCGAAAAGCCATCGCATTTCCAGCATTCAACTCCGTGACACCACTCACTATGAGTGTATTCCCTTGAGGCTGGATGTTCATAGGTTCCGTTCCTTCTCCGCGAGGCTACTTCGATTCCACACGAAATACACACCAAAAAACACGAACCGGATTCCCGCGCGATCCTGGCAGCTCGCCGCAACCACACGGAAACCAACGCAGGCTTGCAGCCTCATCAGACAAATAGCAGCAAGCTGATGCATTCGCCAGTGAAAACGGCCCCGGGCCAATTCCGACGCACACGGCTTCAACCCTCCAGCCGTCGCATCGCGTTCACATGCCCCTGCCAAACAGGACCGCCACCACCGTCTTCATCAGGATCATCAGATCGAGCCAGATGCTCTGGCTCTCGATGTAGCGCACGTCCAACTTCACTTCTTCTGAAAAACGCATGGTCCCGCGATTGCCAATCCCCCGCAGACCGTCCCCCGAACTATGCACCTGCCAGAGGCAGGTCATACCGGGTTTCACCGACAACCGGCGCAAATCCGTCTGGCTGTAATGCGCCACTTCTCGCGGCATCGGCGCGTGCGGCCCCACCAATGACATCTCCCCCTTCAAGACACTCCAGAACTGCGGCAATTCATCCAGCGAAACCCGCCGCAGGAAACTCCCCACCCCCGTGACAAGCGGATCGTCATTCTTTCTCAACTTCGCGCCCATCCCCCTTTCGACTTGCGCCGCCAGATCCCTCAAACGAGCCTCCGCGTCCACAACAACCGTGCGGAATTTCAAAAGACCGAACTCGCGTCCCCGCAGTCCGATCCGCGTCTGTCTGAAAAAAACTGGGCCCCCGTCCAATTTCACAAGCGCCGCCAGGAGCGCGAAGATTGGCGAGAACAGAACAAGCACGGCAAGGCTCACCCCGATGTCGAATGCGCGCTTGATTAAAAGAGTGACGTTGACCACTGAACGCCACAAGAAACTCTTCCAGCCGACATAGGCGTTCAGCCGCCAGCGTCCCCACGGTGTTTGAGCCGCCAGCAAACGTTGCGTCAACCGCGCCCTGATTTCGTCTTCGATCATGGCTTGTCGCTTCTGCACGTCCAACCGTCCCAACGTTCCTATCATGGACAAGCGCGCGGGGATGCGCAAGCCGGGTGGAGAGGATTTTGAGGCGCTCATCGTGCCGGTGCCCCGCCGAATTCCACGTCTGCCGTCCATCTCGATGCAGAAACACAGCCAAATGTCGGCGCGAATAACAAGTGTGACGCGGACAAAGCGAAAGACGGGACCCTGAAAAACAAAAAACCTGAACGATGACTCGTTCAGGTTTTTCGCGTCTTTGAAGACTGAATTGTGCGATACGCAGAGAGCTTCGACCTTAGATGTCCGAGCAAACCTATTTCATTCGCTCATGGACTCCTTAGAAAGGAGGTGATCCAGCCGCAGGTTCCCCTACGGCTACCTTGTTACGACTTCATCCCAATCACCACTCATTCCTTAGGCACCCGCTTCCTTACGGTTAGCTGGTATGACTTCGGGAACAAGGGGCTTTCATGATGTGACGGGCGGTGTGTACAAGGCCCGGGAACGTATTCACGGCGCCGTAGCTGATGCGCCATTACTAGCGATTCCAGCTTCATGTAGGCGAGTTGCAGCCTACAATCTGAACTGAGCACGGTTTTCGAGGATTTGCTCCACCTCGCGGTATTGCATCCCATTGTACCGTGCATTGTAGTACGTGTGCAGCCCTGGGTGTAAGGGCCATACGGACTTGACGTCATCCCCACCTTCCTCCCCGTTGAAACAGGGCAGTCTGTCCAGAGTGCAGTGCCTTGCGGCCTTCGCAACAGGACATAAGGGTTGCGCTCGTTACCGGACTTAACCGAACACCTCACGGCACGAGCTGACGACAGCCATGCAGCACCTGTGCACCCCCAGCACCCTTTCGGGCCGTCACCTGCTTTCACAGGCTTTCATGGTGCATGTCAAACCCAGGTAAGGTTCTTCGCGTTGCATCGAATTGAGCCACATACTCCACCGCTTGTGCGGGCCCCCGTCAATTTCTTTGAGTTTTAACCTTGCGGCCGTACTCCCCAGGCGGCTTACTTAACGCGTTAGCTCCGGCACGGAAGGGGTCGAATCCTCCCACACCAAGTAAGCACGGTTTAGGGCGTGGACTACCGGGGTATCTAATCCCGTTTGCTCCCCACGCTTTCGTCCCTGAGTGTCAGGAACGGTCCAGAGACTCGCCTTCGCCACCGGTGTTCCTCACGATATCTACGCATTTCACCGCTACACCGTGAATTCCAGTCTCCTCTGCCGTCCTCTAGCAGAGCAGTATCCAACGCAGTTCCGCGGTTAAGCCGCGGGATTTCACGCCAGACTTGCTTTGCCACCTGCGGACCCTTTACGCCCAGTGAATCCGAACAACGCTTGCCGTCTCTGAATTACCGCGGCTGCTGGCACAGAGTTAGCCACGGCTTCCTCTGCCGGTACTATCAAATCTCATGGCTATTCACCACGAGACCTTGTTCCCAGCTGACAGGGGTTTACAATCCGAAGACCTTCATCCCCCACGCGGCGTCGCTCCGTCAGGCTTTCGCCCATTGCGAAAAATTCGAAACTGCTGCCACCCGTAGGTGTCGGGACCGTGTCTCAGTTCCCGTGTGGCTGGTCGTCCTCTCAGACCAGCTACCCGTAAGCCTTGGTGAGCCGTTACCTCGCCAACTAGCTGATAGGCCGCGGGCCCATCTAAAAGCGCCAGGCCTTACGGTCCCCAGCTTTAGTCCGGAAAGCGAACTCTCCGGACCACATGCGGCATTAGCCAATCTTTCGACTGGTTATTCCACTCTTTTAGGTAGGTTGCCCACGTGTTACGCACCCGTTCGCCGCTGAAACCCACGAATATTGCTACCCGCAGATTCCCGCTCGACTTGCATGTCTTAACCACGCCGCCAGCGTTCGTTCTGAGCCAGAATCAAACTCTCCGTAGAAAATTTCATCTCCAACCCTTGCGGGCTGGGTTTGATATCTTACGAAGAACACATCCCGTGGCTCGGTCATCATCATTGTTGCTAAAACAAGAGATGACTGATTCGGAATGTGATTTTGGCCGTCCCGGTCACGCTTGCATCGACCGGGACTCAAAGTGCTCCAGGTTGTGAAACCCGGAGCGGGGCTCTCGCACGTATCGCACAATTCAATTTTCAAAGACCATCATCGCCACGCAGGCGACCGCTTCGGGGAATAGCCTTCCCACGATATGAATCGGGGGGGGCACTGCTAAAGAACTACGTCTACTACCCGAAAAGCGGGCGCACTATATGGATGTGACCCCAAATCGTCAACACCCAAAATGCATTTTTTTTAAAAATTTTGCAGCGTTCATTTTCGCCGCTATTTTCCGATAGAATTTAACACTCTTCTGTCTCTTCGCCAGTGCGATGATCATTTTTCTTTTGCAGGTCCGACGCAAAAATCACGTCTCCAAAGCCCCATCCGGCCCAACTTCAATCTGGAACTGCACGTGTTCAGGCCGTATAAGCGAAGCTCAATTCCATGATCACAAAGTTCTGGCTTTATACAACCATCGGACTGTTGGCACTCGCCTCGTGTGTGCTCTCCCTGAGGAACGGATTGGTGTACGACGACGACCGCGCAGCCCTCGAAATGCGCGGCGTTTCGAGCTTCCTGGATGTCCGCGGTTTCGCATCGCAACTCGCTCCGCTGAGGCAGATTACGCTCGCCGTCGATGCCGCCATCTGGAGGAGGGACGACCTGGGCTACCACACCACCAATATGGTCTATCACGCCTTGGCCGCACTGGTACTGCTCGCGCTGTTGCGGCGTTTGCTCGACAACTCTCCGGCAGCGCTCTGGGCGGCAGGATTGTTCGCGCTGCTGCCCATCAACGCCGCCGCGGTCGGGGTGGTGGCACATCGCAGCGAGATTCTCGGCGCATTAATGATTTTCATCGCGTGCCTCGCATGGTTCCGACCGCAACGCGACTGGATCGCATGGACCGTCGGCGGCATCGCCGCCGCGCTTGCAGCGATGGAGACTTCGATGTCGCTGCTGCTGCCGCTGCTGTTGCTTGCCTATGATCAATTGCTTCGTCCACCATCGACGCAGCGCGCTCAAGCGCAATGGGTGGAATCTGTTGCTGTCGGGCTGGCGGTGTTCGCGATCCACATTGTTCATCTCTCGTGGGTCAGCACCAGTGCTGCATGGGCGCCGGAAAGTTGGGAGGCGCAGCCCGCCTGGGGCGATGTGCCGATTCGTTTGTTGCGCGACTGGCCCGCGGGCGTTTTCGTTGCGCTACGCTGGCTGGCGTGTCCCCTGCCCTTCATCCACGACCATGGCCTGACGCCGTCGTCGTGGTTCGTGACGCTCGCCGGGCTCGCAACGCTGGTTGCGCTCGGCGCGCTTATCTACTCGCAAGCGCGCCAGCAACCAAGGGTCTCTTTTGCCATCGTGTGGCTCCTCGCAGGCTGCGCCATTGCCGCGCTGAATGTGTTCCGCTACTGCTACGGCGCAATTCACGAAAGCGAGCTGTACGCGGTTGCGCCGGGACTCTGCCTGCTCGGCGGCCTCGCCGTCGCGCGGCTCTGCAAACTCGACCGCATCTCCACGCGGCTCTGGGTGGAAATCGGCGCGCTGGCAATCGTGGCGTTGACGCTCGGCGTCTGGTCCAACTGGCGCGTGTATCAATTCAGTTCGGAAAGACTCATGCTGACCACCTCGCTCTCGAACCACCCGGACTCCGGTCTGAGCCACTTGTCCATGGGCCGATGCCTTCTCGAAGCTTCGCGCGGCTCCTCCAGCAGGAGTGCCTTTTACGCCACGGCCGAGCGCGAGTTTGAGAAGGCAAAAGAGCTGAACTGGAACTACTACGAGACCTACGGCAACCTCGGCGAGATGGCCATGCACAAGCGGGATTTCACACGCGCCGAGGCCTGCTACCGGCGGGCGCTGGAGTTGCGCCCAAACGGCACCGGCGGCCGGCTGCGCCTGGGCAATGCTCTTCACGGCCAGCGACGTTACGCCGAAGCGCGCGAAATCTACCAGCAGCTGCTCATGGAGAAGCCGCGCGCCGTCGACCTCTACCGGCTCATCGCGGCCACCTACGAATCCGAGAATCGGCTTGCTGAAGCCAAACCGTTTCTCCAACAAGCCATGCGGTTGATCGAAGAAGCCCGCCAGCAGGAATTGGAGGCGCGCAGCAAGATTGCCAAGCCCGGCAGCAGCGCGCCCCCCGTCATTACCCTGCCCGCGACTGCCGCGCAGCAGACGAACTCCGTGCGTCAGAGGAGATAGCCCCTCTCCTGTTCACCACTTCACCGATGGTGCCTGCCGTTCGATGGCGGCTTCGATTTCGAAGAAATCCGCCGCCTGAAACCCGAACGCGTTGGCCACGAACATCGATGGCACCGTCTGGCAGCGTGTGTTGTAGTCTCGCACGTTGGCATTGTAGAACCGCCGCGCTGCCTGGATGCGGTCTTCCGTGTCCACCAGCGACTGCTGGAGCTTCAGGAAGTTCTGATTCGCCTTCAGTTCCGGATAGTTCTCCACCACTGCAAAGAGCGATTTCAGCGCCTGCACCAAATGATTCTCATCCACCGCCTGGCTCGACGGCCGGCCTGTCGAGGCCACCGCCGCCGCGCGCGCCTGTGCCACCGCTTCGAACACGCCGCGCTCGTGTGCCGCATAACCGCGCACCGTCTCGACGAGGTTCGGGATGAGGTCGTAGCGCCGCTTGAGTTCCGTGTCCACATTCGACCAGCTTTCGCCCACGAGATTGCGCAGGCGAACAAGGCCGTTATAGATCGCGATGAAAATGAACAACGGCGTGGCGACGACAAGGCCGGCGACAATGATGGGAAGGAACTCGATAATCATGATTGCGCTCGTTCACGGAGTTTATCGAACAAGTAATTCGGCAGCCCTTCGGCGAGGTTGCGCGCCAAGTCCAGAGCCGCGCCGAAAGTCTCCGGCGTCCACGTCATCTCGTCGAAGATCAGCACCGCCGCGCCGTTGAACTCAATATGCCGGAACGGGCTGGCCATCAACCGCTGCATCGTCTGCGCGTTGATGATGTCGAAGGCGATCTCGCGATTCTCGGCCTTCACGTGAAACTCGCGGTTGAACTCCGCGCTCTCAAACTCCAAATCGTGGCACCCCACCAAATGCGCGGCCTTGTCGAGGAAGTTTTCCGGCCGCAGCCACAGCGCCGGCACCGGATAGCTCAGTTCCACAATCGCCGCCGAACAATAGGTGGTGTGCTCGTGCCGCTCCGTGTTGCCCTTGCTATCGGTGCTGTGGGTGACCGTGGTGTATTGGAAATCACACGCGCAGTAGCCATGCCCCTCGACCGTGCCGCGAATCACATTGGAAGCGTAATTCGAATCGCCACGTTGGAATAATTCAAACTGCGCGAATGTGCCGGGCACGCCAATCGGGTCTTCTCGATGAAACGTCAGCCCGCGCGATGTCGCCAGTTGCGTCAGCGCCTGCCGCCGCTCCTCGGCGCGCTTGGCCGACAGCCACACCAGGAACCCAATCACCCCGATGACTATCAGCGCGAAAAATGCGACTATGGCACTGTCGAAGGGCACGTTGAACGTCTATCAGCCAACCCGGTTATTTGCGAACGGAAATTGCAGTGACAGCCGACAGGCTCCGCAGTCCGGCCAACGACAGGACATAGAGAGCGCCGGCCATCACCAGCAACCACTGGTAACCGACGACCAGCGAGAAATACTCCAGCAGTCCGCCGAGCACGGCCCCTGCGATGTTGGCGCCAAAAGCCAGGTCGGGCGAAGTCGTATTCCGGAATGAACTGGCAAAAATCACGCCGGCGAAAAGGATGGGCAAACACATCACCACCGCTGACTTCGCAACTCGCAACGCGAAAGAGTCCGCCAGAAACCAGTCCAGTGGAACGCAAAGATTAACCGCGAGAGCAAGGGCCAATCCCACGTAGCAAGGCCACATGCGTTGCGGGCGCGCAAGCAGGACATAGAGGTTCGCCAACAGAATCATGGCGAGGATTGCCGCGAAGACGATGGAGTTGACCAACCATGTGGAGCCGAACAACTGCGCCGCCTGGGTCACGCTCTTCGTCTCGATGAGCATGAAGCCGGCCCCGAGGAAGAAGAAGTGCGGATTGACGCCGCGAAGCGTGCGAACGGGCGCAAAGACCGCCAGCAACCCGAGCGAGAGGCAGAGCATCAGCGCCAAGCCGCGCCAGTTGTGCGCCGGAATGCGCGGCTCGCGCAGATAGAGAAACGGCCAGTCATCGTCAGGCTGTCTCCAGGTTTGCGTCTGGACCAGTTTCGCCGGTCTGAGGCGCACCGACTCGGCATCCGCCATCGCCTTATCGCCGGCCAGATCAGTCACCGCCGTTGTGAAGCCATTGATCTTCTGGTGGAGGCCCGGGTTCTGGTTGAAGAACAGGAAACTTCCGCGGTCGTTGAACTGTTGTCTGATCGGATTGATCACATCGGCGGCACCGCCCAACAGCATCGCCATGTGCGTGCCCTCGCCTTCGCTGTCGCGGATTTCATCGCGCACGGGCAACGAAAACAGAAGCGGTTCGCAACCAAAACTGCTGCGCATCATCTGATGCAGCCGCGCGACGATCCAACCCTGGCGATAGAAGTTGTAGGCCGCAAAGACGCCGCCGGGTTTCAAATGCTGCGCCACATCCGCGAAAGCCTGGCGGGTGAACAGGAAGTTCTCCAACCGGATGCTGGAAAAGCTGGAGTGCAGCGTCAGCGAGTCCACGAGCGCGTAAACGATCAAATCATATTGCCGATGGGTCGTGCGCAGGAAGGAACGGCCATCATCAATGATGATCCGCACACGCGGGTCGTCGTAAGGCCGGTTGGGATGATATTGCCGGCCGAGCCGCGCGATGGCGGGATCGATCTCCACCGCGTCAATGTGTGTCGCGCCTTGCGCCAATCCGTGGGCCACGTCGTTTCCCGAACCCGCGCCGATCACCAGCACGTCGCGGATTGGCGGCAGCCCGGCGTCACGTCTCAGCAAATACGGAATCGCGTAGGCTGTCGCCGCCTTGGTGCGGTCCACCATGCGTTGGTGCGAAAGATCGTTGACCGAGATGTCCCGTGTCCCCGGTGTGTAACGAATGGAATAATAAGGAGACCAGTGAAAGGCGCTGCTCCTTATGCGCCAGCCCGCCGCGCCAATCGCCACCAGCACGACAACCAACAGCGTCGCTTTGGAAATCGTGAGCCACCCCGAGGCCCGCAGGAAGTAAACCACGCACGCCATCCCGACAGCGAACCACGCCACCGGCGGCAACTCCCAATACGCCATGATGCCAAACCCCGCGATGCCCGCCAAGCTGCCTGCGATGTTGATGGTATAAGATTGGATGCGATTCTGGATCGCAACGAGCTTGTTTCCCAGAATCTGGCCAAGCGCCACAAACCATAACGCGATCAGCACGAAGAACACACCCACCAGCAATTCGACCGGGACGACGAGTTTCGCGGCCGTCGGTCCCGTGAATTCAGTGCCAAAGTAAACAAGCTGCGGACTGTGTTGATTGCCGACGTCCACGCCCGCCAGCCATGTGCTGCCCATCGCCGCGTGAACCGCCATCGCCGCCGCACACGTCGCGGCCATCAACGCCGGCAGATGCTCCAGCAGTTTCCATCGCCCATCGCATGCCAGACATCCAACCGACATCCCAACAAACGCCGCCAGCAGGACGGTGTTGGTGAAGAACGTCAGCGAAAACACGTAGGCGGGAAACCAGCGGATCGCCGCCAGCTCCAAAAACAGAATGGCGAAGCTGATCAGAAACAAGTCGAACCGCGCGCGCGTTGGTGATGTCGCTGGCAATGACTGCCCGGCTGTCGCTCGCCGAAACACCATCCACGCCAACAGGCTGACGACCGCGCCACCCGCCAGACCAAAACACCAGAATGTGTCATGATCAAAACCCATGCCGAACCTTTAGCAAGACAGCGCGCCAATTGCGAACTCAAATCACCGGTGATAGACTCCGCGCGTTGTGGAAATCTTCACCATCGGTCATTCGACACTTCCGCTGGAGGACTTCGTGGCGCTGCTGAAAACGCACGGCATCGAAATCGTTGCCGACGTCCGCACCGTCCCAAAGTCACGCTACAACCCGCAGTTCAACCAAGACAACCTCGCCCGCGAACTGCCGCGCGCCGGCATCCGCTACGTCCATCTCAAGGACCTCGGCGGACTGCGCCAGGCGCGCCCCGACTCAACAAACACAGGCATGAAGCCGGACTTTCGCGGCTACGCCGATTACATGGAGACGGAGGCATTTGACGCGGCGTTGAATGGGCTCATCGGGCTGGGCACCCAGGGCCGCACCGCCATCATGTGCGCCGAAGGCGACCCCGCGCATTGCCACCGCAACCTCGCGGCAGACGCGCTCACAGCGCGCGGCGTCACGGTACTCCACATCTCCAACCGCAAGGGTCTCCTACCCCACAAGCTCACGCCGTTCGCCCATGTCGAAGGAACGCGCGTAACCTACCCCGGCTCACAGCTCAATCTGCTTTGACCCGGCGGAAAGGCTGAGCAGTGAGGTGGATCGCGACCTCCGGGCGCGATGGTCAGTGTGCAGTGGAATCGCGGCACTTGCGTCGGAGATTTCACTCTCCATGCACGATCTGCCTCTCTCGCAGCAGCTATCGCGCCCGGAGGTCGCGATCCACCTTCAAAAAAACGAGCGCGAGCAAAAATCCGTATTCCATCCGTGTTCCATCCATGGCTAATATATCTTCCAGTGACGACGACACCGGATCCCAGTCTCACGCCCATGATGCAGCAGTATCGTCGCATCAAGCGGGAAATTCCCGCTGATGCGCTGCTGCTGTTCCGGCTCGGCGATTTCTACGAGATGTTCTTCGACGACGCGAAGATCGGCGCGCAGATACTCAATCTCACCCTCACCCACCGCAACCACGTCCCGATGTGCGGCATCCCGCATCACGCCGCCGAGGGCTACGTCAGCCGACTCCTGCGCGCGGGCCGCAAGGTCGCCATCTGCGACCAGATGGAGGAGCCGCGTCCCGGCCAGCTCGTGAAACGCGAGGTGTCGCAAATCCTCAGCCCCGGCGCCCACTTCGACGGCCGGATGCTCGACGCCTCCCGCAACAACTACCTCGCAGCCCTCACCACCGACGGCAAACGCTTCGGCTTTGCGATCGTGGACCTGACCACCGGCGACTTCAAGCTGACGGAACTGGATTCCGCCGAACTGCTCGCCCACGAACTGACGCGCACGCGGCCTGCGGAGATCGTCGCGCCGGCGGCCAGGGTCGCGGATCTGTCGAAGCTGCTGGCGGATTCCCGCGCCATGATCACCGGCCACGAGGACTGGGTGTTCGAGAACGAGACGGCGTTCTTCACGCTGCGCGACCATTTCAAAACGCAATCGCTCGACGGCTTCGGCTGCGCGGGGATGACGCTCGGCATCGGCGCGGGCGGCGCGGCGCTCTACTATCTCCAGAACGCCCTCCGCCGGAACGTCAGCCACATCCGCCGCCTGCAGGTCTATCAGACCGCCGACTTCCTCGTGCTCGACACGATCTCGCAGCGAAACCTCGAACTGGTCGAGCCGCTCCGGCCCGACGCGCCGAAAAACTCCACGCTCTTCGCCGCGCTCAACCGCACCGCCACGGCCATGGGCGCGCGGCTGTTGCGCGATTGGATCACGCATCCGTTGCGCAACGCCGAGGCCATCCGCGCGCGACAGAAGGTCGTGTTCGAACTCCACGACATGCCCGACGTGCTCGCGGACTTCCGCGATCAGCTCAGCCTCGTGCGCGACCTGGAGCGCACGCTTGCGCGGCTCACCGCCGGCAGCGGCAACGCCCGCGACCTGCTCGGCCTGAAGGAATCACTGGCCGCGCTGCCATTGCTCAAGAGCGTCATCGAGCCGCTCGCCTCGCCGCTGGCGCTGACGTTGCGCGGCAGCATCATCGAGCTGCCCGACATGTGCGACCTCGTCCAGCGCGCCATCACCGACGAGCCGCCGCTGGCGCTCAGCGACGGCGGCGTCATCCGCGAAGGCTTCAGCGCGGAGCTGGACGAAATCCGCCGCGCATCCAAGGAGGGCAAGGAGTGGATCGCCAAGCTCCAGCAGGACGAAATCGAGCGCACCGGCATCTCGTCGCTCAAGGTCCGCTACAACTCCGTCTTCGGCTACTTCATCGAGATCACCAAGTCCAACCTCGACAAGGTGCCGCAGAATTACATCCGCAAACAGACCATCGCCAACGGCGAGCGATACATCACGCCGGAGTTGAAGGATGTCGAGGGCAAGATCCTCGGCGCCGACGAGCGCGCGGCCAAGCTGGAGGTGGAATTGTTCCACCAGATCCGCGCGAAGGTGCTGGAGCAGACCGCCGCCATCCAGCAGACCGCCTCGGCCGTCGCGCATCTCGACGTGCTCGCCGGCTTCGCGGAACTGGCCCGACACCAGAACTACCATTGCCCGGAGGTCAACGAAGAGGCGCGCATCGAGATTCGCGACGGCCGCCATCCGGTCGTCGAGCAGATCATGACCGAGGAGCGGTTCGTGCCCAACGACACCGTCATGAACGGCAGCGAGGCGCGCGTGCTCGTCATCACCGGCCCGAACATGGCCGGCAAGAGCACGTACATCCGGCAGGTGGCGCTGTTGGTGCTCATGGCGCAGATCGGCTCGTGGATTCCCGCCGCCAAGGCCACCGTCGGCATCGTGGACCGCATCTTCACCCGCGTCGGCGCCAGCGATGATCTCGTGCGCGGCCAGAGCACGTTCATGGTGGAGATGAACGAGACCGCCAACATCCTCAACAACGCCACCGCCAAGAGCCTCGTCATTCTCGACGAGATCGGCCGCGGCACCAGCACCTTCGACGGCCTCTCCATCGCGTGGTCCGTCGCCGAGCATCTGCACAACGAAGTCAAGGCCAAGACCCTCTTCGCCACCCACTATCACGAGCTGACCGAACTGGCCCGCACTTGTTCCGCCGTCAAGAACTACAACGTCGCCGTCCGCGAGTGGAGCGACCAGATCATCTTCATCCGCAAGATCGTCGAAGGCGGCACCGACAAGAGCTACGGCATCCACGTCGCCCGTCTCGCCGGCCTCCCCCGCCCCGTCATCGAGCGCGCCAAGGAAATTCTCCGCAACCTGGAGGAAAGCGAGCTGACCCCCGAAGGCCAGCCCAAGATCGCCCAGCACGAGCACGGGCACGCGAAAGCCGGAACGCGAAAAGCGAAAGCGCGTCCCAGCAAAGTCAGCGAGCCGCCCCCGCAGATGTTCTTGTTCGGGGATAAGCGACCATGACATCACCAAATGACATCCCGCCGTTGTTAAGATCGCCCCGCCGGTCGCGTTTAGCCGTGGCTAGTCTGGTGACCTCAATCTGCGTGCCGGTGATCAACTGTGGTGGGATATCAGCGCTTCCTTACTTTGTGCGCTATAACCAACCAGCGAGCCCACAGCTTATGATTTTAGGGATGTTCTCGACATGTTTCCCCGGTTTCCTCGTTCTAGCTTCCAC
This sequence comes from uncultured Verrucomicrobiota bacterium, assembly GCA_964524715.1. GTDB lineage: Bacteria > Verrucomicrobiota > Verrucomicrobiia > CAIQCK01 > CAIQCK01 > CAIQCK01. Next base: position 47,474 of record CAZGGF010000289.1, on the reverse strand, counting down.
AATACTTGGTATTGCCGCGCTGATTTTGATCCGTCGAAGCAGTGGACAATTGACTGGCCGTGGCATGGCCATAGCAGGAATTTCCATCAGTGCCGGCTATGTGGGGATGTGCATCGTTATGTTTTGGCTGGCTCTCGCATTCTTGGCCGGTTTTGGCCAATGACCCCGCCGAAGCACTGCAAGCACTCGTGAACTTATGTCTCTCATCTGCCTTTGGAGAAAGAGCAAGGACCTCTCCGTCTTTGGCAGGATCATGCGGTCCATCGTCCTGTTGATTCCGTTCTTCGGCATCATCTTCTACATTCCTCTCGTTCTTTTTCCCGACCGGCATGGTGATGACCCACCGGAAAATACCGCGGGGGGTGGCATCGGAGCGGCGTGAGAGCAACCCGGTGTTTCAACGCCGGGTGATGATGAGAGTCGGGACAGAGCCTCGTAGCAACGACTGCATCACGGGGAGCCGATCACTTCGTGCGGTTGAACTTGTAGCCATCTGACCGGGTTACAGACGTGCCTTCGTCGTTCATGCGAAAGGTCCATGAATTGCCGTCACTCCGTTTGACAGCCGCTTCGTTGTCACTCGCTGGCTTCCAACTGCCACCGTAGGTTTTCCCGCGCCACTCGTCTTTCCACCCTCCGCCGGGCTTGAATTCGATGACTGTCGTTCCTGTGGTGCAAGCCCATTTGGTGCCAGCAAAACGCGACGCGGAAGTTGCTGCCGCGCCTGAGGGTGATTTCAGCAAGTCGAGTTCCTTTTGCACTGCCGAAACGCCTGCCAAGTCTCCACGAAGCGTCAAAGTCTTCAGCAGTCCCTGCAGTTGAAACACGTAACGGTCTTGAACGGGTTTCTTTGCCGCCTCGATTTCGGCATTGAAACGGTTTCGTAACGTTATGAGATCGGCAGGCTCTTTCGCGGTGGATTGCGCTTCAGTTGCGGACGTGAAGATGGAGAACACAAGTCCCGCGGAGATGAGCCAGATCGGGAATTTCATAATGACCTCTCTTTCGTGCCGCCCATGAGTAAGCCACCATCGTTCCGGTCTGTAAAGCTGCAAAGGGATCGTTATGTTGTTACTGAAAAGAGTGACTTGAGACCAGCCCTGTGTGGGTTAAGAATATCCCTCATGAAACGTTTCACCGCAGCGACGGTCGCAATGTGGTTCCTGCCATTCGTTCTGCTGGCCTCGGACGGGCCGGCGCCCACCGACGTGCCGCAAATTCCGCTGTGCATGATCGGCGACAGCATCACCTGGGCGGGCGAAGGCGATTACTGGCGGCAATATCTACTTGAGCAGCTTCCCGCGCTGGCGTTCGTCGGCACGCACACGGCCAAGCTCGGCTACAGCCACGCGGGCGAAGGCGGCAACAGCACGCACAGAGTGCTCGCGCGCCTCGGCGACATCCCGGATTGTCCGTACTACTCGGTGCACATCGGCACGAACGACAACAGCATCAAGGACGCGTCCGTCATTGAGACGCACGCCGCCGCCACTGCCGGCCGCATCATCGCCATCGTGCAGGAATTGTTGAAGAAGCCATCGGTCAAAAAAGTGTTCCTGTGCAGCATCCTCCCTTGCGAGACGGCCAACCCGCTTCGCGACAGGACCAACGCCGCGACGAACGTGGTGTTGCGGCAAAAGATGGCGGCGTTCCCGAAGGACAAGGTGGTTTGGGTGGAACTCGAGAAGCCGGTCCGCGCCATCGAGAACTGGGGGCCGATGATCCAGCTGCACCCGACCCGGGAAGGCTACAAGGTGCTGGCGAAACTGCTGGCCGACGCGATCGCCGCGGGACTGGGCATCAAGGACCGCGCCGCTGTGCCGAAGCCGCGGCCCGGCTGCGGCGTGCGGGTGGAGAATCTCTGGGAAGGCGGCAGCAACGGCCGCACACGCGCGCCAGTCATCGCGGGGTGGTATTCGGCGTCGTTCGACGTGGTGCGCGTGGAAGGACCGAAAGCCGCCGTGACGATCCGCGGCGAACTCCCGCCGGCGAAGGACTCGAAGACCGCGCAGCATCCGCTCAGCCGATCATTCCCCGTCGCGCCAAAGGATGCCGGCAAGCGTGTCACGGTCAACTTCTTCACGGAATACGAAGGCTACAAATACACGCGTTCTCCGCTGACGATGACGACCGCAGGGTGCGAGATCGCGAAAATCCTGATCGAGAAGCAGCGCCCATCCGCAAAAGCCTCGACCTACGGCCAAGGCTCCTACGTTGACATCACCACACCGCCGCAGCCCGGCGAATTGGTGGAGCGGCCACCGACGCCATGAAGGGGTGCAAGGTTTTTGTTGGGGATCGGATGAAGTGAAAACTCGCAACCATATATGAAACGAATTTTCCTAGTGCTCCTGTTCATTGCCGCGATTTGCACCAACGCTGCGGAGGTGCGCGTCACGCTTAAGGACGGATCGAACGTGTCCGGTATTCTGGTCTGGCAGAACGACAAGCAGATGGGAATCGCCACATCCAAGGACGGGCGCGCCTTAATGAGATCGGTGGACAAGAAAGATGTTGTTGATATCGCAGACTTAACAGCGGAGCGCGAAGCGGAGATCGCAAGGATCAAGGCAATGACGGCAGAAAGCGCGAAGCGGACAGAAGAAAACAAGAAGCTCATGGAGCTAATGGAGAAGGAGCGAAAGAAAACCAGCGCACACTCAAACGAGTTTATTCGTGAATACGGAATAGAACTGAAGCTGAAAAACGGTTCCAGAATTTCGGGGCTGCTGGCTTCGCAAGACGACAAGTCGATATCGCTACGCACTTGGGAGGTCGATCACTACGAGCAGAAAACCATCAATAAGGCTGACATCGTCGAGTTCGTGGATCATCGGGTGGAACGACGACTAGCCATTGCCATGAAAACCAAAGAGAGAATTGAAAAGGATATCTCCGCCGCCGAAGAAGAAGTGCGCCACCGTCAGGAAGATGTCCCCAAAGCCAGAAATTTGATGGATAGTTTTCTCCGTCAACGACGGGCAAGTCCGGAATCACTAAAGCAGAAAAAAGAATCAGACCAAAAGGAAGATGAACTCCGAGTGCAACTCAAAGGGGCAGAAATTGCTGCTGAAATTGCAAAAGCAAAAGTTGAGGCACTCCGAAACGAACTCGGGCTTGTGAACCGTGACCTCTCCAAACTGGAGAAGCAAAGAGGTTTTGTGAAGTAGACGCATCGGTTGCATCGACCAGCCGATTCGCAGGCCGTGGCCGACAAAACAACTTCATAGCCGCCCGACATCTGCCGATATCCTGTCAACACAACACAGGATATCGCTATGACACATGTCACACAGACTTATGCCACCTTGAGAGTTTTGACTGTTGGCCTGATAGCCGCCGCCTCAATCACCTTGTCTCCGGTCTTCGCCGACGATCACGCCGGCCATGGCGCTGCGCACGTTGACGCCCGGCAGGTCCAGGCGATTCTCCACCACATTCTGGTCTCCAACGCCGGCTTTGTGAACAGGACCGGCCCGAACCACTTCCATCCCTTTCTGGAGGCGCAACACCCCAAGGTGACCGTCATCTCATGCTGCGATTCGCGCGTGCAGATGCAGGCCATCAGCGCCGAGCCGGATAATGAACTGTTCGTCATCCGCAACATCGGCAACCAAATCTCCACCGCCGAGGGGTCCGTGGAATACGGTGTGCATCATCTGCACACGCCCGTGCTGCTGATTCTCGGGCATACGCGCTGCGGCGCCATCAAGGCCGCCTCGGGCGAATACTCGTCCGAATCCCAGCACATCTGCAAGGAACTGAACACGCTCAAGATCGCCAAAGGCGGCGACATGGTGGCGAACGTCACCCTCAACGTGAACAACCAAGTGACCGCGGCGGTCAGGAAGTTCGAGGCGGAAGTAAAGGAAGGCAAACTCACCGTCATCGGCGCGCTTTACGACTTTGCCAACGACCTCAAACACGGCTACGGCAGGTTGACCGTCATCAACGTCAACGGCGATTGCAGCACGGATAAAACCAAGGCCTATAGCGCGGAGTAAGCGCGCCGAAGTCAACAGGCCAATAACGAGATTGCCCCGCGCAAGGATTCGTTTGCAGCAGGTGTCGTCATGAATCGAGGCGACATTTTTGATCACCACGGTTAGAATGGCGCCTGCGATGAAACATCTGATTCTTCTGCTCATCCTCGCCGTCACCGTGACTGCCAACGCGGCAGAGGTGGATGTCACACTCAAGAACGGCAAGAAAGTGACGGGGGCGGTCCTTGTGGACAACAGCGAAAAGCTGGTCATCCTCGTGCAGGCGTCCAACGGCGTTTACCGCATGACCATCAACAAGGGCGACATCGCCGAGGTCCAGGATAGCGCGGCAGCCAAAAACATCGCCTTCGGGCCGAAAGACAAGGAACGCCTCGATATGTTGATCAAGGCTGCCGAGAACGAAGTCATCCACCGTGAGAAGATCACCGTCAAGGCTCAGGAAACGCTCGAGAGTTTCATCCGCAGCCGCAACAGACTCAAGGAATCAGCAACGCAACGAACGGCACTGGACAAGCGTGAAGCCGAAGTCCAAACGCGTGCGAATGCAGCCCGCATGCAGTTGGAGACAGCGCGCTCCAAGCTCAACGCGCTCTACAAGGAGCGCGAAGCGATGAATAAGAAGATAGCCGAAGCCCAACGGCAGGCGAAGTAGCGAAGCAACTTGGGAGCCGTTGTGAGGGGAGAAGATTTCGACGCAGAGACGCCGGGGACGAGAAGTGGCGCGCAGAGGCTGGATGTTCTTTCGCATTCGCACGGTCTGCTTGCGTAACCAGCGACCGCGTGTAGAATGCACCATCTTTTTCAGACGGAGAACGCGGAAAGGAGCAGCACATGCACAACACTTTGATGACATGGAAAGACACCATCGTGGACTTCGTCATCCGCAAGGGGTTCGACATCCTCGGCGTGATAGCGATCCTAATCGTTAGCGCATTGGTCGCGCGTTGGCTGGGCAAGCAGCTCGATGGTTGGCTCACCAAACAGAAACTGGATCTGCCGGTGCGCACGCTCATCGTGCGAGTGGTCAAGCTGCTGGTGTTTGTGCTGGCGGGCGTGCTGGCGCTCGAGAAACTCGGCGTGGCCATCGCCCCGATGGTCGCAGGCATCGGCGTGGCTGGCGCGGGCATCGCGCTGGCCATGCAAGGCGTGCTCAGCAACCTCGTCGCCGGATTGCAGATCATCTTCGTCAAGCGATTCCGCGTCGGCGAGTATATCGAGATCCTGGGAGAAACCGGCCAGGTCGCCAACGTCGAGCTGTTCTCCACGGTGCTGATTCTCGGAGATGGATCCAAAGTCGTCATCCCCAACAAGAAGATCATTGGCGAGATTCTCCATAACTACGGCACGACGCGGCAACTCAAGCTCAGCGTCGGCGTGGCTTACGATTCCGACATGAATCTCGTGTCCTCCACAGTCCTCGAGATTCTCAACGCCAATGCGCGTGTCCTGAAAGATCCGGCGCCCTCCGTTGTCATTGATTCACTGGGCGACAGCAGCATCAATTTCTCCGTCTTCGCATGGACCGTGCTGCAAGACTATGGGCTGGCCAAGCAGGAGATTTACCAAGCCATCATCGAGAGGTTCCGCGAGAAACACATTGAGATGCCCTTCCCGCAACGCGAAGTTCGCGTACTCAATGCGCCGGCTGGCGGCGTATCCGCGGCATAGGCAAAAAGGGCGCCTCCGCAGGCGCAATCAGTTTTGCTGGGCAACCGGCTCGAAGAGGGCGAGCACGCTGGTAAAACCGTGGACAAAAACCTTGTCGCCAACCGGGCCAATTTCACCGTTGCAGAAGAACCCCGCTAGCGGCAACGGACCGATTTTCTCGCGGATGAGGTTGACGTCGTGGTTGGGTTTGCCGAACAGATTCTCGCCACGGCCAAGACAGGAGAAGATCAGGGCGCCTGCGGGTGGATGTTTTGCAAGCGACACCTCCTGCTTCTCGATCATCTCGCGCAAATCCTCATTGGCGGTGGCGCCATCACGCAGTTGAAACTGGATCGTCTGACCGGGACGAATCTCGCGGTCACCAATGGCAATCGCGCCGTTGTTCGGGTCAAGACCGACGATATTGCGGATGAGGAAATCGCCGCGATGGAATTCGGCCTGGTATTCGTTGATGACGCGGCCCACGAACAGCGCCTGTTGCGCAAGCTGGCGGTCCTGGTCGGATAACGCCCGGAGCGTCTCCTGCAACGCCACCACCGGCGGCTGGTTGGCCAGCTCGACGATGACATTCCGTTGGGCCTTGGTGACGATGAGTGGCTCGCCGATGGGCCGGCAGCCCTGGCTGACGATGGCACGCAACCGCACGGCGCCGCACAACGCCACGCCGATCGCGCCATCCTCAAAAACCTTTTCGTTGATCCACACCCGGTTTTCGCCCGCCTGACGGCCACCGCTGGCCAATCCGCCAACGAGCGGCCGTCCGGGATACGCCGCGCTAAGCTCCTCGACCGCACGTGTGGCGTCTATGCTGAAAGGATCCGGCAGAAAGACGAGCGAGGGTTCGTCCTCCGGCCCGATGCCCAGTTCCGAGTGCCAGAACGCAGGACCGTTGGATTCCTCCACCTGGTGCTGCGTAATCCGGAACGGCTGGACTGTCACGCCAGGCATCGAAGCCGCCCAAAGCGAAACGGCAGGCGACTTCTCCACTTCACGGTCCTCACCGATGATACCCCCGCCGGTGCATCCGACAAGGCACCTTGCGCCGAGGTGGAGATGGATATCTTCGATGAGATCCGGCAACGCGCCGACAAACCGTGGCGAAACGAAGAGCATGGCCAGATCCACTTTCGCCGCGCCGAGCTGCGTGCGAACCTGTCCGCACAATTCGGACACGATCTTGTCCGCGTCGGTCTCGCTTGTGATGGCTGCTGAAATTCTCATCCACGGTAAAATGCGCACACGAGGCGCGACGCGCAAGCCGATTTCAGAGACAACGACGTTTCTCCCCGATGCAAATCAACTATTCTGATGCTCCCGATACGACGCAACCACCATCTCGCTGATGAACCGCTCCGGATTCTCCACAGCAATGCGCGTCAGGACAAACTCGTTTCTGCCGGAATTCTTCCCGACAAGCTTGAGGCCAAACTCATAGTCCTTGAACAACTCGTCGCACACGTCCCGCACGGGACGCCGCGCCGCCAGCGAACGCTCCACCACGGCCTCCGCCGCGTCCGGCTCAAAACGGATTTTCAAGTCGTGTTTCCTGCCAAACCGCTCCGCCCATTGGTCCGCCAGCAGCCGCGTCACAACGCGTGGCTCGTAATCCGGGTCCGCCAGGAGCTTTTCCAGTTCCTGCGCCGGATTGTTCACCAGTTCCGCGGTGACGACGAAACTATGGATATTGCTGGACGGCAGATGGAACTTGAAGTCACGCAGCACGCGTTCACACACCGTCATCAACGCCCGCGCACCGGTCCGCTCGGCAGCTGCCAGCCGGGCAATGGCCCGCAAACCGTCGTCGGAGAAGAGTACATCAATGCCAAATGCGCGAAAGCTCTGCTCGTATTGGTGGATCACCGAACCTTCGCTTTGTTTGAGCACAGCAAAGAGGTCGTCTTCCGACAACTCGTCGCACACGACGCGCACCGGCAATCGGCCGACAAATTCCGGCTCAAACCCGAATTGGATCATATCCTCCGTCGTCGCCTTTCGCAGCAAATCGGCCCGGGGTATCTCGCCGCGAAGCTTCGCGCCAAATCCGATTTGCGCCTCGCGCAACCGCGAGCGGGCTATGTCCTCCAGCTTGTCGAACGCACCGCTGACAATGAACAGGATGTGGCGGGTGTTGATGGTCTGGCGTTTGACCTTGCCATGGCGCTGGAACTCCATCGCCGCCTGGAGCTGGCCTGCCAGGTCGGTCTGCGAACGCAGCGGCACCTCGGTTTCCTCCATGAGCTTGAGCAGGTTGCTCTGTACGCCGCGCCCGGAAACATCGCGGCCGACGTTGTGCGACACCGAGGCAATCTTGTCGATCTCGTCCACATAGATGATACCGTATTGGGCGAGCTTGACGTTGCCATCCGCACGCGTGACCAGCTCGCGCACCAGGTCCTCAACGTCGCCACCGACGTAGCCCGTCTCGCTGAACTTGGTGGCGTCGCCCTTGACAAACGGCACGCCAATGAGTTGCGCGATGCACTTGATGAGGTAGGTTTTCCCGACGCCGGTCGGCCCGATGAGCACAACGTTCTGCTTGTGATACTCGCGGTCGGCCTTGCCCGCCTCCGCGATCTTGACGTGGTTGTAATGATCGCAAACGGCAATGGAAAGGACCTTCTTGGCCTCATCCTGCCGGATGACAAATCGGTCAAGGTGCGCCTTGATGTCCTTGGGCTTGAAGTTGAACTCGAACGCCAGCGGCTTCTCCTCGACGGTCTCGCCAGTTTCCTCGGTGGTGGATTCCTCTGGCTGGCCGGGCATGCCGACAAAAACAGCTTTCTCGCCGAACTGTTGTTTCATGAACTCGGAGAGTTTCTTCTGCACCTCTTCCGGCGTCGGCGGATTATTTGCTTTTGGATTCATTGCGGGCGAATATACACACTAGTGATGTGTTTGCACAGTGGGTCCAGAATCATGGCAGTCCGGCGGCAACCCGCCGGAACGCATCAGTTTTCTTTTCGTCACGTGCAATTCCTGTTTGACGGACTTCGAGTTGATTTGCTAAAAGCCTCACACCCTTCATGGCTATGTTGGTCAGAACTCAGCTAATTCGAATGGTCAGTGGTATCATCGCAGCCACCACAATGGCTTCGGTGGTGATGGCCCAGACTGCTGGCGATTACTTCATCCTCAAGAACGGCCAGCGGCGCGACGTGGTCATCACCCGGGCCGACGCCAAGAACATCTACTACCAGACCCCCAGCGGTGACGCGCCGATGCCGTGGACCAGCATCAACAGCTGGAACCTGGCCGAGCGCCGGGGCGTGAAGGAGACATTGGCCAGTGTTGACGCCGGCAAGTATGCCGAGGCGCTCCCGGTGCTGAAGCCCTTGGCTGAACGCTACATGGTACTGCCTTCCCCGTGGGTCCAAGACGTCGTGGTTGCGATCGTCCGGTGCCATACCGAGTTGAAACAGTATACGGAGGCGGACGCGGTGGCGAAGAAGTTCGGAGAATGCCAGCCGGCGCAGGTGAACCGTGTGAAACCGTTCCTGGCGACCGCGCTGGCAGGCCAGAAGAAATACGACGAAGCCATCGCCGCACTCGCCGAGGTGGCCAAGACCTCCGTCGGCAAGCTGGTGTTGACCCCCTCTGAAGCCCGGATGTATGGCCAGGCCTTCCTGACACTGGGCGACTGCTACGCCGGCAAGGGCGACGATAAGAAGGCGCTGGAATGCTATTTGACAACGGTTGTCCTATATCATCAGGATGAACAAAGCGCCCGTCTGGCACAGACCAAGGCGGATGAATTGAAGAAGAAACTGGAACCGGTGCCCGCCAAGCCGGCCGATAAGTAAGATTTTCGCCGTAGAAGAAATGCGGATCGCATTAGAGCAGGAGACACACACAATATGAGAAACAGACTCACCACCCTCTTCACCATGCCCCGTCGATGGACAGCAGTCGTTGCGCTGCTGGCCTTCGGAGCCGTGTGGCCGGCCAGCGCGTCCGCTGCCGCCCAACAGGAGACGTTGTGGGATACGCTCAAAGCGGGCGGCCCGATGCTGTTCCTGACACTGCTGCTTTCGGTGATCACTGTCGGCCTGCTGCTTGAGTGCGCCTTCCGGTTGCGTGTGCCGAAGGCCGCACCGAAGGCGATCGTAGACCAACTGCAAAAGGCCGTCGCCGACGGTAACTATCAGGAAACATGGCGCATATGCGACAAGAACCCCTGCTTCCTGACCAACGTGCTCAAGCCAGCCATCCAGCGCGTCGGCCGCGGCAAGGAGACCGTGCGCGAGATTCTGGGCGATCACGCCCTGAAGGAAGCCATGGGATGGCGCGCCCGCTGCAGCTACCTCTCGATGATCGGTGTTATCGCCCCCATGTTCGGTCTGATGGGTACGGTCGTGGGTATGATTCACGCGTTCGCCGCCTTGGCTGGCGGCGGCATCATTGCCGACCCGACGAAGCTGGCCGGCGCCATCTCCGAGGCACTTGTGAACACCGCTGCCGGTTTGTTCGTGGCGGTGCCAGGGTTCATGGGCTTCTACTTCTTCCGCAACAAGACCCAGGAGGTGATCGTGGCCGTTGAAGACGTCATCAACGTTCTGTTGGAAGACGTCCCCTACGAGCAGCTCCAGGGCATCAAGATTGGCCCGCAGCTCGAGGCGGAATTGAGCGGTGCAGCCCCGGCGGCCGCTCCGGGCGGCGACGCTGCTGCTCCGGCAGCCGCAGGCGAGATGCCCAAGGCGGCGCCCGCCGATAACGTCGTCATGGTCCCCTGCCCCAACTGCAATGCGCAGGTTCCGCAGGGCATACCGACCTGCCCGAACTGCAAGTCCACGTTGGAGTGGGCATAGTCAGGCACTGGCATCCGGCATCGTCATGATCTAGTTTACCCAGGAAGCGCGACAAGCCATGAAGGAAGAGTCCAAAGCCAACGCGTTCATGAACGACATGGAGGACCCCGATATTTGTATCGCGGCCATGGCGGACTGCTTGTTCGTGCTCCTGACCTTCTTCATGGCCATTTCCTCGCTGGACGTCCAGCGCGCCACCAAGGAAGTGACGCTGCCGGATGCGATCAGCGCGCGAGAGATCAAGGAGCGCAATGGCTGGGGCTACATCCACGTGACATGGGATCCAATCAAGCGCGTCGCCGACACCTTCTTCGACGATCGCAAATACACTGAGCCGGAGCAATTGGCACCGATCCTCAGCCGGCGCGACTTCAAGAGCGCTTACATCCGCGCACAGAAGGATTGCCCGTACGTCTTCATCTCGCGCCTGACGAAAGTCATCGCCGAAGCGGGTATTGCGAACATCGTCTTTGGAACCTACGATTCCAGCGGCGCGGGAGCGAAAGCAGGGGCAGCCAAGAAACCATGAGAACAAAAGCACCGGAAGAACAGGAAATTGGTTTCCAGATCACGCCGATCGTGGACATCGTCGCACTGCTGATCATGTTCTTCATGTGCACGGCGTCCAAGATCAAGCCTGAAGGCCAGATCGGTGTTTCGCTCCCCGGCTCGGGCGAAGGCGGTGCAGTGGTCGAGATGGAAGTCTATCTCGGCATCCAGCCTGATGGCTCCGTGACATTCAATGAAGCGCCCATTGGCACGCCGATGGACGACAAACTGCAGGTGTTGCGTGACAAGCTTCAGGCCCTCATCAAGCGTTTCGGTGACAAGTTTCCCGTCTACATCGCACCATCCCCAAACAGCATGCATCAACGTGTAATTGATGTGCTCGATGCCTGTGCTGCTTCGGGCGTTAAAAACCTCTCCTTCTCCGAAGTGTCCGGCTAGCGTGATTCCCCTGCGGTTTTGGCACCCACGAGGCTGGCGGGGCAGGAGCAACAGCCCTTGGAGTTGCCAAATATGAGAGCGAAGAAACCGGAAGAGCAGGAGGTGGGGTTTCAGATCACACCGATTGTCGACATCGTCGCGTTACTGATCATGTTCTTCATGTGCACCGCGTCCAAGGTCAAACCCGAGGGACAGATCGGTGTCACGCTGGTTGGCGGTGTCAGTCAAGGCCAGATGTTTCAGACGGATGTCTACCTTAGCATCCAACCCGACGGCTCCGTCTTGTTCAACGAACACCCCATCGGCCAGCCTGCGGATGACAAACTGCAACAACTGCGCGACAAGCTTCAATCCCTCGTCAAACGATTCAATGACCGGTTTCCTGTTTACGTCACACCGGCCCCGAACGTCATGCACCAGCGTGTGATTGACGTGCTGGATGCCTGCGCCGCTTCAGGCATCAAGAACCTCTCCTTCTCCGAAACCGCTGGCTAGCACGACCTTCGCGAAACAACCTTTTCTGCTTTGGCCCGGCCGGGCAAATCAAGGCGAGTCGGCATGGATCGGAACTGCAACCGTGCGCCGGACCATGTGCCGATCAATTTGCAAAGAATTGTTTGACAAGTCAGAGGCGATTCCTAGGATACGCGCGGCTTTTCTATGGGTAATCAAGACAACAAAATCGCATTGGTAACGGGCGCGGGGCGTGGCATTGGCCAGGCTATCGCACTGAAATTGGCTGAAGACGGCGCTGATATCGCCGTCGTGGATCTCAAGCCTGAATTCTGCACCGAGACGTGCGACAAGGTTCGCGCGATGGGCCGGCGCGCCTGGGCTTATGGTGGCGACGTATCGAAGGCCGCCTCCGTGGAGGAAACAGTCGCAAAAGTCCTCGCTGATTGCGGCAAGGTGGACATTCTGGTCAACAACGCCGGTATCACCAAGGACACGCTGCTCATGCGCATGAGCGAGGCGGACTGGGATGCGGTGCTGGACATCAATCTCAAGGGCACGTTCCTTTTTACGAAGACCCTGGCACGCGAGTTCGTCAAACAGCGTTCCGGCCGCATCGTGAATATCGCTTCCGTCATCGGCCTTGTCGGCAATGCCGGCCAGTGCAACTACGGCGCGTCCAAAGCCGGCGTCATCGGCCTGACCAAGTCCGTTGCCCGTGAGCTGGCCTCGCGCAGCGTCACCTGCAATGCCGTCGCCCCCGGCTTCATCGAAACCAAGATGACGGCCGTCCTCGGGGAGGAAATCCGACAGAAGCTGATGAATCAAATCCCGCTGCGCCGGCTCGGTTCGCCCGAGGACGTGGCGAATGCAGTTCGTTTTCTGGCAAGTGACCAGGCCGCTTACATCACCGGTCAGGTCTTGACAGTGGACGGTGGAATGGTGATGTAAAGAGCAGTATTTGGAACCAACTAAGGAGACACACACATGGCAGACAACAAGAAACCTACGTTCGACCGCGTGAAGGACATCATTGTCGAACAACTCGGCGTCAACCCCGATCAAGTGAAGTTGGAAGCGCGGTTCATTGAAGATCTCACCGCCGATTCGCTGGACACGGTGGAGTTGGTCATGGCTTTTGAAGAAGAGTTCGGGACCGAGATTCCGGACGAGGATGCGGAAAAGCTTCAGACCGTTGGCGACGCGGTCAAGTACATCGAGGAAAAAGCTCCCAAGAGCTGAGCCTCGGTCCACGCAGTTCACACGGGGCATTGGCAGCGGCGACGCGACGGCTGAGGGCCGCTCCCAATGCCTCAACTGTCTAATCTTATGGCGGACAACGGACGACGGGTAGTCATCACAGGCATGGGCGTGGTTTGCTCGCTCGGGCAGACCCTGGACAGCTTCTGGCGCGCGCTGCTCGCCGGCGAAACGAAGGTGGATCGCATCACGGCCTTCGACCCAACCGGTTTCGACTGCCAGATCGCCGCCGAGGTGCGCGACTTCAACGCCGCGCCGTTCTTCAACATGCCGAAGGACGCCCGCCGCAGCGACCGCAACATCCTGTTTGCCGTTGCCGGCGCGAAGCTCGCCGTCAAGGACTCCGGTCTCGACCTCCCCAAGGAGGATCTCGACCGCGCCGGTTGCGTCATCGGTTCCGGCGTCGGTGGCCTCTCCACCTTCGAGCAGCAGCACAAGATCCTCCTCGAAAAAGGCCCGTCGCGCATGTCGCCGTTCACCATCCCGATGATGATCGGCAACATGGCCAGCGGCATCGTCTCGATGGAGATGGGCCTGCGCGGGCCGAATTTCGCTCCCGTCAGCGCCTGCGCCACCAGCAATCACGCCATCGGCGAAAGCACCCGCAACATCCGCCTCGGCGATGCCGACGTCATGGTCGCCGGCGGCACCGAAGCCACCATCCTGCCCACCGGCATTGGCGGTTTCGCGGCCATGAAGGCCATGAGCACGCGCAACAACGATCCCAAGCACGCCAGCCGTCCCTTCGACAAGGACCGCGACGGCTTCGTGATGGGTGAAGGTTCCGCCGTCGTCGTCCTGGAGGAACTCGAACACGCCAAGAAGCGCGGTGCACGCATCTACTGCGAAGTCGTCGGCTACGGCCAGACCGCAGATGCGCACCATATCACCTCCCCCGCCCCCGGCGGCGCGGGCGCGGCTCGTTGCATGACCCACGCCCTCAACAACGCCGGCCTGCGGCCCGACCAGATTTCCTACCTCAACGCCCGCGGCACCTCCACCGAACTCAACGACAAGTTCGAGACCGCCGCCATCAAAGCCGTCTTCGGCGATTACGCGAAGAAGGTGGCCATCAGCTCCACCAAGAGCATGACCGGCCATATGCTCGGCGCAGCAGGCGCGACGGAGATGATCGTTTGTGCGATGGCCATCACCCACGGCATCATCCCGCCGACCATCAACTATCAGACGCCCGACCCCGAGTGCGACCTCGACTACACGCCGAACACGCCTCGCGAGATGAAAGTGGACGCGATTCTCAACAACGCCCTCGGATTCGGCGGCCACAACTGCTCCCTCGTCGCCAAGCGCTTCGTGTAGCAGCAGCCGTGTGCAAACGCGGCCAGTTGGAAGTTGGAAGTGAAGAGTGAAGAACCCCGAAGTTCTCAGCTCTTAACTTTTTTCCCCGCCATCGACTCGTAGAAGTCCTCCAGCCGCCGCGCCATCCGTTCCACGCTGAAATCCTCCACCACGCGCGCGCGGCCGGCATCGGCCAGTCGCTGCGCCAGCGCATGATCGCGCAACAACCGCGCGATGGCCTCCGCCAGTGCCGCCACATTGCCCGACTGCACCACGAGGCCGTCGCGTTCGTGCGTCACAATCTCGCGCAGGCCATCCACGTCCGTCACGATCACCGGCCGGCCCATCGCCATTGCCTCCAGTACCGCCAACCCCAGACCTTCCCACAACGCCGACAGGACGAACACGGAGGCCCTCGCCAGCACCGGCCGCACATCGCTCACGGTGTTGAGAAACACGGCCCGGCTGGCCAACCCCAACCGCGCCGCGCGTGCCTGCAAATCGTCCTGCATCGGCCCGCTGCCAGCCATCTCGACCTGCAAGCCGGGGAACTCCGGCACCAGCCGCGCCACGGCTTCCAGCAGGATGCGATGACCTTTCTGCATGGTGAAGTTCGCCACGCACACCACCGGCCCGTTTGAGGGCACCGGCAACGGAGAGAATTTCCGGCAATCCACACCGTTGTGGATCACCCACAACCGCTGCGCGTGACCATACTCCCCCGCCACCGCGCTGGATACCGCCACGATCGCATTCATTCGGCGCTCGCCCCATCGCGCCAAGGGCCTCAACCAACGTTCCTGCCGCTCGTAATAACGGACATTGTGCTTGGTGGAGACAATCGCTGGTGTTCTTGCCAGCCGCCCCGCCCAATAGCCCAGAACGTCCGCCTGGATCAGGTGGGTGTGCAACACATCGATCCGTTCCCGCTCCAGCAACCGTACCAGACGCCACAACGGCCGCGGGTCGAACTTTTGCGATGAACGCAAGTGATGCACGCGGATACCGGCTTTTTCCAGCGCCGCCGCCAGCGGCCCGTCGCCGTAGAGGCAAGCCACCTGCGGTTCGACTTTCGAGCGGTCCAGTTGTGGCAGCACCTCCACCAACAGCCGCTCGGCTCCGCCTACGTTCAGTTCTGTAATGAAATTGAGGACACGGCAAGGCATTGGTTGATTTCCCGAATCATGCGATCCACGCCGAGTTGCTGCATACATCGATGTTCGTAGTTGCAGCGCATCTGCCGAACCGCGCTGCAGTGTTGCTCATTTTCGGCTGCCGAACAAGCCAGCTCCGTCCAAACTATGCGCTCATTCGGCCATCGCGGCAGGAAACGCGGGTTTGTCGGCCCATAAACGGCCACTGTCGGTACGCCAAGGCTTGCGACAATATGCGTCAACCCTGTATCGAGTCCGACGTAGACGCGGCAACGGCGCGCCAGCGCCAACACATGCCGGATGGGGAAATTAGTGATCTCCGCCGAATCGGAGGGTCCTCCGACCAGTGCCACGCGTAACCCGCGCGCCCGGAAGTGCTCAGCGACGGCGTGAAAGTTCCCGATCGGCCAGAGCTTTAACGGGAACCCCGCGCCGACGTGCAAGAGGATATCATGGTCGGAAAGCGATGGATTCACGTCCTGGCTTTCGGGAATGCCGCCGCCTTCCAGATGAATCGCAGGGGTCAGTCCACCCACGTCCGCGCCAGCCATCGTCGCCAGCGCGTTGTATCGCTCCACCAGTGGAATCTCTGGCACCGGACGCAACTCCCGATCAAACACAAAGCCGAACCCCGCCCGCGAAAAACCAACGCTCCAGCGCGGTCGTGCCAGCGCCGCCAACGCACAACTGGCCGGTACGCCCGTGAAATCCACCAACAGATCGCACCCTCGCAACCTTCGCGCCAGCGCCCGCAATCCACCCCAATCCGTGCGCGGCTCGCGCGTGCGGTCGTTGCAAACCCCGTCAAAACAGATGATCTCGCGAATGCCGGGATGGCCAAGCAACACGTCGCGGGCACGCGATTTGACGACGATATCAATCGCGGTGCCGGGGAAGTGGCGTTTGAGCGCTGTGATGGCGGGCGTGGCGAAGAACACGTCGCCAAGGTAGTGAAAGTGAGTCACCACGATACGCCGCACGTTTTCCGGCGATGGCACACGCCGGTCCCGGCGCGAAAACAACAACGCGCCGACCGCATGAATGAAACTGGACATCAAACGCTTCATGGCCGGCGTCAAACCTTCCGGCTCGGTTGGAAAATGGTGGGCGCTGTTGGGATTGAACCAACGACCCCTTGCGTGTGAAGCAAGTGCTCTCCCACTGAGCTAAGCGCCCAACCGAGGGCCGAAACTTATAGAGCAGCTCGGCTGCGGTTTCAACGGCAATTTCCTGAAAATCTCAGATCGTTGGCAGCGTGAACCAGAAAGTGCTGCCTTTGCCCTCTTCGCTCTCCAACTCGATCTGTCCACCCTGGGCTTCCACTGCCAGTTTGCAGAAGGTCAATCCCAGTCCGGTGGAGTATTGGTGGGCGGACTTTGTGACATAGCCAAACTTCTCAAAGACTTTTGCATGATACTCGGGGGGAATACCAAGGCCGTTGTCAGACACGTCCACTCGCACCATGTTGTCCGCCTGCTTTACGGTCACGTGGATGATGCCGTCCCTCGCTGTGAATTTGAGGGCATTTTGGAGCAGATTGCCCAATACGCGGCGGGTGACCTCCTCATCGCACGACGCTCTGATGGGCTCCTCTGGCGCATCGCAATGGAGTTTCCGTTCTTCCATGAGGGAATGGAAGGATTCCATGACAGATTTGGCCAGCGCGGTCACATCGCAAGCGTGGCGATTGAGCGGCATATTGCCCGTTTCAAGGCGGCTGATGTCCAGCAGCGAGCCGATCATGTCGTTGAGCCGGCAGATGTTGATGAGGGTCGTGTCCAGAAAACTCCGTTCCTCGCTTCCGAGCTTGGAAGCGGCGCGCTCCTTGATCAAATCCAGATAGCCGAGGGCGATGGACAGCGGCGCGCGCAGGTCATGGATGATCATATGCGTGAGGTTGTCGCGCAGGGTCTCCAGCTCCCGGAGGCGGGCGTAGTTGTCCCGCAGTTGTTGGTGCTGGCGTTCAAGGTCTTCCTGATGGCGGCGGTTGGCCTCCGCCAGGTGCATGCGCTCATCCTCGGCGGCCTTGAGTTTGGCAGCATTGCCCACACAACGAAGGATGGCATCCTTGGTCACCGGCTTGCACAGGTAATCGAACGCACCGGCGCGAACGGCAGCCGCGGCTGTTTCCACGGCGGGCTGGCCGGTCATCATGATTACCTGAACGCGAGGGTATTCCTTGCGGATGGTCTGGAGCAATTCCACACCGGAAATGCGCGGCAAGACAATGTCCGAAACAACCACATCCACATCTCCAGACTTGAGCAACTGCATGGCACCCTTCGCTTCCTCAGCGACTGCCGCTTGATAACCCGCCTCCTGCAAGAACTCCTGCAACGTGAGTCGGATGCTCGGTTCGTCATCAACGACTAATACGCGTGTCATGATTGTCTCTCCTCGCTCACTGGCAGATCCACATGAAACCGGGTGAAATGTCCCGTTTCAGTATCAAAATGCAATTCTCCGCTGTGGTCTTTTACAATACCATGACTGATCGCCAGTCCCAACCCCGTTCCACCCTTGCCCAGTTTGGTGGTAAAGAAGGGGTCAAAAAGCCGGCCGCGAATCTCTCGTGGTATGCCAGCACCGTGATCTTCCACGGTCAGCCGTATCCAGGATTTATCCCCCTTCGCAAATCGTCTCGCAGCCATCATGATGATCTTGTCTTCGTGGTACTGGGGATACTTTTCGTTCAAAGCATCCCGTGCGTTGGTCAGGAGGTTCATCACCACCTGCTGAATCTGCTGGCTATGACATTCCACCGGGGGCAATCCTTCGGGAATATCCAGGGCCAGCGTGATCTGGTCGTGCCGCATCACCGTACGCATGAGGCTCAATGCGTCGTTGATGATATCGTTCAGGTTCGTCGTCTGGCGCAGCGGCTTCTCTTTTCGCGCGAAGGTCAACAGGTTGCGGACAATCTGCGCCACGCGATCAGCTTCCTTGACGATCTCTGTGGTGAACTTCCGCAAACCACTGTCCGGCGGCAGCCGATCACTGATCAACTGCGCATAATTCATGATGCCGTTGATGGGATTGTTGATCTCGTGGGCCACGCCACCAGCCAGCGTTCCCAAAGCCTCCATCTTCTGCGACTGGCGAAGCTGGCCCTCCAGCACGACTTCCTGGGTCACGTCGCGCTTGACGGCGATGTAATTGACAATAATGCCGGCACTATTGCGTATCGGCGTGATGCTGGCATCTTCTTCGTATATCTCGCCGTCCTTCCTCCTGTTGATGAAGTGGCCGTGCCAGACCTCGCCACGCAGCAGGGTACTCCACACCTTCTGGTAGAACGCCGCGTCATGCTTGCCGCTCTTGAGTACCCGCGGGTTCTGGCCAACGGCCTCCTGCCTCGGGTAACCGGATATCTGTTCGAAAGCCGGATTGACGTATTGGATCGTGCCGTTGGCGTCGGTAATGACAATGGATTCTGCAGCCTGCTCAACTGCCGTGGCCAGACGCACCCGCTCTTGCTCAGCCCGCTGACGCTCGGTGACATCCCAATAGACGCCCTGCACGCCAATGATCCGCCCGTCGCCATCGCGTAGCGCCGTTTTGACCACGTTCACAAATCTTTCCTGGCCGTCAGGCCCGAGATTCTTCTCGATGGTCTCAAACTTCTCCCCACTCCGGATGACTTGTTCATCATCGCGGCGGTATTTCTCAGCCATTTCCGCCGGATAGAAATCGGCATCCGTCTTGCCCAGCACCTCCTCCAGAGTTTTTCCCAGCATCTGGCAGTGATGGCGGTCCGCAAACGTCAATCGCCCGGACAAATCCTTGCGGAACATGCATTGGGGCAGATTCTCGACCAGTGAGTGATAAAGCGCTTCCGCGTTACGCAAAGCCTCCTCAGACCGCTTGTGCGCGGTGATGTCCACCAACGTCCCTTCGAAATATCGAATCGTGCCAGCTTCGTCGCGAATCGCCCGCGCGTTGATGGACATCCAGATGATCCGGCCGTCTTTGCAGCATCCTTGCGCCTCGAGCCCCGTGACTTCCCCATCACACTCCAAACGGCGTTTGAGTTCTTCCCGGCGGCTGGCATCCGCGTACAACTGCTGTCCGATGTCGGTCACGATGGTCGTCAATTCTGCCGGGCTGCCATAGCCAAACATGCGCGCGAGCGCAGGATTCGCGGCCAGAAAACGACCGTCCGGAGTTGTTTGAAAAATACCCTCAACCGCGTTCTCAACGATACTGCGATAATGCGCCTCGGCCCGTTTGCGCGCCTGCTCGTCTTCGATGCTTTGCAGCGCAAACGCCAGGTCGTCGGCCAGTTCCTTCAACAGGTGAAGTTCTTTGTCGTCGAAAGCCTGGGTCCGGTTGGCATAGACAGCAACGGCGCCAAACAAACGCTCCGCGTGGATCATGGGCGCGGCGGCCACTGACGCATACCCCCGGGCTAGCGCTTGTTCACGCCATAAGGCAAAGCTGGGATCCCCTGAGATGTTTTGACACACACTCACCTTCCGCTGACGAAGAGCCACGCCCACAGGGCCTTGCCCGCTTGCTGTTTCGTCCCACGTAACGGTAATGGTCTTTAGATAATCGGTCCCCAGCCCTGCAAAGGCAGCGGGAATTACACGCTTCGAGTCCGGTTCAACCATGCCAACCCAGACCATCTGATAGCTGCGGGTCCGCACGAGGATCTTGCAGGCCTCTGAGAGGATTTTCTCCGGGTCCCGTTCCCGAACGATCAGGTTTTCGACATCCCGAACTGACTGTAACACTTCGTTGAGGTGCCGGACTTGCACCTCAGCACGCTGTCGTTCCTTGATTGCCGCAGCCTCCTGCAAGGCGTGTCGCACCGCCGGCCCCAACCGCGCAAGCTTCTGTTTTAGCACGTAGTCGCGAGCGCCATGATGCATGGCGGCGATGGCTGTCTCTTCGCCCAGACTGCCCGAAACGAATATAAAGGGAACATCCGGATGCTCCTCATGGGCGAGTTTCAGGGCCGAGAGACCGTCATAGGCAGGCAACGAATAATCGGCAAGAATCAGGTCGGGCACACTCCGCAACCCGTTCAAGAACTCGGTTTTCGTCCAAACGCGTTTGGCCTTGAATTGAATGCCTTCCCGCCGCAACTCACGCATCATCAATTCAGCGTCCGAAACCCGGTCTTCGAGAATGAGAATCTGAAGTTCGTCGGTCATGTTTTCGAGTCAGCACCTGGCTGCGTCGAAGAATACTCCGCCGGCTGGTTAAGTAAAACCCAATACAATCCCAGTCTCGATACTGCTTCGGAAAAGTTGTCAAAGCTGACCGGTTTCACGATGTAGCTATTCACGCCCAATGCGTAGCTCTGCGCAATATCCGGCTCTTCCCGGGACGATGTGAGGATCACAACCGGTATGTTGCGGGCCTTGTGGTTGGCTTTGATCTGCCGCAGGACTTCCATGCCATCTACCTTGGGCAGCTTCAGATCCAGCAGGATGACGCGCGGGCGGTGGCAGACCGCGCTGTCGGCGTTGCCTTGGGGGCCAAAAATGAACTCCAATGCCGCAGCGCCGTCCTTCACCCAGACCAGCTTGCCGGCCAGATTGCGTTTTTGCAGCGAGCGAATTGTCAGTTCTGCATCGCGTGGATTATCCTCGACCAACAGGATCTCGACTTCGTTCATCGCATGCATTTTCATCCCTTTCACGTCGGCAGTGTAAAGTAGAATGTTGCGCCTTCGTTCGGTTTTCCCTCCGCCCAGACGCGGCCACCATGCCGCCGGATGATGCGCTGCACCAGTGCCAATCCAACGCCCGTGCCCTCAAACTCGGACTCGCTGTGCAACCGCTGAAATACATTGAAGAGTTTGCCCACGTATTCGGGATCAAAACCGACGCCGTTGTCCTTCACGCAATACACGAGTTCGCCCTCGCCGGCGCGGCTGCTGATTTCAATCACAGCCACCTCCTTGGGACGCGTGTATTTGACGGCGTTGGAGATGAGGTTGGTCCACACCTGGCGCAACATGGCTGCGTCGCCTCGTGTCACAGGCAACGGGCGCAGGTTGAACTGGAGATTGCGGCCCGGCGACTGTGCCGTACAATCGAGCCACGCTTTCTGCGCCAGCATCCTCATGTCCACCTCGGCAGCCTGCATGGTTTTGCGTCCCACGCGTGAGAACTGCAGTAGATCATCGATCAACTGCCCCATTTGCTTGGCTTCGCGGGTGATGGTGTCCAACAGGCGCTGCCCTTCATCGTCGAGCCGTTGCCGATAGTCCTCCGCCAGGATGCCCGCGAATCCGCTGATCGCCCGCAACGGCGCACGCAAGTCGTGTGACACCGAGTAGGAGAATGATTCCAGCTCCCGGTTGGCAGTCTCCAGTTGGGTCGTGCGTTCCTGAACACGCTGATCAAGGAAGGTGTTGAGCGAACGGAGGTGGTGTTTGGCGCGCAACCGTTGCAGCGCCTCTACAAAGGAAGATGCCACCGATTCCGCCACTTCCTGGTCTTCCGAATCATAATCCGACGACTTGTTGGCCAGTCCGATCAATCCGATGGACCTATCCCCCACCTTCAGGGGTACTCCCAGAAAGCGTTGGAGCGGCGGATGTCCCGGCGGCAAGCCCGCCCAATCGGGATGAGCAGCCGGATCATTGGCAAGCAGTGTCACTCCTTTTTGAATGACGTTGGCCAGAAGACCGCGCATCGGCATGTCTCTCAACAGCACAGCAGCTTCCGATTGCGGCATCTTGCAGACTTCCCCACCGGGACTCGTCATCGCGAGGCAATCCGCATTGCCTGTCGCATTGAGTTCCTGAATGAGACCAAATTGGCTGCCCGTCAGTTCCTGCGCGACAGTCAGGCATTTGTCAGCCAGTTCCGTTTCGGTTTCACAACGAATCGCTTCGCGAAGAATCCGGTTCATTCCCTCGAGCAGCGCCTGCTGCTTGGCAAGACGGCTTTCCGCCTGTTTGCGATCCGAAATATCGCTGGCCACGATTGCGAAGTGTCCCCGTTGGGGCGAGAACACGGAAATCTCAAAATGCTTGGATAACAGCGGGATGAAAGCCTCAAACGACGCCGGTTCTCCCGTCGCCGCAACGCGATCATAGATGTTCAGGTAAGGCATTTTGTCCACGCCGTATAGTTGCGAGGCCAGCGCGCCAACCGCGCGATCACGTGAAATCCCCATGACTTTCGTATAGGACGGGTTTATGTCCAGTATGCGGTAATCCACCGCCTGTCCTTTCGAGTCTGTGACGATTTCGTGAAGCGCCACAACCTCCGTCATGGAAGTGTAGAGGCTCCGGAACCGCTCTTCACTTTCCCGCAGGGCTTCCTCCGCGCGCTTGCGATCCGTGATATCGCGAGAGATGCCGACCAGACCAATCACGTTGCCGTTGGGGTCCAACCGTGTCGTCTTCGTCGTGAGCAGGACGCGTTTCCCGCCGCTTGGCAGGCTGACTTCCTCCTCGGTCGTCTCGGTCTGCCGGGAACTCATCACGCGAAGGTCCGTCGCCATGGACGTCGCCGCCTCGGCAGCATTGGGGTTCAGTTCCATATCGCTATGGCCGAGAATTTGTTCCAGTGTGAAACCGTTCTGCTTCAGTCCCGCCGGATTCATGAAAAGAAACCGCGAGTCGCGATCCTTGACGAAGATGATGTCCTCGGAGTGGTCGGTGATGGAACGCACCAGTGTCTCGCTCTCGCGCAGAGCCAGTTCGGCGCGTTTGCGGGCTGTGATGTCGCGGGACCAGACCAGCATGTGCTCGACCTTGCCATCGGAGCCGAAGATCGGTTTGCAGCGGGATTCCACCCAGATCCACGAACCATCCCGGCACCGGAAACGGTGCTCAATACTGGTGATCTGGCCTGCCAGATTGGCCTGCCGGGTTTGTTCAACAAGGGCCACGTCGTCCGGATGCAGCCGCGTGCGCCAATGGGACTGGTGAACCTCATCGGGCGTCCAACCGGTGACACGGAAGAAGGAAGGACTGACATAGAGGCGGTTGCCATGCGTGTCGTTAAGCATGACAAAATCCTCAGCGTTGTCGGACAGGAGACGATAGCGCTCCTCGCTCTCGCGCAACGCCTGCTCGGCCTGCTTGCGCCGGCTGATCACGTCAAACACAGTTACGAAGTGGCCTGCTAGAGGTCGATATACCGATATCGAAAGCCACATCTGTATGGCTTTCACCTCAACCTCAAACTTCTCAGGAGCGCCAGTTCGCGCTACTCGATCATAGGTCTCCAGCAACTCCGGGTCTTTTTGCCAGATAGCGGGGACAACCTCCGATGCCTTCTTTCCAACCACGTCCTTCAATCCCGTCAAGGCTCCAAAGGCATTGTTGACAGCGAGGAAGATTGTATCCTTGGGGCAATCATCCTCGTCGTAGATCATCCGGCAGTAGGCGAATCCGTTCAGCATGTTCTCAAACAGCGAACGATAGAGCTGTTCGATTTCCCTTCGGTTTGCCTCAGTCTGAAACAGCGCGCGATAGTGGGCCTTGAGGTTTCGTTGCCAAACAATTCCAATACCGGCTGCGGCGGCAAGCACGCATCCAAGAATCAGCGCAAGGATCAGGAAGGAGCGAAAGCTCCATGCAGCAAAGACCTCTGCCGAGTCCACCTTGGTCACCAGAAACCACGGCGAGTTCGGAACGGGCTTGACCACGGAGAGCACGCTGACACCCCGATAGTCCGTACCCTCCACAACCCCTTCGCCACCCAGCACGGCTTTCACTGCGGGCACGTCCGTTTCCTTCAAAGAAATGCGGAACTTGATCGCCGTGTCCCGCCGGTGACGCAACTCGTTCAGAAACAACACCGTGTTACCATCCCGGCGAACCAGCAGGCTTTCGGCGCTGGGGCTGGGCAGAGGCCAGGAAAGGATCAACGGATAGAGAGACTCGCGCGCGTCATTCTGCAAGACGATTGCGCCGACTGGTTTGGATGATGGAGCGTTGTCGGCGAACAACGGCGCGATGACTTCCAAGCATGGCACTGAATCATTGCCTATGTGCAAATCCGTCAAAACAGGCTTGCGCTCGCGCAGCGCCGCCGCTACAGCCGTCGATAGCTGCGACGGAAGCGATTCTGTCCGGCCGCTCAGGCTCAGCCGCACGCGGCTGCCAGTATCCAGCAGCAAGACGTCCGTGTAGCGATAATGCTCCTGCACACTCCGAAAACGGCAGAGGATTTCCTCGGCTGCCTCTGCGCGTGGGTTCGCCAGCCAGCGCATCACGCCGTCGATCAGGAATCGGCTGGCCATCAATTCCGTGGCTTCAGCCAGCTGATTCTCCCGCCAGTGGACAATCTGGTCCGCCTTCAGACGCGCAATACTTGCGAGGCCTGCCCCGGCGTCTTGTCGCGCCGCTTGCCGCTGGCCATGGTAGAACCAAGCCCCCGTGCCAAGCGTAACGAGCATCATCGCAACAAAAACCGCAATCAACCATCGTGGGATGGCGTTCATTGCGCATCCCCCTTCCTGATTGCGACGTCTCCGGATTCGCCAAGCGCCGTCTCGGCAAAGCAATGGCGCAAACTTGCAGGCTCGCGCCGCACAAGAGGTTCCCCTCCCCTCCATCGCCGGCCAATGGCTGTACGTCTTAAGGTGCCCGTGTTCATCTTCCTCGGAGCGCGTAAAATCATCCGCCGCGCTAATTCAAAAACACTAGGCCTTAAGTGTACGGGAAAAGCGGGGAAACCGGCTATCGGGGAAACCCTGAATCACCCCTCCCAAAATCCTGACAGCCCCAACCGTCAGTTTTCCAATCTGTTGCGCTACGCGGGGATATGTCTACGTATCGAGCGTGGTGAGCCCCTCTCGAAGCGCGTACTTCGTCAACTCGGCCACGCTATGAACCCCCAGCCGTTCCATGATCCGTGCCCGGTGGGTCTCGATCGTCTTCACGCTCACTTCGAGCCGGTCGGCGACCTCCTTGGTGTTCCACCCTTCGGCGATGAGTTGCAGCACTTCCCTCTCCCGCTCCGAGAGTCCGTGGCCTCTCGGGTTCGTCATTGCCATGGCATCCCGCAGGTAGTCCTTGACCACCGTCTTTGCGACGCGGGGACAGAGGTACGTGTGACCGTCCATCACAGTTCGAATGGCGCTGGCCAGTTCCTCAAAAGCACCGTCCTTCAACAGGTAACCCGATGCACCGGCTTTGAACATCCCTGTAATGAACCGCTCATCGGAATGCAGCGAGAGGGCGATGACCTTGATTTTCGGAATGCGCGTCTTGATTTGTCGCGTCGCGTCCACGCCATTGAGGTCCGGCATGCCGATGTCCATCACCACCACATCCGGAGTCAGCTTCAGAGCCATCTGCACCGCCGTCCTGCCGTCGCCCGCCTCGCCCACCACTTCCAGACCGGGCGTGGCGGCCAGCAGAGAGCGCAATCCCTCGCGCATGATCTTGTGGTCGTCCGCCAGCAAAACTCGTGTCTTCATCGTTCCAAGAATAGAACCGCGCGCATATTACGCCTGTTTCAGCGGTGCAATCAATACCACCTTTGTGCCGCTACCCGGCGCCGATTGAACCTCGCATTTCCCACCCAGATAAGTGAGGCGCTCGCGCAGGTTGAAGATGCCAAAACCGCCGGTCTTGTCCGCCAGAATCGACTGACTCGCGTCGAATCCAACGCCATTATCCTCGACCGCAATGCAAATCACGCCATCGCCTTTTTGCGCACGGATGACGGCCCGGGCCGCCTTGGCATGTTTGGCCACGTTCAGAAGCAATTCACGAACGCCCGTGAACAGCAACACCTGCACGTTCTCATCCACCGGCTTGGGCTGGGCGTCGTCCTCAAACTCGCACTGAAACTTGTATTGCCCGGCAAATTGCTCCGCGAGCCAGTCCAACGCAGCCTCCAACCCAAGCTCATGAAGAATCGGCGGGCTGAGTTGGTAGGTCAACGATCGCAGGTTATCGATCGACTGTTCGATGATCTTCCGGCTCTCGTCCACCACCTTCGAGCTTTCAGCGGGTGACCGGGACTGCGCCACCGCACCCAACTGGATTCGCGCCAGCGCAAGGGATTGGATCACATCATCGTGCAACAATCCCGCGATACGCCGCCGCTCGCGTTGTTCGGCCACCGCCAATTCCGCGGCCAGCGAGCGCAACCGTTTCTGCTGCTCCATCAAGGCCATCTCCACCTGTTTGCGCTCAGTGATATCGCGAACCATCGCCCACATACCGATGGGTTTGCCCTGGTCATCCCGCAGCAGGTATGTGCGCAATTCCACGGGAAAAATTGTGCCATCCTTCCGGCGGTATTCCTTCTGGTAAACATCCGAAAAGCCCCTGCGCTGCACCTGTTTCTCGATGATCTCAGCCTGAAACGCGTGCCACCGTTCGGGCGTAAGGTCCAGGTAGGTGAACCGATGCAACTCTTCGTCCGAGTATCCCAGCATTTCTTGATAGGCCCGGTTCGACTCCAGGATCCATCCGCTCATGCTGACGCGCACAAACGCATCCGACATGCTCTCATGCAGCCGCCGGTATCGGGTTTCACTCCTGCGCAAGGCATCCTCCGCCTGCTTCCTCTCGGTGATGTCGCGCGTGTAGATGCGCACCGTGTCGTATCCCGGACTGGAGCAGATACTCTCCTCAAACACGCGGCCTTTAACCTCAACCTCGCGATGAACCGGCCCTGACCGTTCCCGCCCCAGTGTCTTGACAATCCCAACCCAATCCTGCGGAATGAACGCACGGCCATCCGCCAAATCCAGCTGTTTCAGCACCTCGGCGCCGGCGGGATTGCAGAAGGTGATTTCCCCGGAGGGGTTGGCCTCAAAAATGGGATTGGGGTTGTACTGTGGGAACGAAGCCAGGCGTTGCATCTGCCTCTCCACCCGTTTTCGTTCGGTGATATCGCTCAATGCGCCCTCGATCGACACCAGAGTGCCGGCCTCATAGACAGGCGTCCACCGGTCTTCGATGCACTTCAACGTCCCATCCTTGCAGCGCCACCATTCCTCACTGCGCACAGCAGTTCCTTCCGGGCGCCGCGAAGTTGACCGTTCCAACCGGCGTTTCTGCTCGTCTGCATCCCCTTGGTAGACCACCCGCGAAAGGAAGGCTGAGCGGCCTCCCATATTGCGGATGTCTTCCAGTGTGTAGCCGCAAATCTTCGCAAAAGCCGGACTTACGTAACGAAACTCCCGCGTCCGCATGTCCAGGCTGTAAAGTGCATCCTCGATATGCGCGGCAATCTGGCGGAATCTTTTCTCATTCCGCCGCAAAGTCTCATCAGCGCGCGCCAACTCCATCGCCCGTTGTTCCGCCGCGGCGGCACGTTCAGCCACGCGTTGCTCCAGCGTTGCGGCAAGCTGCCGCAGTTCCACGGTGTGATCGGCCACGCGCTGCTCCAGCCGCTTTTGCAACGAACGCGAACTGCGATCGTGCTCCTCAACAATGGAAAGCATTTTGTTGAATGCTTCCGTCAACTCCCCGATCTCATCGTCACCCGCCCTGACCGCGCGCTGCGAGAAGTCCTTCCGCTCCGCAATCCCGCGCACCACACGTGTCAGTTCCAACACAGGCCTGGAAACCAGCCGCTGTAACCAACCCGCAAAAATGAGCGCCACCAACACGGAAACGCCGGCCACCAAAACACCATTATGGACAAAACTTGTAAACCGCGCCTTCAAAGCGGACATGTCGGCGCGCACGCAGATCGTGCCCACCGGTTTGCCATCGCACAGGACGAACCGGCTCAGCTCCACGAATTTGTCGGTGAATATTTCCCCTTTCCCGCGGGCCGGCAACTTCGGTTGCGCTGTCGAAGCATGACGCGCATGTCGAGCCATCAGCTGCCCATCCACCGAGTAGAGCCAGACATCCTCGATTGTTGTTGCACTGGCAACGACAGTAAGCACTTCCTGCACCGCCTTTGGGTCCCTGGCCAGCATTGCGCCAGCACAGTTTCCGCCGATGCTCTCGGCCAGCGCAGCAGCCTCCCGAACCGCAAAACGGTGCATGTGAAACAACCCGCCGAAGAACAATATGCTCCCCATCAATCCAACCGGTATCAGACTGGTGAGCAACATCGTCAACACCAGTTTCCACCTGATCGGCATGTTCCGAAACAACCGCATCGTCTTCCTTCCCATTGGTTGGCGCGGACCCATCACGAGTGCAACATAGCAAATAGGTCGCCTCCACGACAACAGCGGGTTTTGTTTGCGCGAGGCAAAAGATGCAACCAGACGATCAACACGTAGACCGCAGTCGAAGGCAGCGAGAAACCAGCCCATGTCATCACACTTCCTATTCACCGGCCGGTTTGATACTCTAGTAAATCAATGACGCCACCAAATGATGCCCATCCCCTGGCATTTCACGAGACAGTGGAAACACCGGAACAGGTGCAGTTGCATCTGGAGTTGGCGGGATTGGGCACGCGTTCCGTTGCTTTCATTCTGGATGCCTTGATTCGCTACGGGCTGCTTTTGAGCGTCTTGCTGGCGGTCTCGTTGTACACCGAAACCACATTTTCGGACTTCAAAGAACTGAGCAAGAAAACCATCGTCATTCTCTTCGCCCTTCTCATGTTTGCGGTGGAGTGGTTGTATTTTGTGATGTTCGAGTGGCTCTGGAACGGTCAAACGCCCGGCAAACGCGCCATTCACATCCGCGTGCTCAAGGACGGCGGCGGCCCCATATCGTTTCTCGACGCGGCCCTGCGGAACCTGTTGCGCCCGATAGACAGCACCGGTCCCATGTGCTCCATCGGAATGCTTTTCATTTTCTTCCACTCCCGGCACAAACGCCCCGGTGATCTGGTTGCCCAAACCATCGTGGTGCGCGAGCGCAAAATCAGCATGGCTCAGGTCCTGTCGCCTCCATCCACCCCCTCCTCCACCCCTGGGACAAGCCGGTTCACGCCTTTGATCCAACACATTGCGTTGAATACCGCGGAACACGAGATGATCAACCGTTACCTCCATCGCCGGCAGCATCTTGATCCCGTCGCTCGCCAGCGTGTATGCCATCAGATTACCAGCACGATCCTGGGCAAGGTCCGTGGCGGGCCAGGCGAATCCCAGTTCGAGCTGCCAACTGAACCCGACTACGATCAATTCCTTGAAGAATTGCTGGCATACCACGCCGGCCATTCGGAGCAACCCCAATGACACTGGCTCAGTTTGTTCAACCCAGACGGGACCGATGGGAGCAATTGACCGCGCTGCTGCAGCGCATCGAGACGCAGAGATTGCAGTCACTCAGCCGCGCCGAACTAAAACGGCTCGGCCAACTGTACCGCTCACTGACCAGCGATTTGGCACAAGCCCAAACGGCCTTCCCGCAGTCGGACCTCGCGGTGGCACTCAACCAGCTTGCCGGTCGCGCGCACCCACACGTTCATCGCAGTCGCTCCCTAACCGCGCGCTCCATCTGGGATTTCTTTCGTGAGGATCTGCCCCAGACCTTCCGAAAGAACCTCCACGTTTTCAACTTGGCCGCGCTGATATTCCTGACAAGCACCGCCTTGGGGGGCGTGGCAACCCTGGTCAACGAGAACGCCGCCGGAATCATCCTCTCCCCCCAGCTCATGGAATCCATCCATCGCCGGGAGATGTGGACCGAACACATTTTCAACGTCATTCCATCCTCGGTCATGTCCACGTTCATCATGACCAACAATATCTCCGTCGCGTTTGTGACCTTTGCAATGGGACTGACGTTTGGAATCGGGACCTGCTACCTCCTGACGTTGAACGGCCTGATGCTCGGGTGCGTCATGGCGCTCTGTTTCCAATACGGCATGCTGGGGCCACTGCTGGAGTTTGTCACGGCGCACGGCGTGGTCGAAATCTCAGTGATCATCGTTGCCGGCATGGCTGGATTGCTGGTGGGGGGCGCCCTGGTCAACCCCGGTGATTACTCCCGCCGCGATTCGCTGTCGGTGCGAGGGAAGGACGGGGTGAAGCTGGTCCTGGGCACGGCGCCCATGCTCGTATTCGTTGGATTGATCGAAGGATTCGTTTCTCCGCACCCTTCGATTCCCGCGGTGGCAAAGATGAACCTGGGGCTGGCGCTCGGCGTGCTGTTCTATCTCTATCTGCTCTTCGCAGGACGAAGGGCGATCAAAGCAACCCGCGGCGTTTGATCTCCACGTAACGGTTGATGGTCGCCGTGGAGAGCATGTTGGCCGGGACGTTGACGGTCAGCGCGCCCTGCCGCTCCAGCAACCGCAACGCTGACCTGTAATCTTCCCACAGTTCCATGGCCGCCACCAATTCGAACGCTTGCGCGGTTCCCTCCGGAACCGCTCGTTGCGCGGCGATCAGGTCGGAATCGCTGATGGTCACGCACAGCGGCAGATGGCGCGGCATCAGATACAGCATGCTGGAGATCAGTGATCGCGACGCCTCGGCATCCACCAAATCGGTGAAACAAGCCACCAACGACCGGCGTGAGTTTTTGCGGGCCAGATGGGCGAACGCCAGCGCGTAGTCGGATTCCAACCGGACGGCCTGCACAGAGTGAAGCGCCTCCACGATGCGCCCCAGGTGTTCGCGGCCCTTGTCG
Organism: uncultured Verrucomicrobiota bacterium; assembly: GCA_964524715.1. GTDB lineage: Bacteria > Verrucomicrobiota > Verrucomicrobiia > CAIQCK01 > CAIQCK01 > CAIQCK01. The sequence continues at coordinate 16,393 of CAZGGF010000289.1, read as the reverse complement.
GGCGGCAGATATGCCATGATCCGATTCGCGAACACCAGCACTCCAACCAAGTCCCCCTTGTTCAGCGCCACCTGCGCGAGCAACACTGCCACATTGGTGGCGTAGTCCAGCTTGCTGAAATCGCCGACTTTTGCCCCCATCAACCGCCCCGCATCGATGGCAATCAACAGCCGCTGATTCCGCTCCGCCTCGTACTGGCGGCTCACCAGCCGGTTCCTCTTGGCGGAAGCCTTCCAATCGATCCAGCGATAATCATCATCCGGCAAGTATTCGCGCAACGACTCGAATTCCGTGCCTTCTCCCAACATGCGCGAAGGTTTCAATCCCTGCTGGATCATCGACGCATGTGCCAGCGCCAGCTCAACCTGCGACAATTGCTTCACGTTCGGATAGACGCGAACGGTCAGTGGGGCTTTCAAACGAATCTGCCTGCGTGCCAGGCCGAGAGCGCCGTCGATGCGAAGAAACACATCGCCAAAGGAAAACGCGCCTCTCATCATCGGCCGGACCGAGTACGTATGCTCGGCGAAACCGGCCCGGGGAATCTGCGCCTTGACTTCGCGGCCCGCCTCTTGAAAGGACGATGGCGGGGAATCCTTGCTCCGCAATCGCAGCGGGCGCGAAGAGAGATTGCGAATCCGGACCGTGACGTTCTCCCGCACACCCAGTGAGAGGATGTGACCACACGTCCGCTCCACCTCGATCCCTTTGTGTGAAACCATGAAGCAATAATCGCAGCCCGCCAGCAGAAGCAGCACGGCATCGTAAGCAAGCACCAGCGGCAGCAGACCGGGGACAAACCCGCTCAACACCACGGGCACCAGTCCGAAGGCCAGCAAGTACAGGAAGCGTGCGGTGAAGATCATCTCAGCGCGGGACCGGGATTTCACTGAGCACGTGCGCGATCACTTGATCGGGCGTGTGCCCCTCGATTTCGGCCTCAGGTTTGACGATCAGGCGATGGCGCAGAACCGGAGCGGCCAGTTCCTTGATATCATCCGGCGTGACGAAATCGCGGCCGCGCAGCGCGGCAAGCACCTTGCCCGCCTGCAGCAAGGCCAGGGAAGCGCGGGGGCTGGCCCCCAGAGTCACGCGTTGCGACGTGCGTGTGGCCTTGATGATCCGCACGATGTACGAAAGGATCTCCTCCTTGACGACGATCGCTTCCGCGGAGCGCCGGGTTACGTTGATCGCTTCCGCATCGAGCATGCGGTGCAGTCCCATCCGCTCGAACGAATCCGATTTCATTCCGGCGTGATACCGGCGAAGAATCTCCTGCTCTTCCTCGTCACTCGGATATCGGATCACGATCTTCATCATGAACCGGTCCACCTGCGCCTCCGGCAATGGGAACGTGCCCTCGTACTCGATCGGGTTTTGCGTGGCCATGACGAAGAAATGAGGCGACAGCGTGTGCGGAACGCCGTCCACCGTGACCTGCCGTTCCTCCATCGCCTCGAGCAGCGCGGCCTGTGTCTTCGGCGGAGTGCGATTGATTTCGTCCGCCAGCAATACATCCGTGAAGATGGGGCCCGGGACGAAATGGAACTGGCGCGACTGCACGTCGAACACATTGGTGCCAAGGATGTCCGAGGGCATGAGGTCTGGAGTGAACTGCACACGCTTGAAATTGGAACTGAGCGTATGCGCCATCGCCTTGGCAAGGAGCGTCTTCGCCAGGCCGGGCACACCTTCCAGCAGCAGGTGGCCTCCGGCAAAAAACGTGACCAGCGCCTGCTCCATCACAGCGCGCTGGCCGACGACTACTTTTTGTAGTTCGTTCAGAAGTTGATCGAAGGAACTCGCAATCGGTTCGTTGGTTGACATTACAGGTGACTCCTCAATTGTTGGATTTGTCTGGCCAGCAAGACGAACTGCTGGCGGGTAAGCTGCCGCGATTCCAGCCGCCGTTCACACTCCTCGGACAGTGGTTTCCATGCATGTCCAAGCTCGGCCGAACCCCCAAATGCCGAGCCGATCTCCACCGCCGATGCGTCAGGGCTCAACCCATATCGTTCAGCCAGGGAACGGCGCAAATGCCGGTACAGATAATCCAGCGCATCCAGTTGTGTCGAAGCCCGCGCATAGAGGTCGCCCAGCGACACGGTGTACTCCATCACGGACCGGCGCGCGTCGCGCACCAGCGGGATCGGTTCGCCGAACCGCCGGGCGCTGGAGCAGATCAACAGGCAAACCACCAGGGCCAACTGCAGAGCGGCGGCCCTGACCATCGGCAGTGAAAGGAAATCGCGCATCGCAAACTCCTGCGAGTAGCCGTGATGATATTCATCAAACAAAACGGTTCCTCCAGCCGGCAGCCGCGACACCATGTTCAACATCAGGACGAGGTTGTCTTTGTGCCCGCAGTGCTCGTTGTCAATGAATGAGGGTGTGGAAAATACGATCACACGCCCTTTGCCGTGCGGAATCCAGAAGGCATGCAGCGCCTTGTCGTCCCCTTCGATCAGCGGCACCACAGCGCCACCAGTCAATTTCAGTCCCTGGCTTTCTCCAATGGCGACTTCCGTGACTCCGTGTGTATAGGGCCCCGGCAACGGCGTCCGCAGGATGGTTTCGGGCTTCTGTTTTATCGGCAGGTCGAATGAGGGACGGTTGTCGGACGCGCGGAGTCTCCTTCGGGAGGTCTCCTTGCGTGCTGACGGCTTATCCGAGCCAACAGTCTTCGAGTTCTTCGAAAAGTCGTCAAGGGAGAACGGACAGACCGCATCGGGGGACGTATAGACCACGACGGTATTTCCCCGGGCCACCCAGCGGCCGAGTTGTGCATATTCCTCCTGAAGCGGATCGTGCTGCCCGCCCCGGCTCAGCACTTCGTTCAACACCGCGTCGGTGTGGATCAGGACGCCGTTTTCATGAACAAGTTTGGTCCAGGGATGTTGCCAGCGTTGGACAGAAACCCCGAGTCCCTGGAGGGTTGTGAACAGGGCCTTCGTCCCCGCAGGCGACGCGTTGAAGCTGCTGGGAGCGTATGAAAATGACGTCGCCCCATGCCGCACGATTGCCATCGCAATGAGAAACGTCACCAGCAGGATGCCGCCAAAAACCAATAACATTTTAGCGCGCTGGCTCATGAAGATGCAGGCGAAGCATTGAGCCGGTTCATCCCGGCGAGGAACTTGTCCACGGTCTGCGAGAACTCTTCAACCAAAACCGCGTTGCACGGTTGCATGCCGAATACGGTCTTGTCGTATACAAGATTCAGATGGCGCAACAACGTCATGGACGTCGCACTGTTTGTCTTTCGTTGCATCTGGGCAAGGTATTCCCAGTTGGTGCGTGCACGATCATGAGCCACGATTCCGGATTGTTCCAGATGAGCGAGCGCGGCCAGATGATACTGTTTGAGAGACTCCACAAAATCACCGTGTTGGAAGAACTCGCGCGCACGGGCCAGATGGACGTCCGCCGTCTCCAGCGCAGCAAGGCTGCGGGATGTTGCCACCGGCAAGGCGGCCTCCCGGGATTGGAGTTGTCTCCGGACCATATAGATGACCAGCAGGATCAAAGGAAGCAGCAGAAGACCCAGCGTGATGTAATACGCGACGCTGGCGATCTTTGCTGCTGTCGTCGAACTCATCAGTCTCTTCAGCACGTCCTCCAACCACTGCAAAAAGCGGATCATCGCGCGTTCCCACCAATTGTCGAAACCGTTCATTTGAACCCGGTATTCCGCTGAGGACAACACTTTGGCAAGCATCTGCCTGGCAGCGGATGCGTCGCTGGAGGGTGCCACAGCGCCGGCGCAGTCGTCCCCCATCTTGCGAACTATGGCGATGAACTGCATGACTTCCTTGCTGTCGGAATCGAAGTCGTCCCCCATCAGTTCGTCGGCTCGCTGGCAAAGCCAGTTCAGGGGCAGCGCGGACCCATGGCGGGACCTCCATTGTCGGAACTCCGTGACTGCTTGGGACGCCTTGCCGGCATCACCACTGTCAAAAGCATCCGCCAGCCTGTGCAGTTGCGCACGCAGCTCATGCCGCTGCGCCGGACTCAGTTCAGCTCTCACGGGAGAACCGAAGACTGCGACGGCAAATGCCACAACAATCAAAATCTGAAGCTTCATGTCGTCACGACGGGCCCTGACGGCCACCCATGGCGGCTGCGAGGAGTTCCAGGTCGAAACCTTCCTTGCGAATGCGGATGTCGTAGTAGAACAAGATCATCGCCACGACGCCGATTGGAGCAACCGCAGCATTCACCACAGAGGTAAGAAGCCCCTGCACAATTTGAAAGACGCCAAACTGATTCGCAGTCTGTTGAGCCACCCCTTGCACGACAGCCAGGACGATCAAGGGAATGGCAGCAATCGTCCCGGCCACCGCCCCCAGGATGAACATGATGAGTATGATGACACTGGCTTTGTTGACGTTGTTCCGTATAAATCCCTTGTCGGTCTTCACACGCATCAGCTCACGGCTGCGTTCGAGTGCCGCCCATGGTTTGCGTCCTTCCAGCACCACGACTTCGCTGACCAGCAACCAGGACAAGGCAAGCCAGACCCCGGGAATGATACAGGCCATAAGGCCAATCCCTATCGCAATTGAACTGAGAATCGTGGCAGCGAGCAGGGCTCCCAGTTTGCCGCGCATCGCCTTGAAGGCACTGCTCATGTCCATGGGTTGTCCCAGAAACGCCGCGGATACGGCGATAGTAAGCGCGCCAACAGCAACCTGACTCAGAACCAAATTGGCGGCAATCCACAGAATCGTCCCCACCAACGTCGTCAGCCCTTGCACAAACGAAATATGATAACCAGCGGGGACGCGGCCTTGCAGATGCGGCAAAGCGGTGAATTGCCATGTCAGGTTCAGCAAGTAGAGGATCACCTGCACCACGAGCATGACCAGAAAGAATCTCAGGAAATTCGCCCGGTATAGACGAAACGTTCGATCCAGAATATCGCCGATGCCCATTGGCTGCAGGTCCAACCGTCCCCCAATGGGCAGCGCGGCTGCGACGGCTGATGGCTGGCCTGTTGACACTGCTTGATGGTAGGGCTGCCATTGTGGCAGGCCCTCGCGCCATACCAGCGTGTTCTCTTGAATCCGGCCACTTTGTCTCAGGGCTTCGAGATCTGAGTCACTGACGGGCCCCGCCTGCTTTCCATTCTCGACGTAGTACCAGTTCATCCATCCTCTCCTTGCGATTGTGTATCCATCTCCCTGTACGACGCATGACCATGGAACTGCGGATCAGCGGAAAGAAGCTTATGCCGCCGACCTTGGTTGGACAAGACAAGAAAAGACCCGCGAATTGCAATTGCGCTTTGAGTGGCGTTGCGATAGCCAAGTGCAAAGCAAAGACAAGGAGCATTCAGCTTGAAACCATGGCTCAACACGATGGTGGCCGCCTTTTGCGCGTGTCTGGCTGGCGGGGTCTCCGCTCAGCAGAACAACGCCGTCACCCCCTCCGCGAGCGTCAACACGGAGCTCTTTGCGTTTTCGCTCCCGGGCGACGAGGCAACCGGGGGCGTGACCGACCTCGCATTCCTCAACGACAAACCGGCTGCGGACTTGGTGAGCGTCCGCGACGGTCAATTCTACGCCGGCGGGAAACGCATCCGGTTCTGGGGGATCAACAATTGCTTCACCGCGAACTTTCCCGAGCATGACGAGGCCCGGCTTCTCGCCCGGCGATTCGCCAGCCTGGGCATGAATCTGTTGCGCATCACGGAGACCGATTGTCACTATGCGCCCAGGGGCCTGTTCGATCCGAAATATCCCGGGCAGTTGCGCATCCTCCCCTCGCAGTTGGACAAGCTGGACTACTTCATCGCCGAGTTGAAGCGGCAAGGCGTCTACGTGGAGCTGTCGCTGCACATCCAGCATTGGCGCAACATCACAGGCCCGGCGGAGATTCCCGGCATGGAGGCGGAGAAGTTCCCAGGCTTTGCCGGCGGGCAGCCATGGTGGAATGAGAAATTCGTCGCCGCGGAAAAACAGTGGGCGCGCGATTTCCTCGGCCACGTCAACCCCTACACCGGCAAGGCCTACACCGAGGAACCGGCGGTGGCCTACGTGGAAATCGTCAACGAGAACGGCATCATTTCCGCATGGAACCGCGGCTGCTTCCGCAAATCATGGCCGCCAGCCATGGTCGCCGACCTGCAAACGCACTGGAACAAGTTCCTCCAAGCCCGTTACTTGACGAGTGATCGGTTGCGTCGTGCTTGGGCCTCCGGTGAAGCCCCCGCCGCCGATCCGCGGAACCTGCTGCAAAACGCCGATTTCGCGAAAGGCCGGAGCGGTTGGGCGTTGCAGTGCGTGAAGCCCTCCTCCGCCGAAATCGAGGTCGTCAGCCATGGCGGGCCAAACGGCCTGCCCTGCGTCACAATCCGCAGCCAATGCGCTTCGCCGAAGGGTTTCGTGAACCTGAATCAGTCGGGCTTTGCGATCGAAAAAGGCTGTGTCTACCGTCTCACGTTCCAAGCCCGGGCGGACAAGCCGCTGCAACTCCATGCGAGTGTTTCCATGGCTGATTCGCCCGGCCTCTCCCTGGGACTGGCCAACCGCGTCGAGGTCGCCACCACATGGCAGAAGATCACGCGGGATTTCATCGGCGCAGACAATGGTCCCGGCAGCAGGCTCAGGATTTCACTGCCAGTCGGCGACAGCCGCGTGTCGCTGGCCGGCTTCTCGCTGAAGAAGGCGGACGTGGCCGGATTGCCGCCGGGCGAAACCATGGAAACAGGCGGCATTTCCATGCCATGGACGCCGGCTGATTGTGTGGCCCGCACCAAACCGGTTGCCATGGATTTCGCGGACTTCCTGTTCGAAGTCGATCAGCGGTATTTCGCCACCCTGTACGCGTTTCTCAAGGACGAGCTGGCCTGCAAACATCCCATCAAAGGCACGCAAGCGGACCAGTACAGTTCCTGTTTCAGCCAGGCCCGCTGCGACTTCATCGACGCGCATGGCTACTGGCAAATGCCGGTGTTCACGGGCAAGCAATGGGATCTCAAGAACTGGTCGATTGCCAACACGCCCATGGTAAACCAGTCCTGCGCGCTGGCGGTGAAGCTCGCCGGATGCCGCGTAAAGGGAAAGCCCTACGTCGTGAGCGAGTATTGCCATCCGGCGCCGAGCACATACTGTTCCGAGGAAGTGCCTACGGTGACCGCATTTGCGGCATTTCAGGATTGGGACGGCATCACCCTCTACAGTTGGGCGCACGAAGGCCGGTCAAGCTACACCGCCAATCGCATCCCCGAGTTCTTCGACCACAACCGCCATCCTCTCAAGTTGGTGACCATGCCCTTTGGTGCCATGGCTTTTCGTCGCGGTGACGTGGCGGTGGCCCGCGAGGAAACCGCAATCGGAGTGACGCGCGACGACGAACGCCAGTGGTTGGCGGGCAGCCTCCAAAGACCCGACGGCTCCTGGTTCTTCCACATCGCCGACCGCAAGGGGGCGAGTTGGCTCGACTTCTTCACACATCGCATTTGTCTGGCCTTGGGGTCGGACCGCGTGCCTCCGTTCATCCCGAGCGGTCTCAAGCGAGCCCAGTCCGACACCGGACAGTTGGTTTGTGACGTGACTGATCCGACCCGAGGCATGTTCATAGTCAACGCGCCCCGAGCCAAGGCGGTGATCGGCTTTGGCGCGGGCAAAACGTTCGCGTTGGGCGACTTAACCCTCAAGCCCGGTCCCACCCGGCAGCGCGGCTTTTCTGTGATCACAGCCACGGCTGTAAAAGGCACTGACTTTCACTCGCCCGGCGCGTCGCTGTTGGTCACTGCGACGGGTTATGCCGAGAACACTGCCATGGGTTGGAACGCCGATAAGACCTCGGTTAGCAACAACTGGGGGCAAGAGCCGGTGCTCTGCGAAGGCATCCCCTTTGAGCTGGTCCTCCAACCCAAAGCGATCCGGGCTTGGGCGCTGGACGTGTGGGGCCGGCGCGCGAAGGAAGTTCCCGTAATCGCGACACCGTCTGGCTCATTGCTGCGTCTCGGTCCGCAATACCGGCCCCTTTGGTACGAGATCGCAATCGACAAATCGTAGCCCGACCAGCGGGGGAAACCGAAACGCAGGGCCAGGCATCGGACCGGAAGCTGATCGGCAAACGACAGGTCTTGAAGTTGGTGCCCGGGGCGAGACTCGAACTCGCACAGCCTTTACAGGCCCGTGGATTTTAAGTCCACTGCGTATGCCATTCCGCCACCCGGGCAATCCGCCTGCCCAACGCTACTTGCGGCAACTCGTATGACAAGCAAAATGACCGGCGAAGGATATTCTGGGAGCTCCTGTTTTCAAAACCCGATCTCAAACCTCCGCTGCACAGCACCTTCGTTCTGCTCCCAAAAGAACGTCCTGCATCGTCATGTCCGCAATCTTGCAGTTCGCAGATTTTCGCACAGTCCGCAAATCAACGCCAGCCATTACCGACCGTGCGCCCCACGTGCGCCGCAGGCTACGAGGCAAACAACAACTATCAAGAGGCTCGCCGTGGCTCGAATCGAAATCATGACGATCACCGGGTTCTCAGATGATCTCACGACTACCACTCCGCTGACCACGACACCTTCCACATGGAGTGCGCGATTGGGTCGTTCATCACGCGGGCTTGATCCGCTGCTTGATGTCCCCTCAGTCACTGACTTCTGATCTCTGACTACTAGACTCCACCTATCCACACCACCAAGCTCCATCGAAACTCGCGCAGACTAATACAAGCTCGGGACCTACCATCAGTTGTTTATTACATTGTTAATTCCGTTCCGGACATTAGACAGTTGACTGGATTGTTTACCCCCTGTTTTACAACCCACAACATCAACCTGCCCTATTTGTTAAACTGTTTTGTGATATCTCTGTCCTCATCGTATTCCAGATTTCGTGATCCGGATGGATTGACATAACACTCTACATAAACGTCTTTGCTTCCACCGTACAAGCGGACTCGGAGGAAACAATAGGTTGGCGGTTGACCGAACTTCGCGTAGCAATGTGTCTCCCACGATGGAAGCCATTCTTTGCCGTCAGACTTTGACATGCTAAATTCTATCGATTTCTTGTAACCTTGATCGGGTGCGGTAAATGGGAATTCTTCGTCGGTTTCCACAAATCCACCGTCATCGATGCAGAGACTCGCCTTCCAATCGAAATCCCTTTTCTGAGCGACCTCCCCCGACCTCCATCTTCGTACTTCCAGAGGTCCTTCCGGCGAAACCTTCCCTTGCAACAAATCCGCTCGCGTTGCCTGACCATGCCGAGACACTTGAAATTGAAAATAGCGGCAAACCATTGGTTCCGCGATTCCTCGTTTACGCACCACAAACACGACCGGCCTGCTGGCATCCGGTTCATGAAAAACAGGTTCAAATGGATTTCCATAGTCGAAATCGTATTGATTCCGTCTACTCGAAGTGTAGAAACCCTCTTTATGAAGCTCAACCCCCAATCGCTTGCCGCGAATTCCACTCAGCGAAAACAATCCTAGCGCATCACTATGCACTCGCCGCTCCGATGTCCCATTTCGAGACAAGTCATTCCATATAAAACGAATCTCAACCCCTCCGACCGGAGTTCCATGCTCATCCACCACCTTGCCATAGAAGGAGATCGGCATTTTCCATTGGAATGCGATGTCTCGTTTGAGTGCTTCATCCATGACGTTCTGCAGGAGTTCGACGGGCATGCTGCGTTTGAAGACAGGCATCTGGCTCGGTGTGCTGGCACATTTGGCCTGAACAAGACACAAAATGCCGATTAGCGCGCATATCAGAACAGCAAAGGCTAACAACGTGCGTTTCACTCTCATGTCTCGTTCGAGCAGTATAACCCGATAGCGGCAAGCATTGCTTCAATCTCGTGCGGAATTCGCATGGTTGCCAGATTCTCCTCCAGAACGTCCCGGATATAATTACATCGAGACTATACGCTTCTGAAACACGGGCACGAGACAAATAGAAGCATCACTGGAACCACGATACCGCTGGTCGCACGTTCCCGTCGTTGTTGACTGACCGTTTCCGATGCGCAAAACACTCGTCACTGGCGGAGTCCATACTGGATCGCCCTGAAGGGGCTCCTAGCTGACAATCAGCTTTTCTTCCAATCTCGTTGATCATTATGCGGCCGGCGGGTTTCCCCTTGTGCCGTATCCTCGTGGAACACTACACTGCCCTCGTTCGCTGATGCGCATGGAAAACATCAACAACGGGAAGACACCATGAAATCGAGATTTCTGTTTGCTCTGTCCGCCCTGCTTGCCATTTGCTTGTTTGCCCCCAACGTCGAAGCCCAGGTCACGATCCGCAAGGTGAACCTGAAAAGGACCTTCATAGACGGCGGTGGTTTCAGGTTCGTCATCACATATTTCACGGGAAGCGTCATGACTGACGGGACACGGCCGTCCTACGCGGAAGTCGAGATCACGGTTGAAAACGTCGCAGACGCCCCCCTGAAGTACTTCCCCCAGAAGGTGAGTTTCTTGTGCAAGGGCTTCACCAGCAAGGACAGCACGATGGCAACCGTGAAAAGCGCAGCCACCCGGAATGGCGAAATGCGCGTTGACACAGGCGAGAAGACCATCCCTCCGAAGGCGAAACTGGTCGAGGTGTATTCCCTCTCGCGCACGTTAAGACTTCCCGCGTGCTTCTGCTACGACGGCAAGCAACTGGCTTGGATTACGAACTAGAGCCGGCTGCCCCCACCGTCTGGCATAACGGGGCAATGGCGGCTCATGTTGCCGCTCCGCGTTCTGTTAGTCCTTGGCTTGGAAACCTAGACCTGCTGGAGCTTTTCCATCAGATCCTTTCGCCCCTTCTCGTAGTTTGCGTTTCCCTTCTTGCAGTTGCTCTCGCCGCAGCCGTCCCACCAGACACAGGGCGACTGGTTGCCCTCCCGTTTGCAGATGTCCTGCGTCGTCGGAATGCGCTCGAAAATGAGTTGGTATAGCTTTCGCGCGGGCTTGACGCTCCCGAAGTTCAGGCCCAGTTTCTGAAGCATGTCCAAGTCCCGTTTCTCGTTGGAAAGGCCGCCGGAACCCAGGACGTTCACGCAGGCGTTCAACCCGGCAACCCGCGATGGGCAGGGACCACACATCATCCAGTCCGCCTGCCTTGCCATCTTGATCGGGACATCCGGTTTCTCGGTGAGGATCATCTGCAACAGCTCCGGCAGGTTGTCTGCCTTGTAAGGCGGTCGTGTGCCGCCGCCGTACTGACAGACCGCGCACAGCAGGATATGCGGACGGATGGTTACCTCCTTCGCCGAATGCATCGCCTGAATAGACCGCTCCTTTTCCCTGGCCATCTCCTGCTCCGTTCTCGGAGGGATGATGGCTTGGACTCCTTGCTTGCGTCCCTTCTCGAAACATCCGCTCCCGGCCTTCGGGCAACCCTTCCATGCCGGAGAGGTCACGGTGTCGTAACCGCAAATCCCCGCCACGGTCGTGATATGCTTGTGGAGGCTTCGAAAAACCACCCTGGCGGGCAGAACCGTGCCGGGCTGCCAGCTCATACGCTGTAGAATATCCAGGTCTCTCTTCCTGTTGAAATCGCGGCCCTCGGGCGAATCTTCCCGCGTGCCCGGGTCTTGATAGACATAGACATCGCCTGCATTGCAGACTATCCGAAGTGGAACATCCGGATGGTCTCGGACGACCTGCTTGAGTTTTTCGATTTTTTTATCCCCGGCTTTGCCCTCACCGATGGAACAGAAGACGCACAGCAGTTGATACGGGCGGACGGGCACCGCGTTCTTTTCTCCAGTGTGTCTTTCTTCCTGATTCTCCCGTGCTCCCGCATCGCCCGCGAGGCTCGGCAACATAACTCCGCCAACGCCGGCCGTCTTCAGAAAAACACGACGATCCATCTTCATGCACTGCTTTGCACATTCGCTCACGAGTCGCTCCTTTCGCCTTCTTCAGGCAGTTCCCTGCAGTTCACCTCCACGTCTGAGTTTCTTCGCACCAAATCTGGCCCGCACCGCGTCCGCAGCCCGGTTGAGATCATCCCGCCGGTTGGAACCGCGATCAAGCAGATCCAACTGCCTCGGGCTTCGCAGCAGGTTCTGCCCGCCCACGCCGATCAACCGCACAGGCCGGGGCTCGCTCAATTCGTGCCGCAACAATTGCATCGCCACCTCCGCGATTCGCCCCTCGTCATCCGTGGCTTCAGGCAGCGTTGCCCGGCGCGTCAGTGTCGTGAAATCACCCCAACGCAGTTTCAACTGCACCGTGCGGGCTCGAACCCCTTCCGCCCGCAATCGCCGGCCCACCTCATCCGCCAGCTCGCGCACCGCATGCTCCAGCACATCCATCCTGCTTACGTCCTTTTCGAATGTCGTCTCGTTGCTGATGGATTTCGTCTCGCTGTATGTCTCCACGGGCCGGTCATCCTCACCCCATGCCCGCGCCTTGATCTCGTCCGCCCAGATGCCAAATCGCGCCCGCAGTGTCTCCACGGGAAACCGTTGCAGGTCACCGATCGTATGAATGCCGAGATCGTGAAACATCGGCTCGGTTTTCTTGCCAATGCCCGCGACCCGTCCGATCGGCAATGGCCGCAAGACGTCGAGCTTGTCCTCATCCCTGATCACCATCAGTCCGTCAGGCTTGCGCATGTCCGACGCCAGCTTCGCCAGGAACTTGTTGGGCGCGACGCCCACCGATGCCGTCAGCCCGGTGGTCTCGCGAATGCGGCGCTTGATCTCCCGCGCGATCTGCTCGCCTGTGCCGAACAGTTGCAATGATGCGGTCGCGTCGAGATACGCCTCGTCAACGCTCACCTGTTCCACCAGCGGCGTGAACTGCCGCAGTATCGTCATAACGCGCTGGCTCTCGCGGTCATACTTGGAATGGTCGCCTCGCAGAAAGACCGCCTGTGGACAAAGCCGGTACGCCGTCCGCGACGGCATGGCCGAATGGACCCCGAATTTCCGCGCCTCGTAGCTCGCCGCCGCCACGACCCCACGCTTGTCCGGCGGCGCGCCAACGACAACCGGCTTCCCTCTCAGCTCCGGCCGATCCCGCTGTTCCACCGACGTGAAGAACGCATCCATGTCCACATGCAGGATGGTGCGGCTCGTTGGCATGGGGAGAATTATATCGGTCGCAACACCCTCAATACAATGACAAGAGTCTTCGAGCCAACGGGTGCCATCGTGTGCCTGCACGAACTGAAGAGGGGCATTCGGGGCTGCTCCTCAGGCAAATCGCCGCACGTCTGCCCCAGGCGCGTGGTGGTGTCAAACCGTCGAATGGGCGGCACTCGCCTCTTGTCAACGCCCTCACCGTTCGGCACTCTATTGTGCACATGAAACTTGTCGTTGCCATCACTGGAGCCAGCGGGGCGCTTTACGCCCAGCGCTTGCTCGACCACCTGCACGGGCAGGAGGTGCATCTGGTGTCGAGTGACCACGCGAAGGAAGTCGCCGCCCTGGAACTGGACGGCGGCAAGCTCGTCGTGGCCAAGGACGTCATTGGCTATGACAACCGCTCGATGCATGCGCCATTTGTCAGCGGTTCGGCCCGCTTCGATGCCATGATCATCATCCCCTGCTCCATGGGCACGCTCGGCCGCATCGCCAACGGCACGAGCGACGACACGATTTGCCGGGCCGCCGACGTGTTCCTGAAGGAACGGCGCAAGCTCATCCTCGTGCCGCGCGAGACGCCTTACAACCTCATCCACGTCCGCAACATGGAGCGTCTCCTCGAAGCCGGCGCGGACATCATCCCGGCCACGCCGTCATTCTACAGCCGCCCACAAACCGTCCAGCAGGTGGCGGACACGGTCGTCGCACGTGTCCTCGACCACCTCGGCATCGAGCACAAGCTGGCCAAGCGATGGATGGAAACGGAATCGTGAGCACCGCACCGAATCGCGGGCCACTGGCCTATCTGTTCAGACTCGGCGAGTTCGTGAAGTTCTCGCACACGATCTTTGCGCTGCCGTTCGCGCTCGCCTCCATGCTGGTCGCATTCGAGAGGGAACTCGGCCCCGCGCCGGTACCGGAGTGGCGCACACTGTTGCTGATCCTGATCGCAATGGTGGGCGCACGCACGGCGGCGATGGCGTTCAACCGCATCGTGGACCGCAAATTCGACGCGGCCAATCCCCGCACCGCCATGCGGCACCTGCCGCAACGCCAGCTGAGCCTCTTCAGCGCATGGCTGCTTGTGCTTGCCGGCGCCGCCGCGCTCGTCGCTGCCTCGTGGTTTCTCAATCCTCTCTGCTTCTGGCTCTCGCCCGTGGCGCTTTTCATCATCCTGTTCTACTCGTTCACGAAACGTTTCACCGACTACTCGCACTTCTTCCTCGGTGTCGCGCTTGGCATCTCGCCCGTCGGCGCATGGATCGCTGTCACCGGCAGTCTGCATGCTGCGCCAATCCTGCTCGGCGCGGCTGTGACGCTCTGGGTCGCCGGATTCGACATGATCTACGCCATCCAGGACGAGGAGTTCGACCGCGAACACAAACTCCATTCGATGGTCGTGCGCTTCGGCCCCTACGGCGCGCTCACGCTCGCGCGCATCCTGCACGGTTTCACCGTCGCGCTGTTGCTGGTCTTCGGCCTGGTGGCGCATCGGCGGGGGCCGTTCTGGAGCGGGCTTGCGGCCATCGTCGTCATGCTGGCCATTGAACACATCATCGCGAGCTGGCGATCGCTCAAATGGGTCAACGTGGCCTTCTTCCGCGTCAACGCCATGGTAAGCAGCATATTGTTCGTCGCCGTCGCCGCCGATGTCTACCTGCCGAAACGGTTGTTCACATGGTTCTAGAGACACTCATCCGCCGCGCCGGCAAACATGACGGCGTCATGGTTTCCGATCTGGCCGACATCCACGACAAGGTCGCCGCCGGCCGGCGCATCAACGACGACGACGCCCTGCGGCTCTACCGATCCCGCGACCTTGCCGCCCTCGGGGTGCTCGCCAACATTGTTTGCGAGCGCAAGAACGGCAACCACGCCTCCTACATTCTTAACCGGTACCTGAACTACTCCAACATCTGCACGCTTTGCTGCCAGTTCTGCGAATTCGGCAGAAAAAAACGCGACGCCGGGGCGTTTGAGCTGACCATCGAGCAAATGGTCGAACGCGTCGCCAGCGACCTGCGGCTCGGCATCACCGAAGTTCACATCGTCGGCGGGCTGCATCCGTCGTTGCCGTTCAGCTACTACACCGGCATGGTCCGCGCGCTGAAGGCGCTCGACCCGAACCTGCACATCAAGGCCTTCACCGCCGTCGAACTCTACCATTTCGCCTCGCGGGCCAAAAAGCCACTCGCCGAAATCCTCGCTCTCCTGCGCGAGGCCGGCCTCGACTCCATCACAGGCGGTGGCGCGGAGATTTTCTCACAGCGCGTCCGCAATATCCTCTGCAAGGGCAAGGAAACCGCCGACCAATACCTCGATTGTCATCGCGCCTGGCATCGCATGGGAATGCGCTCCACGTGCACCATGCTTTACGGCCATATCGAGACGCTGGAAGAACGCGTGGACCATCTGCGCCGGTTGCGCGAGCTTCAGGACGAGACGCGCGGTTTCACCTCGCTGGTGCCGCTGCATTTCGTGCCGGACAAGACACGCCTTTCGCACCTCACACCGGCCAGCGGCTTCGACGACCTCCGCAATCTCGCCGTCGCCCGCATCTACCTCGACAACTTCGACCACATCACCGGCTACTGGATCGCGCTCGGCATGAAGCTCGCGCAAGTCTCCCTCAGCTTCGGCGTGGACGACCTGCACGGCACCATCATCGAGGAGCGCATCTTCGAAATGGCCGGCGGCCGCGGCGGCCAGCAGCAGACCCGCGATCAATTCGAACGCGCCATCCGCGAGGCCGGCCGCATCCCTGTCCAGCGCGACTCGCTTTTTCAACCCATCAAAATCATCAAGACCGCCGCCGAGCCGGCGAAGAAGTCCACCCCATGAGCCCCTCTCCACGCATCGGCAGCGTCCCTTACCTCAATGCCAAGCCGCTTATCTACGGCCTGGAAAAAGAAGTCGTGCTCGAACATCCCTCCCGGCTCGCGCAACGCCTGGCTGCGCGCGAGATCGACACCGGTCTCGTGCCTGTGGTCGAAGTCTTCCGCCGCCCCGGCTATGTCATCGTGGACGATATCGCCATCGCGTGCTGTGGCCCCGTTTACAGCGTCATCCTCGCCCATCGCGGCCCGCTGCAATCGCTGCGCGAGGTCATTGTGGACGCCTCATCCAACACCTCGGCGCTCCTGCTGAAAGTTCTCCTGCAAAAACGTTTCGGCCTCAAGCCGCGCTACGTCACCGAGTCCCTCGCCGACAAACGCAGCAATGCCGACGCGCAGATGCTCATCGGCGACCAGGCCATTCGGTTTCACCAGGCTCAGGATGACTGGAAGATACTCGACCTCGGGCAGGCGTGGTCCGACTGGACGCGCATG
>CAZGGF010000288.1:0-37361 GCA_964524715.1 uncultured Verrucomicrobiota bacterium | reverse complement strand
GTAAAAGCGTGGGAATATGGTTACTGGTGGATCGAATGGGGCGGCCAGCTCAACACGATTCGCGACAACGAGCGCATCCGGTTCGAGCTGCTCTCGATCGTGCTGGGTGTGTGGGATTACATCAAGAACTCCGGAAATTGTCCGGCGAGCGCAACGTGGGCGTTGGATTGGGTGGGCATGGTGCCCGGCAAACGCGAGAGCCGGCGCATCCTCGGCGACCACATCCTGACGCAGGGCGACTTGGAGGGGAAAAACGGCGATTTTGCCGACGCCGTCGCCATCGGCGGCTGGCCGATGGACGATCACCCGCCGAGTGGCATCGACATGCAGGATGCCCACCCGTGCGTCCAGATCAAGACGGCGGAAGTTTACAACATCCCGCTGCGCGCGCTTTACAGCAAGACCGTCGGCAACCTGATGATGGCAGGCCGCAACATCAGTGCCTCGCATACGGCATTCACCTCGACGCGCGTGATGGCCACCTGCGCCGTCATGGGTCAGGCCGCCGGCACCGCCGCCGCGTTTTGTGCGCGCCACAGCCTCACCCCCCACCAGCTTGCGCAAGACAAGTCGCGCGTCAGCGAGTTGCAGCAGGCACTCCTGCGCGACGACCAGACGATCAAGAACGTCCGCAACAACGACTCGCAGGACCTCGCGCGCACGGCAAAGGTCACGGCATCGGCGGAACACAAAACCTCCAAGGCCGCGAATGTCATCAACGGCTTTGTCCGTGACATGGAGCACCAGTGGAAGAACCGTTGGGGCGCGCCCATGACGGCGGACGGCGCATGGTTGGAACTGGCGTGGGACAAGCCGCAGACGATCCGTCGCATCCAGATCACGTTCGACAGCGGTTTCCACCGCGAACTCACGCTGACCTCGCAGGACGCCGTCAACAAAGGCATCATTCGCGCGCCGCAACCGGAGACGGTGCGGGATTATGAGATCACCGCCGTCGTGCCAGGCAGCGACAAGCCCGTGTCGCTCGCGAAAGTTACCGGCAACTACCAGCGTTTGAACCGCTACACGTTCAAGCCGGTGGAAGTGAAATCCATCCGTCTGCATATCACTGCCACGAACGGCGCCGACGTGGCGAGCGTCTATGAGGTGCGGTGCTACGCATGACCACCACCGCAAAGCAACGGCCCCTGATTGCGCTGACGCCGGATGTTCAAGAGAGAAGCGGCGGCAGGCTGAACAGCTACGTTCACAAGGAATATACCGACGCGGTGACGGCGGCCGGCGGCCTGCCGATGGTGCTGCCGTTGACGGATGACGAATCAGTGCTGGAGGCTTTGCTCGCGCGCACCGATGGCTTGTTGCTGACCGGTGGAGGCGATGTGGATCCGGCGTTCTTCGGCGGTGACGCATCGAATCCGACTCTGAAGAGTGTCAGCCAACTGCGCGACAGGATGGAGCTGTTTCTGACGCGACGATTGCTCAAAGAAGACCGGCGGCCAGTGCTCGGCATCTGCCGCGGTTGCCAGGTGATGAACGTCGCCGCTGGCGGCACGCTGGTGCTCGACGTGCCGTCGGAAATCGGCGCGTCTGTCAACCACAGCGACCCGCGTCAGTTCGAACTGGTTCATGACGTAAACGTCGAGGTCGGCACGCGATTGCATGCGTTGGTGGGCGCGACAACGATTCGCGTTAACAGCAGCCATCATCAAGCCGTGAAGGGCCTTGCGCCTTGCTTGCGCGTGTCGGCACGCTCGGTGCGCGACGGCGTGGTGGAGGCGGTGGAACTCGACGGCGCCCAGTTCTTCCTCGCCGCACAATGGCATCCGGAACGGCTCTATACCCGGCATGAGCCGTCAGCCGCGCTCTTTCGCGCCTTCGTGGCTGCGGCAGCCGCAAAATCCCGTCGGGCTTTACGTAATAAATAACGTCAAGCCGGCTGGAAGAAGCCGCAACGGTCCACGAGGTGCGCTGGCCCCGCGGAACGGATGCCCGCATTCAATCGGCAACGGATTGCAGGTTCATCCCATTCAACGTCGCGCGCGTTGTCGCCGTGGTTTTCTTGAAATCAATGAGCGTCGTCTTGCCGCCAAGCGTCATGCGCACGCCGATCGTGGTTGCGGTTTCCACCCGTTCGGCTTTCCAGTCAGTGCGTTGGCCGGCGCGATAGGGAACGATGACCGTGAGCATGCCGAGGGAATCGAGCTTGTCTCGCGTGCCGGCTTCGACGTGCCATTGGTTTGGGAATGGCTTCTTCGGTTTCGGGTCGAAACCGTCCCATTGGCGGAACGCAAGCGGCGCGGGCGAGAGGTACCGCACGGTGACGCCGGCCTTCGGCTGCTCGACAGAGAGTTGCGCGGCCTTCTCGTCCACGTCGAACGATTTCAACGCGTGGAGCATGAACTGGAACGTGGCGGGCTGCGCGGCGACGAGGTCGTCATAAATGACGATGAAGGGGGCATCGCCCTTGACGAAAGCAACGTGACGGTGGAAACGCTTCAGCCGGCCGCCGTAGGCGTCGGTGGCGTCGCCAACGATATCATCCCGCGTCGGTGTGAGCCTGGCTTCGGTGATACGGCCATGTGGCGCAGCACTGTGTTTGATCTGGCCCTCGCCGTTCACCAACACACCATTGTGCGCGATGGTGTTGTGGACCCAGTTGTAGTGGAACTTGCTGCCGTGGAGGTCGCGATAGACGCACGTCATCAACAACTGCTCGCCGTAGGCGTTCAGTTGAAACGTGTTGTGCGGGTTATGGCCGTGGCTCTGCGTGCCGAATGGCGACGACTTCATCAGGAAGTGCACGTCGTCGCGGGCATCGAGCAACGTGGTGTGCAAACTGGCGATGCCGATGCCGTAAAAGATCTTCGATGACGGCAGGTCAGTCGGCGGCTTGGCGGCGGGCATCGGCGGCAGTTTGGCTTTGTAAAGGAAACCGAGCCATCCGCCCTCGCCTTTCATCCGCCACGTTTCGGTCCACCAGCGCCAATATGCCGCGTGGCCGCCGTCGGGTTGGCTGCCTTTCATGCGGATGTGATACTCCATGAAGCTGCCGATGCTGCCCGAGGGCGGGCGGTAAGCGAGGTCGCCGAAACCGGAATTGGGCGAGCCGGGCGGTGTGATGTAGAGCGGGTAGTCACCGACCTGCGCGAAGAATGGCTTCTTCAAACCGTCGATGCCGAGCGCCGACTGCGCGATCTGCAACCACCAGACTGCCTTGCTCATGTAGCCGCTCCAGTAACTGACGCCTTCGTGCCAGCCGCCATCGTCGTCGGCCCAGATGGGATAGCAGGAGTAGAACTTGTTCACTGCGTAATCGAGCCACATTTCCGCTTCCGGCACGTCGCCAAGCAGGGCGATGGCCGTTTCGGCCAGCTTGTGCCAGATGCGGTTGCCGTGGCTGTTGAACGGCCTGTTCAGATGGCCCGTGCCGCGTCCAATTTCACCGCTCTCCCACGCGTCCTGCGCGCGCCGCGTCATGACGGCCTGGAATTTTGCGCGCTCCTCCGGTGTCAGCATGTCACAAGCCCAATCGTAAGCGCGCGACGGACGGTAGAGCATGACCTTGCCGGCTTCACAATTGAGTTTGAAGTTCGTCGGTCCGTCGGGATTCCACGATGCGAGGTGCATCACCCACTTGCGAGCCGCCTCGCCGTATTTCTTGTCCTGCGTGATGAGATAGACAAACGCGATCGTCTCCGCCTCGCTGCAAGCTTTGGAAGCTTGCTCGCGGTTCGGCCACCAGAACTTCACGGCTTGGTCGTTCTCCTTGTCGCGCGCAGAACCCATCTCCTTGGGCTCCGGCGTTGGCCCGGCCTTGATATACCGATCGGCATCCGCGACGAGCTTGGCAAAGTCCTTCGCTTCCTTGCCTCGCGCCAGTTCCCGCAGCCGCGGCAGATCTTCCGACCGAATGAACAACCGCGGATGATTTTGTGGCACACGCTGCTTTTGCTCGGCTCGCGTCGGCATCGGGAATGCCACGGCGTCGGATGGCACAACGACCGAGCGCGTCGCGCTCCACGTGGAAACGTCGCCTTTCTTGGTCGCAAAACGATAGCGCCAGAAATAGGTTCCCGGCGTGAACGGCGCATGATGCGTGTAAGTGTTCCACTGGAAGCCGCTGGTTGATTGCGCGTCGCTGAAGTCCTTCTTCTGAGCCCACTGGATGGCGTAGGTCTGCGCATCCGGCTCGTGCAGCCAGATGAACGACGGCGGGTTCAATCGCACGGCCGAACCGTCTGCGGGCCGGTAGCCGATTTCATCGGGCTTGGGGGCCCGATTCTTCACCTGTGTCGCGGCTGCGCTCACTGAGACGGCACAGGCAAGAAGAAGGATTCCACGCAGAAGCAGAGAGAAGTTCATGCATAGAGTTGGCCGCTGTTTTGCCGCGAAGGCAAGACGTTTTCGCCAAATCGTCACGCATACACCAACAGGTCAATTTGCTCCGGGAGCAGTCGCGCCACCTGACGGATGATGTTGCCGCGCAGAACATCCAGCAGCACGCTGCGCCGTTTGGTGCCAAGGATAAGGCGCTCAGCGCCAATGGTGGCGGCAATGTCCACGATCGTATCGGCCGGCGAATCGCTCACCGCGTAGCACGGCCGGAATGCCTGACTGCCCAGCTTGCTCTTTGCGTAGGCGAAGATCTTTGCCGCTTCGTCGTCGTCCTGCCATTTGCGAGCGAAATCAGCTTCCGCGAGAATCGGCTGTTCGCGTATGAAGGCGACGTAAAGCGGCCGCTGTGTTTCCTGGGCTTCCTTGATGGCAAATTCCAGAGTGCGGTTGATGCCGCGCACTGCGCAAAGCAGCGGACTGCCGGAAACGACAACCGTCTCAACGCCGGAGGCAGGCGCGAGCGCTGGCTTGACCGGCTCGGTCACCACGCTGGCTCTCTTGAGCCTGCGCTCGTGCACGAGGCCGCGCAGGATCAAGCCCACCGCCAGAACCGTGACGGCAAAGACACGCGCGTTGGGCTTGTCCACGAACAGCGAAATCTCGATCGCCAGCATGATGAGGAACGTGATGAACATCACGCCGCGTTCCCACTTCGCGAGCGGGAGCTTCCGGTCCGTGGAACTGGCGGCAAGATTGGTGGCAATCGCGCCCACGACGCCCACCGCATAGAGATCCGCCAAGCCCGCCACGTCGCTGACGAACAACACTAACGAGACCGGCACAACGGTGGCCATCACCATCGCGAGCGTCGGGACGCCGAAGCTGTTGAGTTTCTGAAAGACCGACGGCACCTCGCCATCGCGCGACATCAGGAACTGGATGGCGATCAGGTCCACGATGGCGGTGTTGACCGCCGACAGCAGCAAGAATCCGAACACAATCGAGACGGCCCAGCCTGCAATATGACCGATGGTCGCACCGAGCGAGTTGCCCACAAAAACTTCGGCCATGTAGCGAAGCATGTAGTCGCGCACGCCAGGATGCCCGGGAGCGTTGACCTCGCCGTTGCTGGCCAGGAGGCCAGGCAACGCGTTCATGGCCAGACCCAGAAGGGCGGTGAACACACAGACCTCGACCATGACGATCAAGGTGGACGGCGTGGACGTTTTTGAAACCGACGGCCTCGCATCCGTGCTGCCGGGGTTGAGTTTCATCACGCCGGTGGCATTGGCGATCGCCTCGACGCCGGAGAGGGCAAGAACAATGCCAACGAAGCCATTCCAGTTCGCCGTGAACCCGCCATGCAACGGTTGGAGATTGCGCACCGCCTCGCCCAGATGCGGAAGGCTGAACATGCTGAGAATCACCACCACGATGACGGTTGGCAGCGAAATCAGGAACGCCAGCCCGCCGGTGTGTTTTGGACCGAAGAAATTCAGCGCGCCGATGATGGCGATGGCAGTGGCGGCAAATTTCTCCGGATGCGGCACACCGAGATACTGGAATGCCGACAGCGCGCTGATAGCCGCGGTGACGATATAGTCCGCGATCAGCAGGAACGCGCCGACGATCGAGATCATCTCCGAACGGTGACGCACGCTGGCATAGACGCCGCCACCATCGGGGTAGTGCCTGCAGATGGCGATGTAGTTCAGCCCCACCAGCGCCGTGAGCAGACACATCGGCGCGATGAGCCAGAACGAACTGTAACCCGCCACGGCAAATGCCAGGCCGACGACGTAGGCTTTGCTCGTGCCCCAGTCGCCGTAAAGGATCGCCGCCGCGCGCGGCACGTCCACATTGCGCGGGCGCTTCGTATTGGATGCAATCATGGTCCAAAAAGCAGAGTCCGCCACCTGCGATGGCAGACGGATTCCAGCAAGAGGAGATGTGATGGACTCCGGATGAGCCGAAATCGAGGGACATCCCTTGCCCTTAATGTTATCGCCGACGAGGTTAGCTGTCGGGCTGGAACCACTAAGTGTTCCCGATGCCGCAGGCACCGTAAGCCCCAATCCGTTTCCGGAAACTTCTGGTTTCCCCGCTGGTCCCGCTCAAGCGGAACCATTAGGCAGACAAAGAACTAGGTGTAGTTTCGTCGGCCCCGCCACAGATGTCAAATCACTTCCGGAAGCCCGGCGGTCGGCGTCAAATCCCCCCTACTCCAAGCCGGTCTCGATGAGATTGCGGGCGCTCTTGGCGAGGCGGTCGGCGGCGCGGCGGAGGCGTTTGGCTTTGGCGGGTTGACTGTCCTTTTCGAGTTCGTCAGCGAGCAGCCGGGCCACGCCGGTCCAGGCGTTCATGGCGAAGTAGTCGCCGTGCGGTTCACGCTGAAGCGACTCGAACTCCGCACAGACATGGCGCAGCACCTCGTGATGGCGATTGTGCCTGCCGGCAAACTTCAGATAACCCGCGGCAATGCCGCGGAATGCCACCAGTTCGCGGCCGTGCGCGGTAATGGCATCACGATAGACACGCTCGGCGTCGTCGAGATTGCCCTGCTTCTCCAGCGCAGCTGCGCGTTGGGCGATGCTTTCCGCCATCAGATCCGTTCGGTCGTTGGCTTGGGATTCGAGTTTGCGGTATTGGCGACGAAGCGTCTTGGCTGTCTCGCTGCCGGCCGGCGCCGAGGCCGTCTCCCACTGGTTGGCGAGCGCAAGCACATCAGGATAGTTGCGAAACGCCCCCCGCATGGCCAGCAGCAGCCGGTCGCATTTCGCACGTGGCACGGCGGTTTGTTTCAGATGGTCGAAGAGCGCAACCCACGCGGGCAGATGGCGGGAACAAGTATTGACGGCCAATTCGAGCGCATCGGCGGCCAGAGCGGGTTGCTTTTGTGCAGTGAGGATTTCCCCCAACCAGATCAGCCGGCTTGCGTGGCGATAGACGGGCAAGCGATGCTGCGGGTCGGTCAACACGTAGAGCGACTGTTCCTTGATGACCTCGCGCGTTTGGGGATCCTGGGTGTAGCCGGTGGCGTAGCGGTCCTCCGGGTAACGGCCGGCGGTGAAGTCCCAGCGGCCCGGTGCTGCCTCAAAACCGATCCACACATGACCGCCGCGCTGTCCTTCGCCGACAAGAGGCATGGCCGGGATGCCGTTGGCCTTTGCAGTCATGGAGGCGAAATAAGCGCGATCGCCGCAGATGCCGCCTTCTTTGCGGATTTCGGCCAGTGTGTACTCCTTGTAGACCGAATCTCCGCCGAACAGCCGGTCCTTGTTCCAGGGCACCATGTTGTAGGCGTCGCCCCAGCGCGACTGCGCCAGCCGAATGTGTTCGCGCGCCCATGCCAGTTCGGAGTCGGGCATGGCAACATTGACAACCCAGATCAATTCCCAAGGCGACATCTCGTCAAGGTGCGTGCGGAGCTGGCCAAGCTCGGCGGCGTTGCGGAAATCGAGATAACGCTCCCGCATGTCGATTGGCGTCGGCGGGTTGTCCTCGGACCAGGCGCCGGGCTTGCGCCGGTATGTCACCGGTTTGTCAAATACCAACGCGCAAGCCAACGCCAGGTTGCGGTACTTCTCGCGCCCCACCGGATCAGCGTTCCAAAGCAGCGCCCAATGCTGCAACACCTTCTCCACGTCATCGGTGCGCTTGATGGATTCGCGGTAATCCTCCAGCGCCGGACGGTGCATCAGCAACCATTGCAGAAACGGGCGCAGCCCCGTGTCCGTAGAGATGTAATCGAGCGTGTTGGTTGTAACATTCTGGAGAAACGCCGCTTGCGCAACGGCCATCCCAATGACCTCGTCGTTGACAGCGAGGTTGAGACTCTGTGCGCCACTGGGCGGAGGCAGTCCCTTGATGAAATCGCACACGGCTCCTTCCACAAACCGCCGGTGCCGATCCCACTCGTTTTTTTCAATGGCGGCTGCTGTCGAATCGCGGAGTTCCGCGGCGGTAATGGGGCGTTTGTAGAGTTGCGCGCCGGCGGCGGTCGCCATGTCGACAACCGTGGCGATGCCGACTATTGCGGGCAGTAAAAATTGTCCACGCACAACGCAGTCCTTTCTCGAAGGCAGGCGTAAACTATCAGCCAGCCACTGCGTCAGCAAATCATACTTCAGCCGCAAGCTTGCCGCGACCGACGCCTCGCCGTAAAGTCCGCGCATGATTCTGCTGAGGCTTGTCGCCGTCGCACTGACGGCCGCGTTTGTTTCGCACCGGGCGACCGGCCAGACGCCGCCAGCCGGCGCGGCCGCGCCTGCCCCGGTACTGGTGGAGAAACCGTGGGAGAAACTCTCACACAAGAAGCTGATGGAGTTTGGTGAAAAGGCGATCGGCAGCGAACCGCAATCGTGGAAACACGGCGAGACGGAGCATTTTGTATATCACTTCCAGGAACTGGCTGATGCACAGAAGGTCGGGGAACTGGCAGAGGCTTACTACCTGCAAATTCAAATCGATCTCGGCGTCACCCAGGATCGGCTCACTCGCAAGAACCACGTCTTCATCTTCCACAACAACGACAAGTGGCGGGAGTTCATCAAGATCCTCCACCTCGGCGACTGGGCAATGGGGGTTGCGCGCCGCACCGAGCTGTTTCTTCTCAGCCCACGGGAATCGCGTTTTGCCAGCGGGGCGCTCGGCCACGAGATCACTCACTGCATCTTCTACCGTTTCGTATCGAACCCGATCCCGCTCTGGCTCAACGAAGGATTCGCCGAGTTCGAAAGCCTCCACGCCTACGCGAAGTTCCGAGGTCTCGACGAGACGCGTTACGGCAGCCGCCGCCCTGTTCATTACCCGCTCAAGCAGTTGCTCAGCGCCACGAAGTACCCCAAGGAGGACGTTTCAAAGTTCTACGCGGCGAGTGAACGGTTGGTGCGGTTCCTGCTGACGCAACAGGACCGGCGAAGATTCCTGCCATTCGTGCAGATGGTGGCCAACGGCTCGAAATCCGAGGACGCGCTGTTGTTCATTTATCACGACCAATTCAAATCATTCGCCGCGTTCGCCGATGCTTTTGAAAAGTTCAACCGATCGCCTCCCTCGCGGAACGAACCATAAAACGCGACCGGAAAGGCTTGTCCCGATGCAAAAATCCCGGGATGTGACGTCCGCGCGAGTTGGGGGGGACGGTTGTCAGCGAGTCGTTGACGACAGACACCCGCGTCCTGTAGTTTCTCGACTGCCATGACCTCCGGATTTGTATCAGGCGGCCAGATAGGGGACGAAGTTCTTGTCCCTCCAGATGGGCCGGCAACATGGCGCGGGTGGCACCGACATTACACAATGCACGATAGCCCAACATTGCAGCGACGTCGGCACTGCAGGCTGGGCGCGGTTTGAAAACAGGATACCTTTGAACATGCATCGTTTATCGCTGGCCTCCACTTTGCTCGCCGTGATCGTCCTGGTTTCGGGATGCGCCTCCCCTGAGAGCGGTGCACCCGTTTCGGTTGCGCAGCAACGCCGCGTGGCCCGGCTGGGCATGTTGGCGCAACTGCCGCCTTACTATGGACCGAAGAAGCTTCTGGCGGTCATGGATTTCCAAAACAAATCCAACTACAAGGGCAAGCTGGAACTGGGCACCGGCATGGCCGACTCGTTGACCGACGCGATCATTCGCAGTGAACGGTTCATTGTGGTCGAACGCCAGCAACTCCGCGACGTGCTCAAGGAGCAGGATTTCGCCCAAACCGGCCGCACGTCCGAGGCCAACGCGCCGAAGATCGGGCGGGTGTTGAACACGCAGGTCATGGTCGTTGGCTCTGTGGTGGATTTCAGCGAGACGCAGGAGCAGAACCAAGGTTTCGGTTATCAAGGGATCTCGCTGAGTTTCGCACACGCGGAAGCCAAGGTGACCATCGCGATCCGGTTGATCGACACGACCACCGGCCAGGTGCTCGACAGCCAGCAGGTGGCGGGCAAGGCGGAGAAGAACGCGATGGGCATCGCTTACACGGAAAAGGATTTCAAATTCGGCACATCCGCCTTTGCGAAGACACCGCTGGGCCAGGCCACGCAGGAGGCGATCGACAAGGCGGTGATATTCATCTGCCAGCGAATGGAGAGCGTGCCATGGGAAGGCCGCGTTATCGAAGCCAAGGGCAGTGAAATCTACATCAACGCGGGCGAACAGCAGGGTATTGCTGTGGGCGACTGTTTCGTGGTCTTCCACGAAAGCGAAGGAATCGTTGATCCAACCACGGGCCTGCAACTCGGCGCGCCGCGCAAGGAAATCGGCGCCATCGAAGTCACCGAGCTTCAACCGAAATTCTCCATCGCGAAAGCCCTTCGCGGAACCGGCATGGCTCGCAAGGACGTGGTGCGTTTCGTGCCGGCTGCGCAGGTCAAGGGAGCGAAACCGGCCGTTGCCAAGACCGTGCCGCCGCCGCCAGACACTCCCGGCGTGACCAAGGCGCGCGAGCTGCTTAGCCGCAACGATCAGAATGGCGCGCTGCGCGAAATTGACGAGGCCTTGAAGGCGAACAACGGTGACGCGGCGGCTCTCATGCTGAAGATTCAATTGGAAACGGCGCGCAGGAACCCTCGTGCCGCCGCCGCGGCGGGAGCACAGCTGGCTTCCCTGCGCCCTGACGATCCCGCCGCACAGAATCTGGCTGCACGTTCACTGTCCAGCGCCGGCGATTTCGCCGGGGCAGTGACTGCCCTCAACCGTTGGCTGACTCTCGACCCGGACAACGTCGAAGCACTGGTGCTGCGCAGCCAGGCTTTGGCTGAAACCGGTGACGACCAGGGTTCTTACCGCGATATGCGCCGCGCCATCAATCTCGGCTACCAGTCGCCCGCTGCCGCCGGAAAGTAACACGGCGAAACCTGAAGTGAGGATGGGAAGCGGCCGGGAGCCGTTTTCCCGGTAATCCGCAGGGAGCCGGGCCGACGGATGATGGCGTTCCGGCTTCCCGCAACGCCGGCTGCATTTCGTCTCCAGGCAGGCATTGGTCGTGATTCTTCACGGGTTTGTCCCGAAAACAGCGAAGTTCGTCCCATATTTTTCGTGGAATTCGAAAAGAGGAATACGTTTCCTCGCAGTCAAGTTCTTTGGTCATGGCATTCAACTCAGAGGAAGTTGAAGGCGGCAACAGGGATGGCGATCCATGGGTTCCGCAACCCGTTGCACAATTGGCCATCATGGCAGAAGGGAACAATGACGTATGGTCGAGGATAAATCAGTCAGTCGCAAACCGGATCCGACCACGACACGACGCGTTTCTCCCAACACCGCGCTATGTTGCGGTGTGATCGTGATGAAACCTGACATCGTGAAATGTCTTGTGGACTGGCCCGCCCAGTGCGTTTCCGCGTGCAAGGTCAGCGGCACTTATCTCTGCATGCACAAGGATCGACTCCTATTTGCAGCGCGGGGAGAAAACATGAAGAAACAGGCGCACGTGGGCTCCGGCTACGCCGTCGACCAACAAGGCTGAAGTGTGTCGTATGTCTGACACCCTGCCACCGGTTCTGGCAAGGGACGTAAGAACCGCACATTTTCTTCCAGCCATGGATCATTCTGGTGCTTGAGTTCCGTTGTTTGCCGACTTGGTCTTATTCCGACGTTTGCGCACCCATCGTGTCCAGCCCTGGACTTCACCGATGATCAAAAGCAACCCGCCTGCGAAGTAGGCGATGGTCACAACCCAAACGAGGCGCGGCACGGGTCCGGTGAAAGGAACGCCAACATCAGCCGGGGACGGGCGGCTCATCGAGAAAAGCAAGGCGTTCTCTCCCAGGCACCAGCCACCGGCTGCCGTGCTGCCGAGAATGCCGGGAATCACCGGGCCAAACGGTGACGGCCAACTTACCGCAACAGCCTCCATCGTCAGCGGAGCGGCATGATCGAAACGTCCGACGACCTTTGCCGCACCAATCCCAAACGCACTCGCAACCGAACCGAGTCCGTCCACCACCAATCCAGAATCCACATCCATGAACTGGTCGTCGCCACCCCTTGGAGTTTCCCTGAACCCGGCTACCCACTTCCCACTATCCCAGAAATGGCGGACGTACGACTCAAACCATTGTCGGGCGGTCTGCTTGTCCAATTCCGCAGCCATGATCAGGATCCCGGAAGTGTTGCAGCCTCGCGCGCCCTGCAAGATGGACCCCAGCCGTGAGCTTGCCTCGGACGCGGGCAAATCGTGTGGCGTGCGGAGCTTGCCGTTCAGAACAGACAGGAAGCCACGAATCAGCGCGTCATGTTGGACACCCTCGATGCGGCCCGCTCGTTGAAGAGCCGCCACGGCCCACAGCACATCGTGAGGATAGCACTCGCCTGGATAATCATCGCGAAGGTGAAACGGCGCGCGTTGAAGCTCGTCCGCGAGAGACCGCATCTGGCGAGTCATGAAATCGTGGTATTGGCGGTCCGGGGTGAGGCGTTCATAGGCGGCGAAGCCCATGATCAACAACATGCGGTAGAAGACGTTCTCACGCGTGAGGTAGTCTGCGCCCCACTTGCGCCTGACCCACGAACCTGTGGCAGGATCAGCGATGACTTGCGCTGCCTTCCTGACGGCGTTGGCTGCATCGGGATTCATGGGTTCGGCGATCTTGCCGTTGGCGAGAAGCTCCTCTGCGGTGAGCAGAAACAACGTCGAACCGAAGATAGGCCATTCAGTCCCGGCAACGTCATGTTCGGAAACAAGTTCACCGCGGTGTGTGTCAAGGTACTGCGTCGCCCATTTGTCGTAGCGCTTGGCAGCATCGTTGAACCACCCTCGCAGCAAGCGTGTCTGGCCTGTGGTCCTCAGTTCCGAATCGGTGGCGACGTAAAAGGTGACGATGCCGGGGTAGAGGAAGAAAGCACAGGCGACGAACAACATGATCCCCGAAACGATCATCCGGCCAAAGGCTCCCAGCCCTGCGAGTCGTGAAACAGCCCGCCATGCTGGAATGGCGACCCCCGGTTTCTCAGTTTCTGCCATTGTCTTTGTCTCTTCACCGACGCGAAAGCCGCAGCGCGGATGAGTCGCGTTTGTCCCACGATCCCTCGGAAGCGAACAACAACCGGGTGACAACAAACCACGGGCTGTCTCACCCCTGATTCCGCAGTGCCAGCCCTAGCGAGAGACCGGCTTGTACTGCAACTGGAACTTCCGAACGAACGTCTTCTTCGCCGGACCCTTCGTCGCTTCCACCGTGATGGTCCCATCCTTGGACGCCGCTATCGCGGCCAGAAACAGCCCATCGTCCGCAACGGACGTCTCACGGCCATTAACACTGACTGTCGTTCCCGCCTCCGCCCAACCGTAGACGTCGATGGCACAATCGTTTGCAACGACTGAGTGCTCGATAGGGTTGGTCTGGAGGATCACACGGGGCGACACATCCACTCCGACAGCTTCTTCAATCGCCTGCCGCCGGGCCGCATACAGCACCTCCGGATCACGCGTGTAATCGCTGCACGTCTGGACCACCTGCAATGTGATTTCCTTTCCGCGCCGCGCCGGTTCGATCAGCGGGGCCACGCGAGGACTGAGCTTCGCCTTGATCGCGGCTATCTTGTTCTCCAGAAGCCAGAGGCATTCGTAATCCTGCAGCCCATTTCGCATCTGTTCCCATCGGAGCGAATTCAGCAGGCCTCCTTTCTTCGGGTAGACATGCCAGCCGTCGCCGCGGTGTTTGCCCGGGGCGCCGACAGGATCGTCCGTCCACGAGTTCAGCCCCCAGTGCAGGTAACCCTTCATGCCGTAGCGGTAGTTCAACCAGTGCATGATCCTCGATTCGATCAACGGAACATCGACCGTCTTGTTCGGCAACGATCCATTCTGGAAAATACCCACGGTGTAGAACCACAATTCGTTGCCGCGGCGCTGAGCTTCTTCATACGCCCCCAGCCATGTGGCCAGATGATCGAGCTTGGGCACCCAAACCTCCAGGCGATCCACGCAGTGGGTGGTTTCAATGGCGTCGATCCTGCGAAGTTCCGGCGCGTGCTGATGAACAAAGTCGGAAGCCTTGCGCCAATCCATGACGTTGTGATTGGAAGGTTCGTCACAAATGTGGAAGACGGTCTTTTCCAGCCACTTCTTCTCGCGGAGGTGTTTCACGAACGCCGGCAGGAACTTGGCCAGAAACTCCTTGCCGCCAATCCTGACTGTCTTGTCGTTGACTTCGTCCCTGATGACGAAATCCCTCAGCAGAATCTCGCGACTCGACCAGCCGCCCTCTCCGAAATGGGCAACAAACCCTGTCTCCAACAGGTTCATGCGCCCGGTGCTCCAGAAAACATTCGCCCAGCGGTCGAAGGCAGTGTAATCGAACTTGAACTTCCCGTCGGCCGCCCGTGTGGTTTGGATCAAATCCAGGCTCACCCGGAAGACATTTTGCCGGTGGTCGGCCATGTTTTTGGCGTAGACAGCAAGCATTTTGTAAAATGCGTCCAGATTGCCCGGGTCGATTCCATGGTGTTCCTTGAACTGGTGCGTGGAGAACCATTCCGCAACCATCACGTGGCGGTCATCAGGGAGTGTCAGCGGGTAGACCGCTATAATCAGAGGCAGCGCCACGCTTGTTTCACCCGAACGGAATGTGATGTCACCCCGATACTCCCCGGGCTGGGCATCTCGTGGAATCCGGACGGTCAGGTAGATGGCTTTCAGCGAACCTTTTGCCACCTGACACTTTGGTTGGTCGCTCAGCAAATCGGGGAACTTGGCCGGGGCCGGCCTCGTCAGGTCACTCTTTACGAGCTTGGGTGTATTGGCCTCGATGAAGATACTCTCGACGAAATTCCACCGAACCACATCCGAGCCCCACGTGGCGGAAGAACCGGCATGTTTGAGCGGTTCAATAACAACCGTCATGTCCTTGAGATCTTCGCTGGCTTGAACGACACATTGGGCTGAGATGGTCTCGTTGACGACGCCAAACAGGCGGACTTCTTTCGTCCGGGGGCCGGACAGACCATATCCATCTTCAAAGATGCGGACTGCATCGCTGACGCCATAGGCCTCAAAAGGAGCAGCCGCAGCGCACTCGGAGATGCTGCCTGCCAGAATGATTCCGACCGAGAGGATCGATGCCTGAGCAATTGTCTTAAGAGAGAGTGTGTCGTGAGACTTCATGTTTGAATCCTTGAACTCACGCAGATTATGACCGAGGCCCGCCAAGCATCAATCAGAAAGCGGAGTTGAGCACCACTTGAGCCACTGGTTGCAGACACGGGTCTTGAGAGTGGTTTCTTGCGTTGACGGCCCGGGGCGTCGGCGTATCCTCGTGCCGGCAAAGCACGAAAGCGCAATAACTCGCACAGGTGGATGGCAGCGATACGTCTGATTTGCGGGCAGGAGTGAAAGCACCCATGATACACGAGCCTCGGTCCCCCAATGTCCGGCTCAGGAAGACATCCCGGCGCGAGTTCCTCCGATGGAGCGGGAGTCTGGTTTTCGGTTCAGCGCTGACAGGCGTGATGTCGGCCGCTGATAACGTGATTTCGTCCGACGAACAGGCACGTGCCTGGTTTGGTTCGCCGGTGTGGCCGCCTTGGGAAAAGGTGGAAGCCGTGCTGCGGGATTGGGCAAAGAAACACCCGCATCTCATGCGATTGGATGACATCGGGCGATCGGCCCAGGGCCGAACCCTGTATGCCATCAGGCTTACGGATTCGAAACGCAATGATGAGAACAAAGAACACGCACTGGTGACTGCCTTGCATGCCGGACTGGAACGGTCCGGGTCCAATACCGTGCTCAGTATTATCGAATGGCTTCTTTCGGGCGAATCAAGGGCCAGGGAAATTCTTCGGCGTCAGGTGGTGATTTGCCTGCCCATTCCCGACCCGGACCGATACGTGGCGGGCAAGGTCAGTCCCGTGTACAGCGCGTGGAGTCTCGACGGCCCGCGCGATCCGGATCGCTCGCCCGAAGCCATGGCAGTCAAGAGGGTGATGGACCAGTATCAGCCCGAGGTGCACGCAGACATTCACGGCACGAATCTGGAGTTCGCTCGTTACATCATGTTCGAGAACTCGGGATCGTCCTACTCCAACCTGGCGCTCCGGCCTTATCATCGGGAGATCATCCGGCAGATGGACGAGGCCGCATTGGCAGAAGGCTATCCCTCCGACTTCGCTGAATCCGACGCGGAGCGGTTGTACTGGGGACCCGGTTTGGAGCCGATGAAGTCAAAGCTGTGGGTGGGCAGGCCCAACGTTTACGCCGCCATCTACGGCTATAGCCACTATCACACGTTGGTTTCCGCGTCGGAAGTTGGTTGGGAAC
The DNA here is from genome assembly GCA_964524715.1 of uncultured Verrucomicrobiota bacterium. GTDB lineage: Bacteria > Verrucomicrobiota > Verrucomicrobiia > CAIQCK01 > CAIQCK01 > CAIQCK01. The sequence goes on along the minus strand of CAZGGF010000288.1, from coordinate 20,814 downwards.
GCAGCGGCGTGCTGCGTCACCGCCGGCTGTTGGAGATCGGCAACGAAACCTGGCCGGGCGAACACGACCCGGGGTATCCCACACGCGTCATACTGGCCAACACACATTCAATGGTCACAGCGTACGGTCAGACAGCTGCGGCACGCAGGCGCAGCCGCGTGGAACTCTGGAACAAGTTGCACCAAATGACATTTGGAATTCTGGATCCTGTGGTCGAGGGCAAGATAATGTGCGTGTGTGCAACCTCGCAGGCCGCCGCAGGCAAGTGGTTCAAAGACCGGTCCCTGAAGGGTATCATCAACAACCTGCGAGGCCATTCGGGGGTGAACGCCGAGGCCATCGCCCGCTTTTCAGAAGGCTGGCCCGCAGGCCAGAACAACCCCGAGCCGTTCCTCGCCTTGCAGACAGGGGCATCGGATACGAAAGGCACCCCTGCGCCCGCGAAACAGGACGATGAGCCCATTCAGAATGGCTTGTGCCTGCGCATCCGTCTTCCCTACCGCAAAGCGCGGCTGATGGACCTTCGTGTCAATGGCCATCCCGTGTCTCCCTCCGAAACCGACGGTTTTGTGACGTGGACGGCGCGTGGATGCACCTATTGCCAGATCAATGTCGCTCCATCACAACTTCGGTCCCATGACTTGTTCGTCGTCACCTGCCAGTACGACCCGTGCGAGAAGCGGGGGCACTGGAACACGTGGCGCACTCTCCCATGATGTCCTGAACCACGACAATGAAATCCCTGAATGCATCCCTGATCATGTTCCTCGCGGTCGCCATGGAATTGTGGGGGCCGGACTGTTTGGCGGAGAAGCGCAGTCACAAGAATGAAGCCGCCGCCGCCGCCCCGGTCTCAGCAAGTCTTGCGCCGCTGGTGAAGAAGATTGGCGGTATGCTGCCCTTGCGCAATGCAAACAGTGCTTCAAGCGCGTCAGGCGAAATCGCCGTTCTGCGAAGCGGTTTTGCCGCCGATCGCGCCAAGGCAACGCCGGAACGCCAGCAAGTGCTGAACGCGGCCGTTCTCGTTTGTGATCTCATGACCAAGGCGTTTGAGGAGCGCCGTCAAGCCGAGGCCAATGCCAAGGCAACCAAACTGGTCCGCGTCACTCCGGACTCGAAGGCACGCGATAAGAAACGCCAGGCGAACGAAGCTGACGCCCTCTTCGATCAGGCGGTCAAATCAGCTTGGAACAAACGGAAGGCAGAACTGGTTGATCAGATCAACGCTGCCTATGGCAAGCTGCGTTCTTTGGAGGCCCGGTCTCCGTCGGCACAGTAGCAAGCCAAACGCAGGCAGCCGGCGTGGGAGCACAGGAGCCACAACGCCGGTTACGGCAGACGATCCTTGGTCGACATCGCCGCTGCTCCGGAAGGGAGCCTCACCCCCAGATGGAATCTGTGGTGGCGTAAAAGATCGCTGAACGTTTTGGACCGTAGGATTCCTTGCCGTTGTGAGCACTGTTCACACCGGTGTAGAAGAGATGCCATTTCCCGTTCCGTTGCACCAAGTGGTTGGAAGAGTAGATGCCGTAGGAGTCCACCTGAGTCTTGTCACTCCGGGGCAACCATGCGCGGCGCAGTGGCCGGTCCCATTTCACTCCATCGCGCGAGAAGCACCACTCCAGGTCCATCGTCTGGGCCTGCACGCGATAATGCCCCATCATCCCAACCCGCCCTTTGGGAGTGTATGTCACCGCGAGGTAATAGAACTGTTGATCCGCTGGATCTCCCGCGTCGCGGACAATCACACGCTGGCGGGTTTCAAAGTGCAAACCATCCTCCGAAGCATAGCGGTCGATCACCCGGATCCAGCCGGGAGCGTTGTCAAACGCCACATAGGCCGGGTCCTCTTTGGGAACCCGCTGGAGGCCGACGGAATACATCTCAAACGTGCCGTCCGGCAGTTGATAAACATTGGTGGCGTCATTGGAAATCTGCCGCGGCAATGCGAGTGGTTCATCCGCTGGACGATCTTTGTGTTTTTCCTTGCGCATCACAACACCGTGAGGATCGGCGACGCCCCACGCTGCCCGGTCGTTTGGATGGTGCAACACCGGCCTCAGAGGATCCAACACACGATACCGGCGTCCATCCTCACTTTCCGCCGCCAGGTAACGCACGACACCCGGACCATGCGCCCAGAAATAAATGCGCTGGCGGCCATTCTTTAACAGCAGATGAATGCCCTGCACAGGGTTCCATTTTTCCGGGAGATTCCCGATGGCGAAAGGCTCGTCGGCAGGTTCACCCGGAGAACAACGGGCGACGACCTTCTTGAACGGACCGCCCGGCACACCGTCCGCATAGGCCAGCGTATAAACCTTGCTGCTCGAAGAATACCATATGCGCCAGCGATCTCCTTCCAGCGGTTCCGCCGGGCAGGTGAAGTTCTGTATGCTTCCTCCTTCCCAGGATTCGGTGGCATCCAGAATCATTCCATGTTTCTTCCAAGCCGTCGGCAGGCAGGGCATGGGAGTCGCTGAAGACTCGTTGGCAATCGTCTTCCGGGCAAACAAAGGAAGAGCCACACATGCGCCAGCAGCACGCATGGTTTTCGTCAGGAAATGGCGGCGATTCAGGGTTGGTTGCATGGTTTCTTCTCACTATCATTTTCCCACGGCATCGTCGAGAATCATTCCTCCGAGGAGAGGTCTCACGGGTCATATCGCGATGGCAGACACGGTCGTTTTTTTCACTCAGTCAGTTTCGCAAAACCACCGAAACCATGGCATACTCCCCAGCCAGTCCCATGCCCGAAACCAAGAACAACGCGAATATGGAAGTGCACCGCCGGGGAGAGAATCTCCTGGTGGTGAACTTGAGTGGCGATTGGCTGGCTCGACCGGGGCTGCCGGGCATCGAGGCGATCGAGAAGGAGTTGGCTGGCAGCGCTGTGCCGCAAACACTGGAGTTTGCCACCAACGGTCTGGGAGATTGGGACAGCGGTCTGTTGTCATTCCTGCTTCGTTGCTCCGAGCTTTGCCGCCGCATGAATGTCGAATTCAACGGCGAGACATTGCCATCCGGAGTGCGCAAATTGATTCGCCTCGCGCAAGCCGTCCCGGAAAGGAAGGACGCGAAGCGAGACACATCGGAGGTGCCGCATCTGGATCGCGTGGGGGAACGGGCGATTCAAGCCGGGGCCGGCTTCAGGGATATGCTCACGTTTCTTGGCGAAGTCGTGATGGCATTCTTCAAGCTGCTGCGCGGACGGGCGCAGTTCCGCGGGTCGGATACATGGGTGGCAATACAGGAGTGCGGCCCGGAGGCCCTGGGCGTGGTGGCCCTCATCAACTTCCTCGTGGGTCTGATCATGGCGTTTGTTGGCGCGGTGCAGTTGACCAATTTCGGAGCCACCATTTACGTGGCCGACTTGGTGGCCATCGCTACGGTCCGGGAAATGGGTTGCCTGATGACCGGGATCATCCTGTGCGGGCGCACTGGCGCCGCCTTCGCGGCCCAGCTCGGCACCATGAAGGTGAACGAGGAAATCGACGCTCTCACGACGTTCAGCATTTCGCCCATCGAGTTTCTGGTGCTGCCGCGAGTGATGGCGATGGCGCTGATCATGCCGCTGCTGTGCGTGTTTGCGGACCTCATTGCCCTCATGGGTGGTTTCGCCGTGTCTGTTTCGTTGATGGACATCGGTCCCGTGGAATACATCGATCGGACGATTCAAGCGATCGAACTGAAGAGTTTTCTGCTGGGTATCTTCAAAGGGAGTTTCTTCGGCATACTGGTGGCGATCACCGGGTGTCTGCGGGGAATGCAATGCGGCCATAGCGCGGCGGCTGTGGGCCAGGCCACGACGTCGGCCGTTGTGGCCGGCATCACCAGCATCATTGCGGCGGACGGAATCTTTGCGGTGATCTGCAATGCGCTCAAAATCTAGTCATGAGCACCATCGCCTCAAGCAGCAAGATTGAACTACGCGACCTGACCCTGGCCTACGGGTCTTATGTGCTCATGCGCGGCATCAACATGCGGATCCGGCGGGGCGAAGTGTTCGTTATCATGGGTGGCTCGGGCTGCGGCAAGAGCACCCTCCTCAAGACCATGATCGGTCTGAAGGAGCCGGCTCAGGGCGACGTCCTCTACGACGGGCGAAGCTTCTGGCATTCCAGCGAGATCGAGCAGCAGGCCGCGGTGCGCCGGTTCGGTGTCCTTTTCCAAAGCAGCGCCCTGTGGAGTTCAATGACCCTGGAGGAGAACGTGGCGTTGCCCCTCGCCGAATACACCGACCTCTCTCCCAAGGAGATCAGTGATATCGTTCGTCTCAAGCTCTCACTGGTGGGGTTGAAGGGATTCGAAGACTTTATGCCCGCCGAGCTCTCTGGCGGCATGCGCAAACGCGCCGCCCTGGCCCGGGCCATGGCACTGGATCCGGAGATTCTCTTTTTCGACGAGCCATCTGCCGGGCTGGACCCGGTTACCGCGCGCCGTTTGGACGATTTAATCCTTGAAATGCGTGACAGCCTTGGGACCACTATCGTGGTGGTGACACACGATCTCCAAAGTATTTTCGCGATCGCCGATAACTCGATGTTCCTGGATGCGACCACCCACACCATGCGGGCGGCAGGCAATCCACGTGAACTGCTGAAACAATCGGGCGACCCGTATTTGCTGGAGTTCCTCACCCGTGGCGAAAAAGCCGTCCCCGCAGCCGACGCCGCAGCGGCGCTCGAAGGGTCTGCCGCCCACCAATCCGCCCTGAACCTATGAGCAAGAAGGTAAATCCAACTGCCGTAGGTTTGTTCATCCTCATTGGCTTGGCGCTGGGAGTGGGAGGCATTGTTCTGTTCGGCTCATGGAAGATGTTCACCAAGACCGAGAAGTATATCCTGTACTTCAATGCGTCGGTGAAGGGTCTTAATCCAGGCGCCCCGGTGCGATTCCGCGGGGTGACGGTGGGGTCCGTGGTCGAAACGCTAATTCACCATAATCAAGCACCGGAAGACACAGACATGCCGGTGATCATCGAGGTGGACGAGACGCTCGTCCAGAAAAAGACAGACCGCAGCATCAGCCTCTCGCAAGACACGTCCTTGGACAAGCTGATCAAGTTGGGCATGCGCGCCGAACTCCAGGCCCAGAGTCTGTTGACCGGGGTTCTTTATGTGGAATTGGATATGCATCCCCATGCGCCGCCCGCGAAGTTCCACCAGATCAAGCCGGAATATAGGGAAATCCCGACCATACCTACGCGGATTCAGGCCCTGATCGAGAACCTGGCGGATATCGATTTCAAAAAGACGATGGATCAGTTGGGCACTGTCCTGACACGACTCGACACCAGTCTGTCCGGATTGAAAGTGGCTGATATCAACAACGGTCTGACGAACCTGCTGGTTTCTGTGAACCGGGTTGTTCAATCACCCAACCTGACCAACAGCCTCAGTTCGTTCCATCGGACTTTGGACGAATACAGGCTCCTGTCTGAAACGGTGCGGGCCAAGGTCGATCCTTTGGCGAACAACGCCGACGCCACTCTCAAACAAACGCAGGCAACACTGGCGGAGCTTCGCCAAAATCTCCAGAACGTGCGCGACATGCTGGCGCCACAAGCCCCGCTGCGCCGCGATCTGGCGGTCACCATGGATGAAGTAGCCGAGGCGGCACGCTCCATCCGCGCCCTTGCCGATTTCCTGAACCGCAACCCCAATGCCTTGCTTTCCGGAAGAAAATCTCCGGAAGAGAAAAAACCGTGAATATTTCAAAAGCTTTACTGCGGTTTGCCATCCTTGGCTTGAGCGGTTTTGTTTTGACCGGCTGTGTAAATTTCCAGCCGGTCACCGATCAAACTCGTTCTTATGTCCTGTCAGCCGCGACTGCCGGGACACCAGCCACGGCTGCTTCCAACAGTGATCTGGCCGTGGGACTTGGCAGGGTTGACGTTCCCGCCTACCTGCTTGACAACCGGATCGCTGTCCGTCAAGGGGCCAGTGAGATTGAATACTCCGAATACCATCGTTGGGCCGAGCGACTGGACAAAGGCATCCAACGCGTGCTGGGGGTGAACCTTTCCTCTCTGCTCCCTTCCAACCGGGTGGTGCTCTCGGCGTGGCAACGTAGTGAGGTCAAGGCCGAGGTTTACCTTGTCGTGCAACGGTTCGAGTGCAACGCACAAGGCCAGATCATCCTGGAAGCCAACTGGCGAATCACCTCTCCCGGCGGAGAAAAGACGTTGCGCACGGACCACGCCCAGATTACGAGACAGGGTCCCGTGTTCCGAACCGATGCCGACGGCGCTATTGGCGAATTGAGCAAGGCACTCGCCGACCTGAGCCAGCAGATTGCCACCTCGGTGCAGAGCATTTCGGCCAGTCCAAAAGTTTCTCAACCCTGACGATCAGCCTGAAATCAAGGATCAGGAAGAAGGTTCACCGAATCGGATGATGTCGGCATTGCCGATCCGGGTTGTCGATTTGTTTTGTGTGCGCGATTTGCCGGACCGGGTGCGGACGAATCGTCGTCGGCGTTGGTCTGGCTCAGCTCAAAGGAGACATATCACCATGAATAGGCGCGAGTTCTTCAAAGCAGCCGCGGCAGGCGCTGCCGTTTCCGGTTCCACGGGTTCTGTTCATGCGGCTGATTCGGCCGCAGCCAGGACTGCTGCGGGAGACTCCGCCGCGCCGGCGATTCTGAAGAGCTACACCGCCGACGATCACCGGCGGCGGCTCACGAACATCAGCGTATGCACACAGAGAATCCGTAAGTGCATGCGCAAGCACCTCGTGACCAATTATCTGCCCGCCCAGTGTGTTTACAATATGGGCGAGTATCCCAGCCGCAAACCTTGGGAACCCGGCGAATACGATGAGCAGGAATTGCAGCGGTTGAAAGACCACGGCATCCAGTTGATCCACGTGATGGACGAATGGAATGACCGATACGGACTCTTCGGGGGCAACAAGTTGACCGCAGTCAACCCGAAAGGATTTCGCCGTTTCGTGGCGATGGTTCACAAACACGGCATGAAGATTCTGGCCTATGCGTCGAGTGGGTATTTCTGCGGGAGCGAGCCGGACTACCGTAAGCAATGGTCCCAACCCCATGATACTGGCCACGGTTGGTGGGACCTGGCGCGATGCTCGCCGGCCAGTCCCGGTTGGCGGGCTTATTTCCTGCCGCGCATGCTTCAAATCCTCGAAGACTACGAGATCGATGGTCTCTACAACGACTGGGGATATGTTCCCAACGCAAGCAAGAAGATAAAAACGCTCGCGGAAGACGAGGTGGCCGCGTTTGAGGAAACCCCTCAGTATGACGGCGCGGTCACTGATCTACTGCATCTGATCTACTCGGAAGTAAAACGACGCGGCGGCATCTACAAGATGCATGCGGATTTTTCCAATCAGCCTCTGACGGGAGGACTCAAAGTCTACGACTATCTTTGGGTCGGTGAGTCCGTGGGCAACACCGACGGCTTGCGCGAATCGGTGAAGAACCATGTGCCTTATGTGGTTCCTTGCATCCACGGGTCGATAGCCAAGGTCGAGGGCCAGCACGAACATTTCTTGCATTCGATTCCCTACATGCAATTCCCCCTGCTTCAAGGCGGACGCCCGCTCACGGGCGAACGGGCGGTCATTCCCATTCCCCGCCTGCCCAAGGTGAAGGAGAATGGATTCTACGAAAAGGCGTGGAAATACTACCAAGCTCATCCGAACGGTCCTTACATCTACGGCGGTTGGGATGCACTTCCGCCCAGTACCGAGACACGACCGATGCACGCTCGCTGGCTGAAACAATACCTGCCGATGGTTGAGGACGGCACCTGGGCGTTTCTGGAGATCGCCGACTCGGATTTATTTGCCAAACCGCTGCCGGAAGCCTGCGTGGCCTCGGCTTTTGCCAACCGTAACCTTTACCTGGTGTTGGCCAATTATGGCCGGGTGAACGCCGATATTGTGACCACCGATGCTTACGTGACGGATGATCCACACTCCGCCACGCCGAACAAACAATGGACACTTCCGCCGCGTTCACTGCGGATTTTGCGAAAGTCTTCGTAAATGCATTATCCAAAACGATTGTCGTCTGACGAAGTCGGAGTGACTCAAACGTGTGACTCGGATTACTGATCAGCAAGAACGATGCTTCGCGCGTGCGCCAGCCTTCAATTAAAGAATTTCCATGAACAACCGACACTGTTGGCCGAATTGCTTGCGATTTGCAGCTTCGATCAGTTTCGCAATTTGTATGTGTCTCGGCTTGTCCGGTGCAATCCCTGTGAGCGGAGGCGAAATTCCAAGCAGATTCGATATCCGAGGAACCGTCGTAGATATCACGCAGGACCTCTCCTTGGATCGCCTAACAGCACTTGATGCGTCCAAGTCGCGGGAGGATTTTCTGCAAGCCTTGAGGAGAGCAATACGTTCAGAACGACCTGCGACAAATGTTGTGCTCACGATACAGGGAGCATCTGACAAACAAACAACCGTCACTGACGCAGCCGGACAGTATAAGTTCATCGGCTTGCATTATGGAGAACACCAGATCTCCGTCTCGCCATCTGGAATGGGAGATGTGTCTTTCCGACACCCGGTGTTCGTAAATGCGAACCGGACAAATGTGACACTGATCGTTCACTCAAATCTCGTCGCTATTAGGGGGCGTATTACTGATGTCCACGGCAAGCCCATTGCGGGCGCGAAGGTGCGTGGAGAACCAGATCCGTGGGAAGTAGCGGAGGTTGGGCGGCACTATCCCAGCCGTGTAGCCGTATCCGGCGCTGATGGCTCGTATGAGTTGAAAGGGTTGGTTCCACGGGACATCCTCAGTATTGCCGGGTATTTGGCGGGGGGCGATCCGACCGAAAACGGCCAGTATCCCTTTTCTGTCCTGATATACGTGAAGGCCGATGGATTTGTGCAAGAGAAGGCACAAAGGCCATGCGTGCCTCTCGTGACCGAAGAACTGGTCGGTCCGGCACGACGTCTCCTGAATGTCATGTGGCAGGTGAAGTTAAAAAGTCTTGGCGATCAGGAAAGGAAGGTCGAAGAGAAGAAGAAAATCAACTGGCGTGCATTGCCTTCGAGCCAAGGCAACACAATTACAGGCATAGACATCGTACTCAAAAAAGCCGGAGAGGGACCGCCATAGAGACACAAGAGAAGGCGTGTTCGCGGGCGAACGACAATGGTTTGGAGTCCAGGAATCCCATGGGTGGAAGCCTATGATCCTCGAACACCGTCGGTGTCTCCTTGTCGGATTGTCCTTCTGCTGAGACGTGGGGCGATTTCGGAGTTCTATCGGCCTGATGAAATGTTACAATGCCGCTGAAGTTCAAACGAGCCACGTCGATGAATACAATGACAACAACGTCAGAGCGAAAAGCGCCGTGCTTCTCCGGTCGCACAGGATCAAAGGTCCTGTCCCTTACCCTGTGCATTCTCCTCGTCATGTCGTTGGCTTCAGGCCACGCGCAGACCGACAATACGCTGGCAGCCAGCACGACTCATGTAAAACTCCAACCACCGGCGCATCTGGTGTTCGTCGGCGACAGCCTGACGGCATTGTTCCCGGCCAGTAATTATGTCGCGAAGGTGCGCGCCGCGTTGCAGCCGCGGTTCGGTGACAAGGTGCGCGTCACCAACGCTGGCGTTGGAGGTGACTACATCACGCGCGTACAAACGCGGCTGGAGAAGAGCGTGCTGAAGCTGGAACCGAAACCCACGCACGTCTTCATCTTCCTCGGCCACAATGACAGCAAGTTGAAATCGTCCAGTGGCTACAAAGAGCCGGTGGTCAAGCCGGAGGACTTCGATCGCCAGTATCGCGAGGTCGTCTCGGCCATCCAAAAAACGCTCGGTGCGAAGGTCATCATCCTGTCGGCCACGTCGTCGGTGTATGAAATCACCAAGGCGACGGCTGAAAGATCCGCGAAGGCCGGCAAAGCGCACAATCTATTCGGCAAACCCGAGGCGTTGGAACAGTTCAACGCGATCGCCCGCAAAGTCGCCTCCGACCTTGGTGCCGATTACGTGGACCTTTACACTCCGACCCGCGCGCATGCTGACAAACCGAGCCTGTTCACCAAGGACGGCGTCCACATCAACGACAATGGCAACACGCTGGTTGCGCTGGAGGTCCTGAAGTATCTGGCGCGATAATGCTGCCGGCTCCCGAACCTCAAGTCAGGAAAGAGACGAACAACGCAACTCGAATGTAACCCTCGGGAATGGCTTCAGCGTGCCGGCTCGAGAAACTCGCGAGTGAGACGGGTGAAGGTAATGAACCGGTAGTTCCCGCGTTCCCACAACACACCCGCCGTCTTGTCCTTGAGAACGGTGAGATCGGAATAGGCTGCCGGCTCGTCAGTGATGACTCGTTCGTTGGTGAACGTCTGACCATCGTCATAGCTGGTGCGGACCACCAGCTTTTTCCGTCCCGGCCCCAGAGGTCCTGTCCAAAGAATACGGTCACGGTCGTCACCAGCCGACTTGCGTGTGTAGCTCTCGATCGCACAACAAACAGGTGTCACAGGCTGACCGGGCCGGGGCTCGGACCAGGTACGGCCGCCATCGCTGCTGAGGGTTTGCCAGCGGTGTGGGCCTTTTTGCTGGCGGATATCAAAGAGAATCCGTCCATCGGCCAGCTCCACCAGCTGATCTTCGTCACCCTCCCGGCTTCCCGGCATCAGTTCTCCCCGTTGCCAAGTGCGGCCGTGGTCCTCGCTGAACATCGCAAATGAACCCCAGGGAGCAAACCGCCACATGGGAACAATCAACCGCCCCTTGCGATCCTGAATCGCCCCGCCCGGGCCTGGCACGCTGATTCGCCACTGGGCATCAGCCATCTCACGAGCGACACGGGTCTGATCGATTGGTTCCGACCAAGTCACGCCGTTGTCGTCGCTGTAACGGGCCATGTTTGACGCATCGTCGGTTCCCGGACGAGCCTCACGGCTGCCCCGGCCCGGTTTGCAGCGGAGATAAAACACCCAGATGCGGCCGTTCTGGCGATCCACCACCGTGGCGGGGTTGGACGACGACCAGTATTCGCCCGAATGCTCGATGACTTTCATCGCCGACCAGGTGGCTCCGCCGTCGGTGCTGCGTTTGAGCACCAGGTCTATCTCCTGTCCCTTTCCTCCCGGATCGCTCATATTGAATTTTCTCGCCTCGGCAAAGGCCAGGAGCGACCCGTTAGGAGCCGTCTCAATGGCGGGAATGCGATACCCAGTGTAGCCATCCTTTCCGGAGACAAATACATCCACATGCTTCATCAGCGATTCACCTGCGGTCGCAGTCGCCACCGTGAATACGAATGAGAACAAGACATTCCAGAATCTCTTCATAACTACTCCTTGTTTTTCAGTCTGCAACTAGTCGTCCAACACTCACCTTGAATGACCTTTTGTTGTTCCAACATCTTCAACAACTAGATCACCCACGGCGGGCGCGGTTCGCGGTGGCGCATCCGGTTGGCTTCTTCGCAGTCGAAACTCTCCTTCACGGGATCCCATCGCAGCTTCCTGCCGAGGCGCAAACCGATGTTCATAGCCTGACAGATGGTCTGTGCGCGATGAGCCGCCTCCGGGTGGCAGATGGTCGGCCGACGGGTGCGAATGGAATCGAGTAGGTTGCGGACGTGGCCGCCGGCGTTGACCCAATTCGGATCGCCGGTCCCGCGCAGGTTGAGGATTGTCTTGGGCTCGGCGGTGACCTGATCGGTGGCATCGTCCACTTGAATCCAGCCTTCGTCGCCGATGTAGCGGATGTAGCGGTCGGCGGACTGCTTTCTTTGATAGATGACGCCAACGATGCCATCCGCGTAGCGGCAACGAACCTCGCCGGTGACGGGCGTCTCGCTCATGAACTTGACCGGATCAGGCCATGTGCATTGCCCCTCGAACTCCACCGGGCCGGTGTGGTCACGATTGAGCGCCCATTGCATCTGGTCGGTGTAGTGGCAGCCCATGCCGATGATCGGCCCCTCGCCCAGGGCCCAGAAGTAATTCCAATTCGTCCCTCCAACGCGCGCCGGCACATACGGCATCCACTGCACTGGACCGAGCCACGTGTCGTAGTCCCAGCCCTTGGGGACTGGCGCGGGCTTGTCGTGCGCGACGGTCGGTCCCGTCCACACCTGCATCTCTACCGTGTGCACACGGCCGATCCTGCCGCGACGGACCATTTCGACAGCGAACCGGTACGACGCGGTCGAGCGACGCTGCGTGCCCCCCTGGTAGATTGTCCCGTGGCGGCGGCAGGCTTCGACAAGCGAGCGGCCTTCGCTGATGGTCATTGAAATCGGCTTCTCGCTGTATATGTCCTTGCCGGCGCGCGCCGCGTAAATCGAGGCCGTCGTATGCCAGCGGTCGCCGGTGGCAATGAACACAGCGTCAATATCCTTCTGCGCGAGCAATTCCTGGAAGTCCGAATATGTGCGGCAATCCTTGTTGCCGTAGTGTTTGTCGATCATCTCCTTGGCCGACGTCAGCCGGTCTTCGCGGCAATCACTGACCGCCCTGAAGACAAGGTCTGTCTGCGCAAGAAAACTCGGCATGACGTAGCGCGCACGGTAACCGATGCCGATGTTGGCGAAGACGATGCGGTTGCTGGGCGCGGTGGTGCCATTGAGGCCGAGCGCGGACGCCGGCACGATCATCGGCGCTGCCAGGGCTGTCGCGGCTTGCTGGAGAAACTGACGGCGGGAGATGCGGGACGATTTCGGTTGTTTCATAGAAACCTTATCACCGGGAGCGATAATTCGAACGTCATCATCTTCGCGAAATCGCAGGTTGTAAAGATATTCGTGACGGATGGATGTCGCCAAACAGACGCTTCCATCAACTTGTTTCTTCAACACAACCCGGCCGATGGGAGGCACTGGATTGAGAGGGCGCGGTGACGTTTGTCAGAGCGTACTGGTCAGACGTTGCGCGACTCGCCGGGAAGCGTCACGTAGGGATCGAGCTTGGCTCTCAATTCATCGAGAAGTTCCGGCTGCATGAACTCGTAGTCGTCAGGAATATGGAGCGTGATGACTCGCTTGCCTTGAAGGGCTTCCGGGAACTTCCTGCGAATGCGGCTCAAGTGGGACTTCTCCATGACGTAGATGATATCCGCCCAGCCAATGTGTCCTTCCGTGATGACAATGCGTGCGTCGGGTTGGGTGCCAACAGAGCGGACCTGATATCCGGGAACCCCCTCGAACAGCTTCTCGGCCGTAAGGCTGCGAAGCCTGTTCCGACTGCATACGAAGAGCAACTTCTGGACTGGAGAGACCCTGTTCATCAGAACACGCGAGCGATGATTAATGTCCAGACTCAGCAATCACAGCCAGTGAGGTGAAGAGGCACATTGGTTAAACGTCGTTCTCCTTTGAACTGACTCGCTCGACGAACTCAGACTCAATCCAAATCGTGTGGTCGCAGTAGTCAAGGGATTGCGAACCATCGTCCTTCACATTCAGTTCCAAGTGACCGTATCTGCCAAAGCCATCAACGCGCAAAACCCTGCCAACGCAATGGAGGAATATTTGGAGCGTCTCTTCCGGCATCTGTTCCTCAACCGAAGGCGGCACTCGCAGCACTCGCACTGTGTCTCCCACTTTGAATGCGGGTTCAGTCATGAGGCTCCATGCTACTCAACAACTCAGGTGGCCTGCGAGGATGGATTGCGTGAGGCAGAACACACATCCGTACCGGGCCCTCGGACAAATAGCAAATCGCAGGTAACGCAAAGGCTCTCCATGGCAGCACAACACCCATCCCGCCCGCGACCAATGGGCAGAAAACACCCGTCGCGATTTCTTCCACGCAATGACCTGCAATGAATGGGCGATCAGATGAAGTTCAACGCCCCGACCGAGAAGAAACGAAACTTCCGAATCACCTCGATGGGTCCAACCATCATGATCTTATAGGAAGGAAGTGAAACAGGAGCAGCCTTTTCACCTCCCACGACCGTCTACCGGAGCGGTCGGCTCTACTTCTTGGCCTTCTCTGCCTTGTACTTGGCCCAGCGAGCCCGGGCGGCAGCGGCTATGGCAGCACGACCTGCAGCGGACATCTTCCACTTCCTGACGACAGGTTTGTCTGCCTTCTTGCCCTTGAGCTTCGCCCAGCGGGCTCTTTGAGCCGCTGCGATTCTGGCCCTGGCTGCGGGACTCATGATCCGTTTGCCAGCAGGCGCCACCGGCTCACCAGATTCAAAGGACATGAGTTGTGCATCTATCTTGGCTACTCTAGCCTGTAGATCTCCCTTGGCCTTCAGAAGCTTGGCAATGCTGGCGAAGTCTTTGGATGTTAGGGTCGTTAGGTTCATAATACGTACGAGTACTTAGCTGCTCTCGGTAGCAAACTACTTAGCACATATTTGACCTTCTGTCGAGGTCCGATTGACGGAACAAAGACCTCTGTTCTTTGAGTCTGGTCCGGTTAACCAGTGCGGTCTTCTCGGCAACCACGGGCGGGTATGGCGTCGCAAACCGGTAGCTGGGTGTGGAGATCACTTTGCCACAACAACCTTGCTGAGCGAATACCACCCATCGTCCGCTCTCCCTTGAATTCCCAGCCTGACAACCGGCAATCCTGTCGAAGGTTCCACTATCCCGATGGACAGACTGTACGTTCCCACCCCCAGGTCCTTCGGCAGGAGGATGGCGTCCTTTACGTGGTTAACCTCACTCGGTGGCAAGTCCTTTGGCTCCTTGAAGAACTCCTCAGTGAACATCTCGATTGAGCCTGGCATCCAACGGTTGACTGTGGCCGTGCTCACAAAAGCTTTGCTGTACCCACTCTCATGGCTCAAACGATAGGCTACCCGATACGGCTTGTAACAAGGCGCAGAGCCGGTGTTCTGCCATTTCATTGCCAGTTCCAGCTTCGCTCCCGCTTGAGTTTTGGCAGGATGTTTTAGCTCAGTCAGAACAAGCCGATAGCCAAGCCGTCGCAGGAACCTTTCAACCTCCGGCCGCACACTCTCGTCTGCGGATAACGGAGCCGATTTATTGTTGATGTAGGAAGCGTGGCAAGCCAGGGCGTAGTTGAAGATGAATCGCAGGGACCATCGCTCATTGATCCATTTCCTCATATCCCAGCAGGTTTCCCAAGCGACGGGCGCTGTCTTCCATGCGTCTTGAATGCCCGATTCTGCGATCCAGATGGGATAGCCCTTTCGCATGTGACTCCAACCTCTGGAGAATCCGCCCATGTCGCCCAGACAATCCGCCCTCCATCCTGTGCCGCGATGTACAGCGTAGGCCAGACATTCCTTGCCACCGATCAACATGAGCAGTGGCGACTTTTTGAAAGCAGCAAGATATGCATCAACGACCTTCATGCGGTTCTCAAGCGTCGGCACCTTGCATGTTTTTGTGCCGCTCAGGTGCCATTCGCCCCACCAACCCACGGAGCCGAGATCCACATGATCGATATCGGGATGGCCGTCGTAGCGTTCGCCCAACCGTTTGATGAAATCCAGATGCGTCTTCAATACAACGGCATCGTCCATGTCAGGAATGGGGAGAGGGCCGTGTCCCTCATAGTCAGCCATGATCTCTTTGCCACCAACGTCCTTGAGCCATTTGGGATGGTATGGAAGACCTTTGCTTGTTGAACAACACATCACCCTGAAGGCTAGTTTCTGCCCAGCGCTGTGGGTTTCGCTCAGGACCTTGTCCAGGAACGCGTGATTGATCTTTCCCGGCTGCGGCTCCAGTTCACCCCAACCCCAGCGTGCATAGTGAACGGTCGAAGGAATCCACGACGGCAAACTCTTATCCTGCGTGCTGGTATGGTGAAACGTCTCCCATCCCATGCCTGGGTTGGCTAGCACTTCGTCGGTCGTTTCGGGGGTGACGATGATCTGTTGGCCTTGAGCAAGACTGGCGGTTATCAGGCCAACGGCGATGAGGGCAAGAGCGAATCGTTTCATAGCTGGATGTCCGATAGAGGTCATTCTCTCCAAAGACAGGCTTCAACTCAACTCTTGATGTGCCTGTCGAGTACCTGCCGGTTTTGATGGGTATCCACTGGAAGCCAATGCGTTCTACAAGGAACTGCTGGAGTTGTCTCAGGATTATCCAGGGATGAAACTGTTGAGCAGTGATTACGAGTTTGAAGAATTGGGCGGGCTATTGGAGTTGAGAACCATTGAGAACTGAACTCCATCATGGGCGCGGCACAACATGGATACGCCCTGCATTTGGATGTTGATCGTCCCCAAGGCAATAGTGGGAACCAGAGAATAGGCATGGTATCCAAAGCGCTCGGTCGGTCCTGGCTGCCACTTCCGTTTCCTGCAACTCGTCAATGACGTACTCTGCCGTGTGCCGCTGCTTTGGGATGCCGGCTCCCTTCTGAAGCCAACGAGGCCCTTTCCCTGACACCGCTGCCGTTCTCGCGCGCGGAAATTACAATCTGCCCGCCCCTTCCCGTAGCGCCTCTGAAGTGACCTTGACATCGCACCCATCGCTGGCGATTGTCATTGTTGATTTATTTTTTGAAGGAAACAACAACCATGCGCTCTGATATCGTCAAGAAAGGCTTTGAACGTGCACCGCACCGCAGTCTCCTCCGCGCCGCCGGCGTGATTGAGTCCGAGGCTGATTTCGACAAGCCGTTCATCGCCATCGCCAATTCCCATACCGACTGCATCCCCGGCCACGCTCACCTGAACGAGGTCGGCCTGCTCGTCAAACGCCTCGTCCGCCAGGCCGGCGGCGTACCTTTCATCTTCAATACCATCGGCGTGGATGACGGTATCGCGATGGGCCACAACGGCATGCTCTACTCGTTGCCGTCGCGGGAGCTGATCGCCGACACGGTCGAAACCATGCTGAAGGCGCATTGCTTTGATGGCATGGTCTGCATCCCGAACTGCGACAAGATCGTCCCCGGCATGCTGATGGCCGCCATGCGCGTCAATCTCCCGACCGTCTTCGTCAGCGGCGGACCGATGGCTGCGGGCATCGCCGAGCAACGCGCCACGCACGAGGACCTTGCCTCGTTTCTCCAGCCCGCGTCCGGCACATCGGACTTGATCTCCGTCTTCAAAGGCGTGGCCGAGCTCAAGGCCGGCAAGATCACGGAAGAGCAGTTGAAGAAGCTGGAACAAACCGCCTGTCCGACCTGCGGTTCCTGCTCCGGCATGTTTACGGCCAACTCCATGAACTGCCTCTGCGAAGCGCTCGGCATGGCGCTGCCGGGCAACGGCACCGTGCTGGCTGTCTCGAAGGAGCGCGAGGCTCTCTACGAACGCGCAGCCCGCGCCATCATCAAACTGGTCGAGAAAGACCTCAAGCCACGCGACATCGCCACGCTGGAAGCGTTTGACAACGCCCTCATGCTCGATGTTGCTATGGGCGGCTCGACCAACACCGTTCTGCACACGCTTGCCGTTGCGCGTGAAGCGGGCATCGCCTACGACATCAAGCGAATCGACGACATTTCGCGCCGCATCCCATGTATGTGCAAGGTCTCGCCGTCTTCGAACTACCACGTTCAGGACGTGCAGCGCGCCGGCGGCATTCATACGATCCTCGGCGAACTCAAGCGCATGGGCGTGCTTAACCTGTCGTGCAAGACCGTCACCGGCAGGACCATCGGCGAAAACATTGACGACTGGGACGTGCGCTCCGAGAAGTGCACATCGTGGGCAAAAGCCTCGCGCATTGCCGGCGCCTCGGCGCTCGTCGTGGACCCGAACGACAAGCTCGGCACCGCGGCCCGCACCGCCAGCGGCAACCTTGTGCCGAAACCGATGATGTTCTTCCCCGGCGATCTGCGCGCCATCACGCTCTGGCGTTTCGCCGCGGCGGGCAACGCCGGCGACGCCGCTGCAGCCGCGGAGCTTTTCGCGGATGACGCCGTCTTGAAGTTCAACGAGACTACCACGTTCACCGGCCGGGCCGCCATCGAGACCGGACTGAAAGCCGCCATTGCTGAATCCAAGGGCATGGTGTGGGCGGAACTCGGACAGCTTCGTAACCTGCCCGTCCTCGTGTTCTGGAAATACGAGAAGGGTGGCTCGAAGACATTGATCTCCGTGCTTCGCCCGTCGCGCTACCAGAAGAGCTGGCTCATCAGCAAGGCGCAGCTCGATACCAATCCCGCCACGCTGAAACAGGTCAAGCCTGCTGGCCTCATGCCTTACGACCCGGCGTTCATGTTCAACGCGCAGGATTGCATCCGCACCAAAGCCACCGCCTACACCGCCGATGGCGGCCTCTCCATCCTCTACGGCCAGCTTGCGCCCGAAGGCAGCGTGGTCAAGACCGCCGGCATCAGCGACGCGTTCAAGGCCAACTGCGGTCCCGGCTTCGTGTTCGAAGGACCGTGCGTGATCTTCGAGAGCCAGGACGACGCCTGCGCCGGCATCCTTGCCGGCAAGGTCAAGGCCGGCGACGTCGTCATCATACGCAACGAAGGTCCGCGCGGCGGCCCCGGCATGCAGGAAATGCTTTCGCCCACCAGCTACATCGTCGGCATGGGACTCGGCGACAAGTGCGCCCTCATCACCGACGGCCGTTTCAGCGGCGGCACCGCCGGCGCGTGCATCGGCCACGTCAGCCCCGAGGCTGCCGAAGGCGGCCCCATCGGCCTGTTGAAAGCCGGCGACCGCATCCGCATCGATTTCCCGAACCGGAAGATGGACATTCTGGTGCCCGAGGCCGAACTGGCCGAGCGCAGGAAGTCGTGGCAGCCCGTGAAGCGCGACCTCGGCGGCTGGCTCTCCCGCTACCAAAAGCTCGTGACCAACGCGAGCAAGGGCGGGATTTTGGAGTGAGATTGGACGACCTCGATGTTCGTTGTTGCGGGCGTTGCAGCATTGCTCAATCGCCGAACGAGGCGTAGCATCGGCGCATGAACGTGGACCGCATTCTGGAGACCTTCAACCGGCACGAAGTGGCGTGGCTGTTGATCGGCGGAATGAACTTCTTGCTGCGACATAAACCAGTGCTGACGTTCGACGTGGATCTCTGGGTTGAAGACACGGCGCAGAATCTGGAACGATGCGAGCGGGCGCTGGCGGATTTGGAAGCCGAATGGGGCGCCTCCGACAGCGATTGGCGTCCCGTCGCACAGCGGCCGGCTGGATGGCTTCGCTCGCAGGCGGTGTTTTGCCTGACGAGTCCCCACGGGGCCATTGACATCTTCCGGACCGTCCGGGGTCTCGGCGAATGGCGCGTTGTGGCCGGACGCGCGCTCGACGGGCAAACCGCCGCTGGCGTGCGCTACCGCGGCCTGTGTGATGAAGACATGCTTGCTTGCCAGCTTGCCCTTGACGAAGGGGACCGCAAACCGGAACGTGTCCTGATATTGACTGACGCGCTGGAACGGAAACGCCATGAGTGAGCCGGAAAAAAATCTGGAAGAAGAGCGTCGCGAACGACACTGGGATCCGCGCCGTCGCTGGCTGGCGATCTGCGAAACTCTTACGTGGGCCGAGGCCCAAGCTACGGTCGCGCGCAACACGGTGGGCTCGTGTCTGGCCAGGCAAAGGAGATTCAATGTCGCCACCGGCGCTGCGATCGGCGTCAAGGCTGACGACACCGCTCGTCTCAGGGCGCCGATGCCCGGAACCGAAACTCCAACCACAGAAGTTCGCTGGCGCCCATGAAGCGCGACCTCCGCGGCTGGCTCTCCCGCTACCAGAAGCTCGTGACCAACGCGAGCAAGGGCGGCGTGCTGAGCGCGTAGAACTCAGCGCTGATTGTAGGTGTTCCCGCTGCCGGCGATTTGAGTGACGACGTTGCCGTTGCCCGTGACGGTCGCGGTTTGGGTGATATGCTGCTGCACCTCCTTCGGCAACTGCCCCAGTAACTCCAGGCGGAATGCCTCGTCATCCCGTAGCGCTTTGATGAGTTGCACCTTCAGCGCATCCCAATTGACCTCATCCTGCGGCGCGGCTTCCAAGTCCGCCACCGCCGCCTGTTGGGCCGGTTTGGTGAATTTCGATTTCAGCCAGCCCCACACCTCTTTGCCCGCCTCCCCCATGGCACCCTTGGCCGCTTCCGCCCCGCCTTTCATCACAAAAGGTTGCAGAAACGTCATCACCGCCACTGCAAATGCTGTGTAATCCATCGCTCACTCCTTGGGTTGTTGTTCCTTCAGTTTCTGAAAAACCTCCACCACCGGTGCCAGCAAGTCCATGTCCGGCTGCTGCCCGGCTTGCTCGGCGGATTTCAAATAATCGCGGCATAGACTGCCGATCAACTGGGCGAAGGCTTGCGGCATCTGCTGAAACAACGGGGCCAAGACTCGAATGCCTTGGGCAAAAGATGCCGCCGCCTCCGCGTGCCGCTCCATGCCGCGCAGAACAGCGCCCCGCGCTCCGCATGACACGGCCAAGTCCGGCAGGAAGGCGTCGGGCCGCGCCTGGGCCAGTTGCTCTCTGATCCGCACCGCCTCCTGCGCCTTCGCCAGCGCCTCTTCCCGCCGGCCCAACGCGCTCAGCATGGTGGCCAGATTGTTTAGCGAAGTAGCCAAGTCGGGCAGGAAAGCATCGGGCCGGGCCTTGGCCAGTTGCTCTCTGATCCGCACCGCCTCCTGCGCCTTCGCCAGCGCCTCTTCCCGCCGGCCCAACGCGCTCAGCCTGTTGGCCAGATTGTTTAGCGAAGTAGCCAAGTCGGGCAGGAAAGCATCGGGCCGGGCCTGGGCCAGTTGCTCGTAAATCCGCACCGCCTCCAGCGCCTTCGCCAGCGCCTCTTCCCGCCGGCACAACGCGCGCAGCCCGTGTGGCGAAAGAGTCTGCAACGCAGCCGAGTCCGGCAGCACAACAACGAGCCGGGCCTGGGCCAGTTCCACGTAAATCCGCACCGCCACCAGCGCCTTCCCCAGCGCCCCCTCCCGCCGGC
>CAZGGF010000287.1:0-5266 GCA_964524715.1 uncultured Verrucomicrobiota bacterium | reverse complement strand
GGAGTGGGGGGGGCAGTCCGGTGGGGCGAATTCGGGCAGCAGGGGACTGGTTGCGGGGCGGTGCGCGAGGGGCGTTGGCGAGGGAGGGCGACAGGTCGGCCGTGGATGGGCCAAAGAGTGGTGAACTGGTCCATTCACCGCGAGCGACGACGCGATAACGCCGCCCTTGTTGCAGGTCGAGTCCGCTGTCCTGCCACGGTTTGGCTGTGTCCATGCGCACGGACTTGGGCAGTGGTGCACTGCCTCGGAGCCATCGCTCGGTGGCGAGCCAGCCGGGGTCGAGCGTGGCCGTGATGCGAATGTCATCGAAGACCGCCTTGGTATCGAGTCCGCCGCGCAATGCGATGAGTGACGGTGTGAGGTTGAGTTGCATGGAGAGGGGCGAAGCATCGTTGATGCGGGCGCGCAACTGGCGGGCTTCGGTGGCAAACGTGACGACAAACGGTTCAGTCATGCGGGCAAGGTCGAGTTCGGCGGCCCATTCCGTGCCGTTGCGCAGGGCGAATTTGCGATCGTTCTTGACGGCGGCGGATTGGCTGCGCAGACCGTTGGGCGGCTCGGAGTCCGCCCACTGAGCGAGGCTGATGGCGGTATAGCCTTGTTCAGGCGTGTTGATGCGGGCGCTGACCTCGACAGGACCGGTGACGACCGCGCGCCACAACAACGGGTCAGAGGCGAGGGCCGCGGTGCTGAGCGTGCCGTTGACGATCTTCCAATCGTTGCTGGTGCCTCCGACGGCGCGCCAATCGGCGAGTTGGTCAGGCTGGGAGAAGTCGTAGCTGATCTCGATCCGGCCTCCTGCAAGCGGCCGGACGCGGCCTTTGAAGAGCGTGGCCATCTGAGCGGCGGCGTTGAGCGCGGCCTGTTGGCGGGCGTTGAGGGGGCGTCCGCTCCAGAAGGTAATGCGTGGCGCCTGCATTGGGTCGAGGTCGAATGCGGCGACGAAATGCGCCTGGGCTTGCGGCTCCATCCGGATGGAACGCGCGAGGACGCCGAGGCCGAGCTGTTCGTCGGCGGAGTGTGGGTCGGCGGCGCTGACGAGCACCGCGTAGAAGGAGGCCGGTTTCAGGTCGCTCCACGGCACACGCGCGGTGACGTTGCCTAGTTTGGTGACGGTGATGTCAGTTGCACTGGCGGCGGAGATGACGCCCGCCACGACGACGTTGTTTCGCAGGTAGAGCGTCACGGGCCCGGATGGTTTGTTGGTGAACGTGGCAAGCAGGCGCGTTTTTAACGCAACCAGTGCGCGCATCTCGGGCTCATTCAGCTGCGCGGCCGCTTCATCGAACTGGCCGCCGCCGAGCAGACGCATGGCATTGGTGGCGGAGGTGACGTCAGGCGTCGTCTTGTCTGCGGCGAAGGCAATGAGACTGAATGCAAGTGTGGTAAATGCGACGGCGGCGCAATGTTTCATCGGGTTCATGATGACGCAGCGGCTTCGTTCTGCAAGGTTGAAAGTGCGGGATGGATGGCCGGATGGTGACGCGTGTTTCTGGAAGGTCTTTACTACTTGCGGTTGTTTCCGGCAAAGTCGGCACGGCATTGCTTTAGGCACCCAAAGTAAACATTGCGGCCAGACCAGAATCATGAACATCGAACGCCATCTGCCACTGAATCGTCTTATCATTGCCGTTACCACGGGTCTTGTTTGTGCCGGCGCCTGCGCGGCCGATTGGGAGCAACAAGCCGCCGAGGACGCGAAACAGGACCGCACGACGATCGCCTACGACGGCAAGACGCCGGACAAGCTCGTTTGTGACACGACCCTGCGGGAGTTGCCGGACGGTTCATGGGCGTTATTCATGCTGGCGGGCGATGATTTCGAGCCGTCGCCGAAGAACTACACCGGTCTCACGCGCAGCATGGATGGCGGCAAGACGTGGTCGCCGTTGCAGCCGGTGGACATCGGCTTCCCGCGTGAAGGCAAGACGAGCGGGCAGGGGCCGACGGAGTTGATGGTGCGTGGCAAGCGGTGCACGTTGTTTTTCTCGACCCACTCGCAGACGTGGGGGCGCGATTGGAAGTCGTGGATGATGCACAGCGACGATAGCTGCCGCACGTGGAGCAAGCCGCAGCCGATGCCGGGCCGGCTGGCGAATTTCACCTTCATTCGCAACCATATCGTCACGCGCGACGGTCGCATTCTGATTCCGTTTCAGCATTACCTCGGTCCACCGCCCGGCACGCCGCCTCCGCCACCGGAGGAGAAGCCATGGCACAAGTCGTTGGGGCATTACGTCAGCAATCCGCGCAACGGTGTGCTTATGAGCAGCGACGGCGGCAAGACATGGAGCGAGCACGGCAACGTCCGTCTCACGGACAACGACCGCTATCACGGCTGGGCGGAGAACAACATCGTCGAACTGAGTGATGGCCGTATCGCCATGATCATCCGCGGCGACAGGCTCGGCGGCGTGCTTTATTACGCGGAATCACTGGACGGCGGACGTACTTGGCCGGAATTTGCGCGCAAGACTGACATTCCGAATCCCGGTTCGAAAGCGACGCTCTATCCGCTTGGCGGTGACAACGTCGCGATCCTGCACAATCCAAATCCGAAGCACCGCAGTCCCATGGCGCTATGGATCAGCTTCGATGGCATGAAGACCTGGCCCTATCGCCGCGTGCTGGTGCCGGAGTCGTGCGACGGCCCGAAAGGCCGGATGAACTATCCCGATGGTTTCGTCAGCAAGGACAAACAGTGGCTCCACTTTGCTTTCGACGACAACCGCCACCGCGCAGTCTATTACGGCGCGAAGCTGCCACCACTCCCATGACCACACGACGCCAGTTCATTGCAGCCGTCACCGCCGCGCTCGGCGCTTCCGCGTATGCCGCGTCGGCGAAACCGAAGACGATCCTGCTCCAGTCCGCATGGGACACCGTCAATATCGGCGACATCGGCCACACGCCGGGCACGCTGCGGATCATCGAGCAGCATTTGCCGGATGTGCGCGTCGTCGTGTGGGCGATGAAACTCGATGAACGCGTCACCGCCATGCTGCGCCGCCGATTTCCCAAGGTGGAGTTCCTGCAAGGCAGCCTGACGGGCAAGGGCGAACGCGACGAAAAGCTGCGCCAAGCCATCGCCCGTGCTGACCTGTTCATCCGCAACTCCGGCATGGGACAGGATACGAGCTTCATGGAGTTCTGCCACAAGATCGGCAAGCCCTACGGCCTCTACGGCCAATCCTACTTTCCCAACATGGTCGAGGGCAAGGATGCGGCCGATCGGATCGCGTTGCTCAACGGCGCCACGTTCATCTATTGCCGGGACCACAAGAGCCTCGATATTCTCCGCAAGGCCGGTGTGAAGCCGCCTGTGTTGGAGTTCGGCCCTGATGGTTGCTTCGGCATTGACGTGCGCGACGAGGATCGTGGGCTGGCCACGATGAAGAAGCTCGGCTTGGAAGATCGAAAGTTCATCACGATCCAGCTTCGCACCAACACCGCCAAGCTCCCCGGCGTGGACGACAAGCGCGTGCCCAGCCTCAACCCGTTGCACCCTTCGCCACAACAAATCGCGGACGACGAGCGACGCGCCGGCGTGTATCGCGACCTCATCACACGCTGGGTAAAACGAACCGGATTCAAGGTGCTCATCGCCCCCGAGGTGAAGAAAGAGATGGAGCACAACAAGCGTCTCCTACACGACCTGTTGCCGGAGGACATCCGCAAGCACGTCGTTAACCTCGACTACTTCTGGAACGCCGACGAAGCCGCTTCCGTCTTCGCGCGCGCCCACACCGCCGTCTGCCACGAGCCGCACTCGCTCATCATCGCGCTGGCCAACGGTACGCCGGTCATCCACACCTACTCGGAGTTCCACAGCCCGAAATGCTGGATGTTCGAGGACATCGGCCTGCCAGAATGGTTGCTGGAGTTTGACTCCACGCCCGCAGCGAGAATGGCGGAGACGCTGTTCGCGATCCACGACGACTACCCCGCCGCGTTGGCGAAGGTGAAGAAAGCGATGGCGTTTGTCGAACAACGGCAGGTGGAAACGATGGTGGTTACGAAACGGTTGCTAGGACTCTGAATAGGGGGACAGACGATGCAGCTCTCAAGATGTTTCATAGCGGTGGCATTCGCTGCCGCAGTCCACGGAGGTGCTGTCGAGCCGACGCCACGACTCGCAGTCGAAGCTGCCGTCGAGAAAGCCAACTCCGAAATCTGGCGGCGTTTTGTGGACGAACACAACGTCATGCTTGATTACACCGGCCTTGACGGACGCATCATCCGTCCGACACCGCAGGACTACCGCGAACACAAACCGAATGCGCTCTCGTGGGGCATGCCAAACGCAAACGGGTCAATGTTCAATGGCCTTTATCTCGACGCGATGTGCAATCGCTGGAAGCTTACGCGCAGCGAAACCGACCGGGTGAAGGTGCGACGGCTTGTGGACGGGCTTTTGTTGCTTGCCTCGGTGGGCAACACGCCGGGCTTCATCGCGCGTGGCGTGGCCACCGACGGCAAGACCACCTATCCGATGGGTTCCAACGACCAGACGACGCCGTGGCTTTACGGCCTCTGGCGCTGCGTGCGCGAAGGGCTGGCAGAACCCGCGGAACGTGGCCGGCTCGTTGCGAGGTTCTGCGAGGTTGTGAAGGTGCTCGACGCCAGCGGCTGGCGGATGCCGTGCGATGGCGGGCCATCGAAGTATCGCGGTGGATTCGACAAAGCCACTTGGGAAAGCGCGCCGCGACTGTTGTTCGTGATGAAGGCGATGCATGAGTTTACGGGCGAGCCGCGATGGCATCAACGCTACCTCGATGCCGCAAACGAAAAGACAGGCAAGGGCAGACTCAGCCGGCTGGATATCTGTCGGACGGGCATGGTCTTTGATGCCGCTCAGGGACGGCATCACTCGTGGACAGGCTCGGAGGGTGTCATCTGCCTGCGGGCACTGTGGGAGATGGAGAAAGACCCCGCTTTGTGCAACGCGTATGCTGAAGGACTGCGCGCAAGCGCGGAATTGGCCGCGAAAAGCCTGCCGCTGTGCCGCGAGTTCGATGTCAACGGCAAGGAACATTTCGAGCACGACTGGCGCGTCATGAACGCGGCATGGAAGCCGCAGCACAGCGAAGCGGAGACAGTCGAGGTGGCCAACGCCGGCCTGCGCGTCCAGGGTCGCGCTTCGCCACGGATGCATCTGGAGAAGGAATACGTGCGCGAACCGTGCTTCGCCGCGTGGGTGGTGACGCTTTGTCCCGACGACGGGTTCGTTTCACGGCATCGCGACGCGATTCTCGATGTCATCACG
>CAZGGF010000286.1:0-19049 GCA_964524715.1 uncultured Verrucomicrobiota bacterium | reverse complement strand
TGCGTTGCGTGTTCAGCCGCTCCGCGCCCGTGATGGCTGCCAGTTGGCGCGCGATCTCCTCCAATCGGCCGAGGCTGCCGGTCGGTTTGGTTTGGGAATCGAGCCGCGTCTGCGCGCGCTCCGCGGCACCGGCAGGAGACCAGCGGATACGGTTGATAGTGTTCTCTAGCTTGTTCATTGGCGACGCGCTCATAGCGGCGTATCACGACCGTGGTCAAGGAGATTCAGCTGTTGCGAAAAGATCTCCATGGATATCGAGTCTTCAGAGTTTGACTCGCCGACAGAGACATGAGAAGCTGCGCGCCACTGCCGAAAACTCAATTCTTCTAACATTAACGAATGCTGGAGAGACCGAATGAACATTCATCTGACCCGACGCGATTTTGTTAAAACCTCTGCCGCTGCAGGCCTCGGCCTTTGGGCCGCCGGGACCTTGGACGCGCGCGCTGCGTTCAAGACCAAACTCCACAAGGCGATGATCCGCAAGAAGCCGTCGGAGAAGGAATTGCAGGAACTGAAGGATGCCGGTTTCGAAGGCGTCGAGGGCGGGATTGTTACAGTGGAAGAGGCCGCCGAGTGCCGTAAGATCGCCGACAAGCTCGGCATGCGCATCCACGCGGTGTTGCGTGGTTGGGCGGAGTTCAACAGTGACGATCCGGCGAAGGTGGAAAGTTCACTGAAGGTCACGGAAGATGCCCTGCGCGCGGCTCACGCGTTTGGGGCGGATGCGGTTCTGCTGGTGCCGTGCCGCATCGGCGGCAAAGGCATGGCCATGCCGGAGGCGTGGGAGTTTGACATCGAGTTCGACAAGAAGACCGGCCACGTCAAGAAGGTCGTCGCGGGCGACAACGAGAAGTACAAGGATTACATCGCTGCGCAGAACCGCGCCACGGATACGTCATGCGCCGCGGTGAAGAGGCTCATCCCGCTGGCGAAGCAGTTGAAGGTGGTCATTGCTCTTGAAAACGTGTGGAACAATCTTTGGGTGAAGCCGGCGCTTTTCCAGAACTTCGTCGCGTCGTTCCAGGACGAGTGGGTGAAGGCTTACTTCGACATTGGCAACCACGTGAAATACCAGAAGCCGGAGGATTGGATTCGCGCGCTCGGACCGCTTCTCTCGAAGTGCCACATCAAGGACTTCCAACTCAACGCCGACGGACACGGCGGCAAGTTCGTTCATCCGCGCGATGGCAGCGTCAACTGGCCCGTCGTGCGCCAGGCGCTCGAAGAGGTGGGCTACAATGGGTGGCTCACCATCGAGGATGGCGGTTTGTCGTTGAAGGAATTCAACGACCGCCTCGACCTGATCATTGCGGGGAAGTAAAAAGCCGGCAGACGCCGGGATGGACCACGGTTGGTGGAGGTGAGGGGATTCGAATCCCTGACAAAAAAGACTCCTGCGCGACTGCAACTTTTTACGTAAGCAGTGTTCGCACAGACGCGCACATCAAGACAGGGATTTTGTCACGTCTGTCACGTTTTGAGAAGCTAGCTTCCTGAGATCTTCTCTTGAGTGGCAGGATGTACTCCGAATTGGTGCAGCACATCCGCCATGGACAGAACACGCATCGTATTATCAGGTGCATAGAACCTGTTGATGACGCTTTGGCCGGTTTCTGACAAATGTACCGTGGATTTGATGAAAGCGTTCTACGAGCGGGCCTTGAAGGATAACAATGCGCCTCAAGCACTGGCCGGTTTGCGGTTCCTACACTCAGAACAACACGTGGACAGACGCGTGGAAAGCTGAATACAATTACTTCCAGGAAAAGTGTCGCGTCCACGCCACCGCCGAACTCGAAACGCTCCACCGCACTTCAGACCATTGAATCGCCACCTTCTGAAATCGTGCGGTGTGTCCGCACGACGCGCAGCGAAGATCGGCAGCCTGTAAACAGTCGAGCGCAATTCAAATTCCCGTCGCTGGAACCGCGTTGAAGTGGGTTCGCGCTCGTCTTGGTTTTGCGGCGAGGTATAATGTAACATATGAAGAACTCGACCGGTTGGAGGTGGTTGGCTTTGGTCGCGATTGCGGCCGTCTGTGGCTTGGATGCTGAATCGTTTGGTGTCGAGCCTAAGTTGATCGTGTGCCCCTTTATTGAAGGTGCGGCGATGGGGGAGGAACTCCAGACGGAGAAAATCCAGGCGGCGATAGACCAATGCTTTCTCAAAGGTGGTGGCGAGGTGCAGATTCCCGCCGGGAAATTTCGCACGGGTGGACTGCGGCTTCGGTCCGGTGTAACGCTGCATCTTCTCAAGGGCGCTGTGCTTTGCGGCAGTCGCAATCCGGATGACTATTTCGGCTATCGCACGGACAAGGTCGAACCGCTCGATCCGTCGTGCATAACCGCGGCGGTTTGGCGGCCGGCGAACGATCCGAATCGCGACTATGCGTTCATGCAAAAGCTGGGAAGCCGTTGGAACAATGCGCTGATCCGCGCCATTGGCGCGAAGAACATAGCGATCATTGGGGACGAGGGCGCGGTCATTGATGGCAGCGATTGTTATGACGAGACAGGGGAGGAGCATTACCGCGGGCCGCACTGCATCGGCATGTGGAACTGCAAGGGAATCACCCTCCGGGGCTATACCGTCAAAAACAGTGCCAACTGGGCACACGCCATCTATTTCAGTGAGAACATTTCGGCGGAGAACGTGACTGTGATCGCCGGCCACGACGGTATTCATGTGTCCTCTTGCGACCACATCAGCGTCCAGCGCTGCAACTTCTACACTGGTGACGACTGCGTCGCGGGATTCGACAATAACGACGTTGTTGTGCGGGACTGCGATTTGAACACCGCGTGCAGCGGCTTGCGGTTCGGTGGACATGACGTGTTGGTTGAGAAATGCCGGTTCTTCGGGCCGGCGAAATACCTGTTTCGCGGCAGCTTGACCCAAGAGGAAAAACGCACGGGTGTGGCGTCGTCCGGCGGAAAGCACCGATACAATATGCTCAGCGCATTCACGTATTATTCGGACTTCACGCTGAAGGTTCGAAAGGAGCCGGGGAACATCGTCATTCGGGACTGCACCATCGAGAATACCGACCGCCTGCTTCACTACAATTTCTCGGGCAACGAGCCTTGGCAGAAAAACCGTCCTCTGCGCAGCATTCGCTTTGAGAACATCAAGGCCTCCGGCGTAAGCATGCCGCTTGACGTTTACGGTGATGCGCAGAAACAGGTGATTGTGGAAATGGTGAACATGGATTTCACCTTCCGCAGCGGGTTCGATAAAGTCGCTTTCATTCACGCCTGCAACCACGAGCGGATAACGCTCCATAAGGTGACGATCAAAGGGGCCGGAAGCGCTCCGCTGATCAAAACGTGGAGCAAAGGGACGATCGAGTTGAAGGACGTGAAGAGCGATATTCCCGAAGAGCGACGAGTGGTTCCGGCAACAGAGCCGTTCCACAGCAAGCCGATCTGAGAGGGCTTGACGTTGCCGCCGTTGTGAGTGAACTGAAGAAAACAATCCAATAAACTGATGCCAAACACCAACGTGACAATATCAACAGCCCAAGGAGATTCAGATGACTGCCAAGACACTGGAAACCGGCCTGGTCAGTCCCCGCTTCTTCGCTTGGGAATGCCTGCCATGGTTACCCACATTCGTCCTGCGTCATCCTTGTGCTGTTTGTTGCTCGCCGTTGTCGCGTTGGTTCCAACGTTTGCCTCCGCCGAGAGCCTGCTGGTTGATCCCATAACCGACAGTTCGCAGTGGGTCCTTGTCGGTGTGCATCATCTTCATTCACTTGGAGCCAGCAAGCTGGAAACGAGCAACGAACCGGCAAGGTCCGGCGTCAAGAAGGTTCTCCGCTTGACCAGCGATCTGGCAGATCGCGCGTGGATGGGGCTGCAATGGCGCGGCGAGCCGCTGCTGGGCCGGCCTCAGCGTTTGTCATTCTGGTTTCACGGCGACTCCTGCGGCCACAAGCTGATCGCGCGATTTGAAGACTCAGCCGGCCAGACGTTCCAAGCGCTCCTTGCGAATATTGATTTCACGGGCTGGCGCGAGATCGAAGTGCCGATGACTCCGACGACCTGGATTCAGATCCTCCGCAAAGATGACGTGGCCTGCCCGGTGCGGTGGCCCGTGAGCCTGCGGGAACTTCGTGTCCAGAAAGCCAGCGCGAAGAACTTGATGCCTGTGGTCGCGTTCTCAGAGTTGCGTCTTGAATCGCAGGCAGGCGTCATAGACCGGGTGCGGATTCGCGTAAAGTGCGGCGCGCCGGCCTGCGTGTTCTACGATCATGAGCCGGTCCAGTTGCGGGTGGAGATCGAAAATCCTTCATCCCAGCCAGTTGCCGGCAAGCTTGAAGCGGTGGCCAGCGACTGGCTCGGGCGCGAGGAACGCCACTCGCTAGGCCCGGTCGAAGTCGGGGCCGGCAAAACATATACGTCGGCATGTCAGGTCTCATTGAAGCGGATTGGTGCATACACGGTCTGGGTACAGTTGGTTACCGCCCAAGGCACCCGGGAGGCTCGGCAGCGAGTCGCCGTCAGTCGCCGGCGCGAAGCGACGCCCATAGACGACAACTCGCCGATGGGAATGGGACTCTACCTGCCACGAATTGCCGACGAGGCCATGGCTGACGTCGCTCTTAGGCTCGCCCGTGAGGCTGGCGTCAAATGGACTCGAATGGACCTGAGAATTTCGGAGGCCGAACCCAAAAAGGGCCGTTGGATCTGGGACCCGTTGCCATGGCTGCCCAGTCCGAAGGGGCACGCGTTGGAGATCTCGTCGCGCCTGAAGCTGGAGGTGCCAGACTCGGAGTCGCTGAACAGGCCTTGCGCCACGGGCGAGTTGACCCTCTTCGCAAGATTGAAGTTCGACACCCTGACCTACAGCACCGCCTGGCCCAGTCTGTTGTCGAAGAATACTGGCAGCGCGCGTCAGTGGAACCTGTTCTGGAACACGAAAACGGGGCAGTTAGGGGTCTCACTCGGCGACGGCAAGACGCGGTGGTGCGATTGCCTCTGCGAAAAGCGAGACTGGCAGGTCGGCAAGTGGTACGACATCGTCTTCTCGCACCGTCGCGATGATAAGTCGGCTCGCTGGTGGGTTGACGGCCAGCCCGCGGGTGAACGCAAGACGACATGCCCGACGACGCTTGTAGCCCTGAACGTCCCAATGGCGCTCGGCGGAGGCGGACTGGAGGGCGCCTTGGATGACCTGGCGTTCTACGATCGCGCATTGGACCCGGCCTCGTTGGATGCGGCGAAGCCTGTGGCCCACTGGTCGTTCGACGAGGGCAAGGGCCGGAAGATCGCCGACCAGACCGGGAACGGCAACGACATCGTGGTCAGGCCGTGGCGGCAGGATGTTCTGGCGGCTCAGGCGCGCGAGCAAGGCATCTCCACGTTCCACATCATTTGCGGCGTTCCCCAATGGCTGTCAACGCGAGTGCTCGACGATCGTTCCCACAAATGGGCCAGCTTCCCGCGACTCGACGATTGGTCGGAGGCGGTCGAACGCACCGTGGACTGGAAGACCAAGAAGGGCGGCCGCGTTTGGGAAGTCTGGAACGAGCCGAACATTCCGTCGTTCTGGTCGCCCGCGCCCGATCCGGACGAATACACGCAACTGCTTGTCGCCACGTACAAGACGATCAAGAAGATTGATCCCAACTCCTTCGTGCTGGGATGCTCTCTGGCCGGTCCCGGAAGGCTGACCGGAGCGAAGTCGCAGCTCGATTTCGTCGAAGAGATTCTCAAGCGAGGTGCTGGCCAGGCCATGGACGCAATCTCGATCCACCCCTATCGCCAGCCCAACTCTCCGGAAGAGACCGGTTACCTCGACGTTATCCAGGCCGTAAGCGACCTGACCTCAAAGTACGGCCGGCGTCTGCCGATCTGGATCACGGAAGTGGGTTGGCCAACGGACCCCGCAGGATCGAGCCTGGTGCGTTCGGCCCGCATGCTTGTGCGATCTTACCTGCTCGCGCTGACCAAGGGGGTGCAGAATATTACCTGGTACGACTACCGCGATGACGGCCTGGATCAAAGCTATGCCGAACATCACTTCGGCGTGCTCTACCATGACTTGACACCCAAGCCGTCGTACTTCGCATATCGCACGATGGCCACTGAACTGGCCGGAATGCGTTTCGAACGCGAGGTGCCAGCCGGAGATGGTGCGACGGTGCTGGTCTTCACCGACGGGAAACGCCGCACGGCCGTGGCGTGGTCACATCGCGAGGCGAGGCAGCTTGCGTTTCAGGTCGGCGTCCGAAAAAAGTTCGAAACACTGGATTTGATGGGCAACGTGGAGCCTGGCCCGGTTCGCGACGGCTTCTGGCTTGCGAATATCGGCGAGTCGGCCGTCTTTCTCCGCGATGTGCCCGAGACGCTGTCCGTGGTTCGCCTGGTTGAAGCGACGCCATCTGTGCTCAAGCTGCTTCGCGGCGAGCGGGGAACGATCCAGACCACGCTCCGCAACCCATTTCCGGCGCCATTGCGGCTCCATCGCGGCCAGGAGATCGTTGAACTGGTGCCCGGCGCCCAGCGGCAAGTGGTCAGTAAGTGCAGCCCGGAAAACGAGGCAAGCGGCCGGATCGAACCGTGGCGTTCAGAAGACGGTTTGGTTTTGGAAGTGCCCTCGCGCGTCGTGACGCTTGCCGGCCAGCGCGAGCCTATCCTGCGGTACGATCCGGAAACCAGCAATGCCGCGGGACTGCCTGATTCGGCCGGCGCCAATGCAACCGACGAGGTCACCGTTGCTTGCCGTTTGCGCAGCGACGGACCGACTGGCACATGGCAGTCAATGGCCACCAAGTGGTCGTCGGAAGACCGCAATTGGGGTCTGATTCTCGGTCGCGACACGGGCGAACTGACCTTCTCAGCCACGTTCACCAAGGGCGTGCGAGGTTACCAGGACATCTCGTCGAAGCACTCCTTGTTCGACGGCCAATGGCACCATGTTGCGGCCACCTATTCGTCCCACGACGCACAGGTGTGCTTCTATGTTGATGGCAAGCTCGTGCAGACTGTCGTCCGAGACGGCGGTCCGATGCCTGAGATCAAAGCGCCGGTCCGAATCGCCGGCGGTTTTGCCGATGGACGCCTGAAGCCGCCGAAGCGCATGGCCACGATGAAGGAGCTGCGAGTCTGGAATCGGGCACTATCGGCCGAGGAAATCGCCGCACAGTGCAAGTGAAGACCGGCGTTACCGCGTGACATCCATCGTGAGTTTCTTTGCAAATTGGGCCGCGTCCACGGCGGACGCACCCAGGCAGTTTCATGTCCGAGGAAGCATTCTATATATTTGATGGTGCACCGTTTGACGTAGTGCAACCATTTGTTCTGAGAAGACCTCTATGAAATATCGGCTGGCAGTCTATTACACAATGTCCGTCCTCACGTTGGCTTCTGTGACGCAGGCAAACGACGGAAGGACCATCAACGAGGGCGCGCGGATTCCTTTCCAACATCCCCTGCCTTCGATGCGCGCTGAAGGCCGGAAAAACGGCACCTACAACAACAAGGAAATGGGCATGCCCTGCATCCTGACAACAAAGGACGCCGCGCTCGGGGAGATGATGCAGCAATTGCGCAATGTGATCTGGGCCGACCGCCGTCTGGTCTTCATTGACGGCAAGAAACTTACGTGCAGCAACAACTGGATTCGCGACCACGTGCACGAGATGAAAGGGTATTGCCACTGGGAATACGAGCTGGGTTCTTTCCTGCAATTCATCATCGACACGCAGCGGGCGGACGGCTGCTATTTCGAGCTGATCAAGCAGATGGACGATTTCCACTGGAAAATGGTCAACCCCGATTGTTACAGGCTCTACCCGGAAGACAACCTCTCTCTCGTCCGCCTGGAGCTGGAAGCGGACATCGAATACCTTGTGGTCGAAGGCAGCCTGCAGTACTACCGCGTAACGGACGACGCGGCGTGGCTCAAAAGTGTCCTGCCAAAACTTGAAAAAGGCATTGATTTCATCACCAGCGATCCCAAGCGCTGGGACAAAGAGCGCGGTCTGGTCAAGCGTGCCTTCACCATCGACACGTGGGATTTCACCTTCGACGCCCATTCGTCAACCAATCGCCGGATAGAAGCGAACACGCCCATGGCCATCATGCACGGCGACAATTCGGGCGTTTATCAGGCCATGAGCCAGTTGGCCTGGATGAACGACCGTTTCGGAGATACGCAAAAAGCCAGGGCGTGGAAGCATCGGGCGGAAACGATCAAGGCCAATATGTTCACCCATCTCTGGAACGGCAAATTCTTCATCCACCAGCTTCCTCTGGGGCACTCTGGTGTGGACAATCGGGAACACGAGCGTCTTTCGCTTTCCAACACTTACGACATGAACCGGGGCGTGACGACGGTGGCACAGTCGCGATCCATCATCCAGGAGTACATGCGTCGCAGAACGACAACCTCGGCCTTTGCGGAGTGGTTTTCGATCGATCCCCCGTATGAGCTTTTCGGCCGCTACAAACCAGGGGAATACGTCAACGGCGCCATCTCGCCCTTTACTGCAGGCGAGCTGGCCAAAGCCGCCTTTCAAAACGGCTATGAGAAATACGGGTGGGACATCCTTCTCCGCCTCCAAACCATGATGCGGCAGGACGACGGGAAAGTCTATTTCCTCTACTCGCCGAAGAACGGCCAGCCGCAGGGCGGCGGACCCAGCGCGTGGGGCGCAGCCAGCCTGCTCTCGGCCATCGACGAGGGTCTTGCCGGCGTCAAAGATGTCGGCAGCGGCTACGACGCCATCGCCTTCTCACCCCGTTTCCCTGTGACCGGCTACTCGGAGCTGCGCTACATCACGGGATACGAGAAAAGCGGGAAGGTGGTTGATATCCGCTATATTCAAACAGACGCGGGGATGCGTTATCATCTTCGTTCTCCGGCCCGCGAAATTCAGGCGCATATCCTGCTCCCCGATGGGAAACGCTGCGCGCATCTCTGGGTTGACGGCAAGGAACACGCCTTCACCGTTTCAAGGGTCGGGGACTCCTCCTACGTTGATTTCAACTGCAAGCCGGGTGGAAAAGGAACAGCGAATCTGGAACTGTTGTTTTTACAGGGGCGACACTGATTAACGGGTGTGTTTTAGTGAGGCGCAGAAGGTTTCATTATTATGAGAATACATAAAAAGTTGGTCGCAGCCGTGGCCCTCTGTTTCTTTGGAACAGGCCTGTTCGTTTTTTCAGCAGAACCAAACAAGAAAGCAACCGAAGATCCTGTGGATGTAGTCCGGTATGCAAAATTCGGGGCCGTCGGAGACGGTGTGACCGATGATATCGAGGCCATAGTCCGGGCTCATGAATTTGCCAACCAGCACGGGCTGCCCGTAAAGGCTGACGAAGGGGCCACCTACTACATCGGGGGAAAGGACAAGACAGCTATCATCCAGACGGACACCGATTGGGGAATGGCCAGATTTGTCATTGACGACACCGCCGTCTTGAACCGCAATGCACACATCTTCATTGTCCAATCTTCCCTGAAGCCGTTCACGCTTAAGGGGATCTCTTCTCTCAAGAAGAGTCAGCCCAAAATCGAAGCTTCGCTGCCTGGAAGCTGTCTCATCAGCGTTTCCAATTCTCGTGTCAAACACTTCATCCGGTTCGGATTGAACCAGAACAATGGCTCCCCGCAAACCGACACCTTCATTGCGGACAAGGACGGCCGGATTGATACGAACACGCCGATCATTTGGGATTTCGACCAGATCACAAGAATAACCGCGTATCCGATGGACAAGACGCGGCTGACCATCACCGGCGGACGGTTTACCACCAAAGCCAACACTGACGAATCGAGGTACAGCTACTACAGTCGGGGGATTGGGATCAGGCGTTCGAACGTTGTGGTCGATGGAGTGGAGCACCGCATCACTGGCGAGGGAGAGCATGGCGCGCCGTACGGCGGATTTATCAACATCAGCTCTTGTGCCAACGTTACGGTGCGAAATTCAACCCTCTCCGGGCACAAGACGTTTGTGACGATCGGCTCGGCGGGCAAGCCGGTCAGCATGGGGACCTACGACATTTCCCTCAACCAGGCGCTGAACATCTCCTTCATAAATTGCAGTCAGAGCAATGACATCAAGGACCGCAGCCGCTGGGGCATCATGGGTTCCAACTTCTGCAAGAACCTCCTTCTCGATAAGTGCGTCTTCTCTCGTTTTGATGCCCATCAAGGGGTCGCCAACGTCACTATCCGCAATTCGACGTTGGGCCACGCGGGGATCAACGCCATCGGCTTTGGAACGCTGATCGTGGAGAACAGCACTGTTTACGGACGCAGTTTCATCAGCCTGCGCTCCGATTACGGCAGCACCTGGCAAGGCGAGTTCATTATCAAGAACTGCGTTTTCGTTCCCTCCTGCGGCGGACCCGCCACGGCCGCTCTGATCAGTGGATCCTATTCGGGCCAGCACGACTTCGGTTATACCTGCTACATGCCTAAACAGATTGCCATCGACACGCTGCGGATCGATGACACCAATCATCCTGATAAATATCGCGGGCCGGCCATTTTCTCTGACTTCAACGCGAAGTTTACAGACGATTCCTACAAGGAGAAATACCCGAATGTTAAGACCGAAAAGGTGGTTTTGAAGAATGTAGCCACCGCCAGCGGCAAACCTCTGAGACTCAGTGATAATCCCTTCATGTTTAAAGGCGTGAAGGTGATCATCCCATAATGAGCACCTGACGAAGATATTCTGGCTATCCTTTCAACGCGTCACTTTCAATCTCATGAAGCCAAAGTTGCTGGACATTCTGCCGGTGGGTGTGAAGCGGGGAATTTCACTGTTGCTCATCGCAGGGTTCTGGTGGCCGGCTGCGCCTGCCCGCGCCGAACTGCGCGCCGGTGTGGCCAAGGTGGATATCACCCCACAGCAGCCGTGCGTGTTGGCAGGGTACGCAGGCCGGACCAACCTGTCCACCGGCGTGCACGATCCGCTCTCCGCGCGCGCAGTGGCGTTTGAGGAGGGGGGCAAGCGGCTGGTGCTCGTGTCATCGGACCTCATCGGCTACTACAAGACCGTGAATTACATGCGCAGCGCCATCCTCGACGCGTGCAATCTCAAGCCGGAAGAATTGCTGCTCACAGCCATCCACACACACGCGGCACCGACGGCATCCCTAGAACCGGAGAAACCCCACCCGAACAATGTGGAGTACACCAAGACGGTGAGCGTTCGACTGGTCAAGCTGGTCCAGCAAGCACTTGCCGGGCTGAAACCCGCCCGCATCGGCGTCGGCATCGGCGCATCACCGGTCGGCATCAACCGCCGTGAGGCCGTGATCGACAAGCAAGGACAAAAGCAAATCCGCCTCGGCCGCAATCCCGGTGGCAGCACCGACAAAGACGTGCAAGTGCTGCAGATTCGCGAGCCGTCCAGCGAGAAACCGTTCGCTGTGCTCTTCGCCTACGCAACGCACGGCACGTCTTTGGGATCAAAGAACCTCGTCATCAGTGGCGATGTCCTTGGGCTGGCCGCGCAGTTTGTCGAGCAACACCTCGGCGACGGAATCATCTCGCCCGTGTTCGCCGGCGCATCGGGCGACATTGACCCATGGTTCCGCGTGCTGCCCGAAATCAAGACCGGCAACGGATGGATTCCCGAATCGGTGCTGCTCGGCACGATGCTCGGCGAGGAAGTTGTTCACACAGCGAACAAGATTCCCGACTTCAAACAAGACGGCCCGATCAACTCCATCATCAAAACCATCGAACTGCCTTCAAAAACAAACCAGACCGATACTGTTCCGATGACGATCACCGTGGCACGTATCGGGAACGTGGCATTTGTCGGTCTGGGCGGCGAAGTGTTTCACGAGATAGGCCGTGCGATCAAGAAAGGGTCACCGTTCCCGCACACCTTCGTCATCACCCACTGCAACGGCAGGGCCGGTTATCTCGTCGTCAAGGAGGCCTATCCCAAAGGTGGCTACGAAGTGAAGACCACTCATTTCGCGCCCGAAGCTGCCGACATCGTGATTAGAGAAGTCATTGCGCTCCTGAATCGAGTGCACGCGAACTGATATGTCAAAAACTGTTCGGGTTTTGTTCCGGCTGCGCGCGTGACCCAAGGGGCTCGGCCGTGGCCTGCGCGGGGACGAGTGGACGGCAACAGATGCGGAGGGTATTGAGAAGGTCTCGGTGTCCGAAAGACCGGGTGGCTACTTTGCTCCAAAGACCTTGTCCGCGAAATCCATGTAGAAATTCCAATCGATCAGCGTCAGGTTGTGTTTGCCTTCGCGGAGGTGATAATGCGCTCCATCGCCATGGATGGCCTCGCCAATGGCGGGCATCCCGGCCGCTTTGCCCAGACCTTCCTTGCCAAAAAGACGATAAACCGGAGTCGCTTGAATCACGCTCAAAAACTCGCCACGCGGATCGGCCCATAAATCCTCGCTGGCACTGGCTACGCAGACAGGCCGGGGTGCTATCAGGGCAATGAGCATGTGCTGATCGATGGGCAAGTCCTGTTCGTGTCCGCTGTAGGCTTTGAAATTATCATTGAACCAGTGCGGGAATGTCTTGTTGATTCTAGCGACCGTTTCCTTTCCTTTGTTTTGCCGCCGGCTCAGGGCCGCGCCGCCGCAGCCCGAATCATTCGAGCAAGCCATCGCGAATCGTTCGTCTTCCGCTCCCGCCCACAGCGCCGTTTTGCCTCCACGCGAGTGGCCAATGACGGCGACTTTATCTTTGGCAATGTCTTTGTCCGTCTCGAGGTAATCCAGGCAGCGGCTGGCACCCCAGGCCCAGGCGGCCAGTGTGCCCCAGGCATCCGGCGGCCGCGGCCCGGAGTCGAGCAGGCCATGAATGCCCTCGTTGAATTTGTTGGCCTTGTCGGGAGCCACATCGGCGTTGTGGAAGGCGGCGATCGCATAACCACGGGCGATGGCTTCTTCGGCCGGCCAGAACCCGCTCTTCGCTTTTCGCGTCGGATCAATGTTGTCAGGATTGCGATTGCAGATGAGCAGAAAAGCCGGGGCAGGTTTGCTGGCTTGATTGGGCACGAAGAGTGAAAGATGAATCACGAGCGATTTGCCATTGGCGGTAATGGTAATCTCAACTTGCTTGAGCGTTGCCGCGCCATCCATGGCCTTGGCATCCCGGTTGACCACTTTGAAACTTTTTTCATAGGCGGTCGCAGGAACGCGCCCATAGACATGCTTTCGAAAGAGTTCCAGCACTTCAGGCCGGCGAATATTTTTCCAATCGGAAGGCGCGGTTATCTTCCTGCCGTCCGCCGTGAGCAGAGGATCGGGCAAAGTGTAAGCGGGAGCATCAGGAGCGTCCGGTGGGAAAAAATGTTTCGCTGGCGCCTCAGCGGCAGTGATTGAGCAAACCATTGCCACGGAGAGAGCTGCAGCTGCGATCGTGAGCAGGTTTCTTGCCTGGTAAAGCATGCCAGCCAGTCTGCTGAGAAGCTGTTTCAGGGTCAAGCGGGCAGAATCAAGCCGCCGCAGCGAAGAGGTCTCTTGCAAGGAGATCAGTGTTCACTCGAATCTCTTCGCGTCGTCCTGCCGGGTTCGCTGGCGAAACTGTTTGATCGTGTCGAAGATCATGTAGTTCGAGTCGTGAAAGTTCTTGCCGTACCAGCCGAGCCGGCAGACGAAATGGATGTCGTCACCGACGATTCGCCAGTCGCAGTACTGGAAGCCGGCGACGTCATTGCCTTTGGCATGCTGGTAGATGATCGAACGCACCTCCCAGTGCTTGATATCTTCAGAGCAGATCAAGGCCAGCGTGGTCCGCGCCCCTTTTTGCTTGGGCTGCACCCAGTTGCTCAGCGCCCAGTACTTGCGCGAGACGTCGTCATAGCGAATGCAGAACTTCGATGCGCCGCCGGGAAAATCGAGGAAACCGGTCTCGGGATCGAAGCGGAGTGTCTTGCCGTCGGCCGAGAGGTCGAGGCGGGCTACGGTCCGGCCCCCGCCGCCCGGACGCTTCCGATCTTCAACCCGCGCGAGGATCCTCAGCGAGCCGTCGGGGGCCGCTACGACGTTGCCTTCCAACCAGCCGGCGAAGTGTTGCTGCGCCGGCCATGGAACAGCGTTACTCCGTGTCCAATTGGCGGCATCCAGCAGGTCGCTGTCCACGGGGGCGCTGATCGCCATCATGCCGAACTGGCCGGGCCAATCGGTTTTGCGGGACCTGTCAACCAGGTCCACTTGCCACCACACTCGGCCGCTGTGGATAAGCACGGGGACGGGATCGGTGTAGTACTCGGCATCGGAGAGAATCAGGCCGGTCTTTGCATCCTTGGGCTCCGACCACGTCTTTCCTCCGTCGATCGATTTGCGGATCCCCACGCAGTGGGAGCTGGCGCCCTTGATCCCGGGCATCGCATAGCCAACATGATACAGGACGTTGGCAATGGCGAAGAGCGTTCCGCTGCGTTGCCGGTCGAACTGTCCGATTTTGGTCCAAGTCTCGCCGCGGTTGGCCGACTGGTAAACGTCGGTGTGCTTGCTGAAGTCGTCGTGCGTAAAAACATAGGTTCCGTTGGAAAGGATTTCCATTGATGGCGAGCCGAGGAACGCCTTTTCCCAGTCGGCGCTGCGGGCGATTACCGTTCCCGGCGGCGGGGGTGTGTTCTCGCGCTGCGGCGCGGCGGTTGTCACCGCAGCCGAACCCAGAATGAACAATACTGCCACGAGTCTCGCGATCATGATGAAAACCTCTCTTTATTGATTCCAATGCGACCACAGGGATATCGCCGTTACGGCACCAAGCCGGCTTGCTGGTGAATTTTCGCCAGCACTTCCGGCGCGAGTTTGCGGACCTTGCGATCGTAGGTAATCAGCCCGTTGATTTCGCCTTCCACGTCGGTCGTTTGGGTGTAAATCCCGGCGGCAATTCCCTGCTGTTTTAACTCCGCCAGTTTGTTGATCGAGGTCTTATAGCGCTCGAGCCATTCGTCTTTGTCTTTCGGCAGGCCGCCATAACCCCAGTTGCGGGCGTTGGGATTCCAAAGATGTCCCGCCACGGGGAAACCGTGCCCGCCAAATTCGCCGACCACCTTCACGAAGCCGTTGAAGCGCCCGTTCTCGCCAAGGTCAAATGGGAAACCCGGATGCGGATACTGGTGGTGATCCACAATGTGGCCCACCGGATGGAAGTTGCCGCCCGAGGCAATGTTAATCTGGCGTGTGGGATCAAACGCCATGGCCCACTTGCCGACTTCCATCGTGCGATGCTGGCCCCAGGCTTCGTTGAAAGGCACCCACAGGGCGATACAAGGATGACTGCGCAGGGTTTCCATCATGATCTGCAATTCCCTCATGTACTGCCGATGAGCCGCCTCTGGCCATACAGCATCCTCCGGGTCGGGCTTCAGGCGGGTCCAGGCGGGGCTTGAACCATTCAGGCTGCGTTTCTTGCCGACTCCCGAGCTCACTTGGTCCTGCCACACCAGCATGCCGAGACGATCACAATGCAGGTAATAGCGGCGCGGTTCGACCTTGATATGTTTGCGAATCGTGTTGAAGCCCGAGGCCTTGAGAAACTCGATGTCCGAGCGCATCGCGGCATCCGAGGGCGGCGTGAGCAAACCGTCCGGCCACCAGCCCTGATCCAGTGTGCCGAAGTGGAACAGCGCCTTGCCGTTCAGGAAAAGCCGCAGGTTGCCGTTCGCGTCTTTGCCCACCGTTGT
Source organism: uncultured Verrucomicrobiota bacterium (assembly GCA_964524715.1). Classification (GTDB taxonomy): domain Bacteria; phylum Verrucomicrobiota; class Verrucomicrobiia; order CAIQCK01; family CAIQCK01; genus CAIQCK01. The sequence continues at coordinate 3,403 of CAZGGF010000286.1, read as the reverse complement.
TTCGCGCAGCCCGGCGTACGAGGTGACATGGTCCGCGCCGACCGTGAATTGCAGATCATAAAGCGTCGGCGAATCCGGTGACCAAAGCTTGGGGTGGGGAATCATCAGCGTGAGGTTGTCCGCCGCGCCGCTGGCCGTCGCCACGGGGTTGCCGTTAAGGCTTGCCGTCACCGTGGCCTGCGGGATCGCGTTGCCGGAAGTCGACAGGCGAATCGCCAGCTTGCCGGTTACGGAAGGCGTCACTTGCACCGCGGTCACATGCACAGCCGGCACCGTCTCCAGCCAAACCGTCTGCCAGATTCCCGAGACCGGGGTATACCAAATGCCTTCGGGTTTGAGGCGCTGCTTGCCGTGAAGCTGGTACGCCGTGTCGGTCGAATCCACCACCCGCACCGTCAGCGTGTTCGCGCCCGCTTTCAGTGCCTCAGTAATATCAAACGAAAAGGGCAGGTTGCCGCCCACGTGCACGCCCACTGGGTGGTCATTCACCCACACCGCACACTCGTAATCCACCGCCTCAAAATTCAATAGCGTACGCTCCGCCTCCTTTTTTGCCGGCGCTTCAAACGTTCGCCGGTACCACAGCGCATCCTCCGGTGTAACCCTCTTCTTCACGCCGGACAACGCTGACTCGATCGCGAAGGGCACCAGGATTTCCCCCGCCCAGGCATCCGGCGCCACGGTTACCGACTTCGCCGTGATCTGGTACTGCCACAGACCGTTCAGATTCCGCCACGCTTTCCGTTCCAACTGCGGCCGCGGGTATTCCTTCCATGCGGTGGAGGGCGTGACTGTCTGGCCCCATTCGGTCAGCATTGAATCCGGCGCCGGCTGCCAGGCTTGCGCAGTGGCCGTAATCGCCAGGGCTGCGGTTAGAATTGTCACTGTTTTCATAATGCGTTGGGTTTGCTTATCGAATGGTTGTTTGAGTCGTCCGACATCAAACAGATGTCATTTTGCTCTTCAGTGTTGCTCTTGCCCTTGCGGCAGCAGGCAGCGCGAACGCCCTTGCCCATGCTGTTGGTCTCTCTCTTTCACTCTATTTCACCATGGTACAGTTTGCCGCCACGCAGTGACCATAGCGATTTTCGCCGTCAGCTTAAAGCGGTATTGGTTGGGCGGCAACTGGGTAACATCACGATCGAATGTTCTCTCCGCTGAAATCGCTCTCGCGCAACGGAGTACTCCATGTTGCGTATCCAGCCAAGTTCATTCCGACAAGGCTGACTCGAGCCACGTCCTTTTCCCTTCGACTGGCGCGATGGCATCCTTTACGACAGATAGGTCAGGACGGAATCTGTCCCGCCGTACTTATTTCGGTGACGATACCGTCTGCTCACTATTGGGCGAGCATTTCATCTTCTCGCGCCCGCCACCGGGAAAAACGAGCGTCTTTTCACGGCCGGATGTTCTCCTGGCCGCGCGGAAAGTCGCGGACTTCAGTTTGCCATCAGCAAACGAAGCCTCCACTTCGATATCGTCGTAAGCGCGGAGCTTGAAATTGAAATCCCGCCATTCCCGCGGAACTGCCGGAGCGATTTTGATCGTGTCCCCGTCGCACTGCAAAAGCATCTCGTTCAACGCCTGCACGTATGTTCCCTGCGGCGACGAGCACCACGGCACCGACATGATCCCCGGCTCGTTGATTTCGAATATCTCCCCGAACTTCCCCACCGAATCAGTCGCGGATCGCAGGTTCCGCCCGGCACCTTCCCCATCGCCGCAGCGGGCCTGCGCACCCGCCAGCCACGCGGCGTACCACGAACAAATGTTCTTCCCAACACGATACATATTGCCCGTCGCAAGACCGTTCTTTTCAAAATCGTAAACGGCCGCCCGCTGAAAAGTGTCGTCGGCAGACACCGAGCCATACGGGAAAATTCCCGCCAGCGCGCCGACGCTTCGCTCCTTCGAGTTTGGATACGGCAGATATTTTTCCCCATCGCGCGGAAGGTGCTGCCTGAGCCTGGCGGCAATTTCGCGCCAAGTCCTGGCCTCTTCCATATCAACGCCAATCAAGTCGGCGGCCTCGGCGGCATAATTAAACGTGGCGATGGCGCTGGCGGTTGTCAGAAACGCGTTTTCAAGCGCCGGCGGAAGCCGCTCCAAATCGCAGCACTTGCCAATGACCGTTCTGCCGTCCTTGAGGTCATAGACCATTTGCCGGGCATAGAACGTGGCGCACTCTTTAAGCACGGGATAGGAAACTTCCTCAAGATACTTCTTATCGCTCGTGTACCGATAATACGTATACGACTCGAGCGCAATGTTGCCCATATGCAGCACATGGTCCAGCCACCGTCCCGCCATCACCGTGCCCTCGTCCCCATTTTCCAGCGATTGCCAGGCGTATCTCGCGCCCGGGCTTTCGTCGCCCGCCTTCGCCTTTCCTGCTCGGCTCTTCGCGAATTCAAGCGTATTCCTCCAATACCGCGCGACCTTTAGCGCCTCCTCCATGTGACCCGATACGCAAAGGGCGGGGTTGAAAAACGTGAAGCCAAAGTACTTCCCCTCCCAGTGCGACGGTAAAATCCCGACAGGAATCGACCATTGTGTCGACCAGCATTTAAGATTGTAGAGAGCGGTGTTATACGCCCCTTCGATTCGCTTGTCGGGAATGCTAACGTGAGTCTCCCTCCAAAATTTCCGCCAAGTTCTTGCGTGGGACTCGCTCATGCCCTTCCATCCCTCCTTGGCAATCTCCGCCTTTAGCAAACCAAGCTGCCTCTTGTAGTCGTTCTTTTCAAAATCATCGGTAATAATGACAAAAAAGGCCACCTCACCCTGCGGATTGTCCACCGTGATCCGAATTCGGTTCTGTCCGTTCTCCACCCGCGCGCTCGGAGCGTCACAAACAACAGACACCGCGCCACTGATCGAACCCTTCGTCTTCTCCACCTTGATCTCGGCATCCGCCCCTTTCAGTGCGAGGCGGGCATGGAGCGGCAACTCGCCCTCAGTTTTTGCTTTGGCGAAAATGTATTCAAAAACATACGCTCGCGGTGCATCCCCGCCAAACCGCTTCTGCACCGCAATCACCGGCCTGTCCGCATGCACGAATGCCGTGGACGCAATCCTTGTCCTGCCCCCGGCATACTCGTTGACCGTCTCCGAACAGGCGCGCCCAATGTCCAGTTCCTGCCGCCATTTTTCGGGCGTAGCATTGTCATTCGCAGCAAGCATCACGCGCTCCTCCACACGCCCAAAACATGCAAGCGCCTTATCATCCGTCCGTCGCCCCGCCCGGTAGATCGACGGCACATAATTCCCCCCAACACATTTGATCTTCCTGTATGACGGCACCGTTTGGAACTGACAATTCCGGTAATCAATGAGCAGGCCAATATCACCATTCGCCAGTATCGGCGGAGAGTATTGCACCTCCGCCTGCTTCCACCCCGAA
>CAZGGF010000285.1:0-3054 GCA_964524715.1 uncultured Verrucomicrobiota bacterium | reverse complement strand
GCGCGCGAGGCGGCAGCGGCGGATGCGGCGGCGCAAGGAACCGGCGGCGTGAAGCCCCAGGGCACGTTGCCCAAGGGGAAGGTCGCGGGACTGGAGATCAGCCGGCTGATTCTTGGCACGAATATCATCACCGGCCACATGCACGGGCGCGAATTGCGTTACCTCAATGACCTGTCCCTGCGCTACAACACTGACGAGAGGATTTTGCAGACGTTCGCGCTATCGGAGGCGAACGGCATCGATACGTTCATGACTCACCACGAGCCGCGGGTGATGCGTCTGCTGAAACAGCATCGCTCGGCCACGGGCGGGAAGATGAAGCTCATTGTCGCGCCGGAGCCAAAGGCGAGGACGGTGGAGGACTACAAACGCGTCGTGCAGGAGTTGGTGGACGCGGGCGCCGACGGCATCTATGTCCACGGGGCGACGACGGACCCGATGATGGCGCAAGGCAAGATAGACCTGGTCGTCAAGTTCGTGGAGATCATCAAGGCGACCGGGTTGCCGACGGGCGCGGGCTGCCACTGGCTGGATTCGCTCAAGGCGCTTGAGGCGGCGAAGGCGCCATGCGACTTTTATGTGAAGACGATCCACCATCACAATTATCCCACCGCTCCGAAGAAGGAGGAGATCAGCAAGCCGTGGCGCGAATTGCCGCCGGTGTATTGGTGCAGCAACCCGGAGGAAACCATCGCATACATGAAGACGGTGGAGAAACCGTGGATCGGCTTCAAGGTGATGGCCGCCGGCGCGATTCTGCCGCGCGAAGGATTCCGTTACGCGTATTCGAGCGGTGCGGATTTCATTCTGGCTGGAATGTTTGATTTCCAGGTGGCCGAAGACGCGGCGATTGCCAGCGAAGTGCTGGCGAAGCTCCCGAAGCGCGACCGGCCCTGGCGCGGTTGAGGCCGCGGCAGAGCATGGCGCTTTTCTTTTCGCGGTGTTTCGCGTATCTAGCGGAGAAGTGGATTGGCTGAATTGAACTGAAACGGAAGTTTGTTGAAGAAGGAAAAACTATGAAGCGTTTCTTGTGGCTGGCGATGGGACTGATGATGGCGTGCGCTGCAACGGCGAAAGCCGGGGAGTCTAGCGCCGCTGCCGACAAGCTCGGCTGGCAGTTGGCAATCCACTCCTACACGTTCAAGGAGTTTCCGATCTTCGACGCCATCGATAAGACGGCCAGCCTCGGCCTGAAATACATGAGCATCTCGGGCAGCGTGAACCTCGGCGGGCCAAAGCCGGTGAAGACAATGACAGCGCCGCCGAAGGACGTGGAGGCGATTCAGAAGAAACTCGCCGCTTGTGGCATCAAGAAGCTGGTGAACATGGGCGTGGTAAAGCCGGTCGCTGACGAGGCCGAGACGCGCGCGATATTTGAATTCGCGAAGAAGATGGGTATTGACGTGTTGGTGGCCGAGATGGAGCCGGATGCGCTCGATACCGTGGAGAAGCTCTGCAAAGAGTTCAACATGAAGGTCGCGATCCATAATCACCCCAAGCGCGCGAAGGATCCGAAATACAAGTTGTGGGATCCCGAATACGTGTTGTCACTGGTGAAGGGCCGCGACTCGCGCATCGGCGTCTGCGCCGACACCGGGCATTGGGTCCGGTCGGGACTTGATCCGGTGGAGTGCCTGAAGAAGCTCGAAGGCCGGATCATTGCGCTGCACTTCAAAGACCTCAATGAGAAGGACAATCCGAAGGCCCACGACGTGCCTTGGGGCACCGGCGTCGGCAATGCCAAGGGCCAGTTGGCGGAACTGAAGCGGCAGGGTTTCCGCGGCGCGTTCTGCATCGAATACGAGTACAACTGGAAAGAGTCGTTGCCGGAGATTGCGCAGTGCGTGAAGTTCTTCAACGCGGCATGCGCCGAGCTGGCCGGCAAGTAGTCGCGGAAGGCCGCGCTGTTCCGTCGCGGCATCAGTGAAGGTTGTTGGCAGGAGCTGGTTCGCATGAAGAAGAATCCGGCAGCGTTGATGTTGTTTGTCGGTGGGTTCGTCATGGCGGCGCTTGTTTCTGCCGCGCCCGTCGCTTCGCCACCTCTCACCCCGGAGATCGAGAAGCAGTTTCGCAGCCAGCTCGATGCGCCGTTGCTGTTCGTGAAGCGGCATTCCTACACCGGCATCCACATCTACGACACATTCTACAAGTGGCCGCCGGGCGGCGGCGGCATCTACGTCCTCGAAAACCCGTCGGCTCCGCGCGACCAGTGGCGCATCCGGCCGCTCGTGGACGAGACGACGCCGGGCACGCCGGGACATGGTGTCTATACGCACCCGGAACTTTCGTGGGATGCGAAAAAGGTTCTCTTCTGTTTCAAGGGCGAGGCGAATGGCAGCACCAGTATCTACGAGATCAAAATCGACGGTACAGGCCTGCGGCGGATCACAGATCCGACACCGGCGTGCGCCATCTACAAAGGCGGCCATGGCGGCCAGCACGATATTGCGCCGGCCTATCTGCCTGACGGCCGCATCGTGTTCCTCTCGACGCGCCCCAGCGGTCTGGTGCCGTGTGCCAATGCTGGCGTCAGCATCCTCCACGTGATGAACGCCGACGGTTCGGACATGCATCCGATCTCCGTCAACAACGTTAACGAATTCGACCCAAGCGTCTTGCCTGACGGACGCATCCTCTTTGGCCGCTGGGAATACGTGGACAAGAACGCGCTCACCATCCAGTCGCTCTGGACGATCAACCCTGATGGCACGCAGGAGACGGCTCTCTACGCCAACAACATGGTCTTCCCGGAATCGGTTCTCGATGCGCGGGCGGTGCCCGGCTCGCATCTGATTGTCGGCACGCTGGCGAAACACAACTCAACGCCACGGGGCTCGATCGGGTTCATTGATCCGCTCGTTGGCAAGAACGACCCGAAGGCGATCACGAACATCGAGCATCCGGACGATCCGACGTTCGACAAGGGTGACTCATGCGAACCGTGGCCGTTGTCGGAGAATCTCGTGCTCTTCAGCGGCCGGCCGGCGGGCCAGAAGCGCAACGCGCTGGAGATGATGGACCGCGCAGGGCATCGGTTCGTGTTGATGTCGGACC
>CAZGGF010000284.1:0-55797 GCA_964524715.1 uncultured Verrucomicrobiota bacterium | reverse complement strand
CAACGTCCGCGCCTGCCGCGAGGTCGCCAGTCTCGCCAACCAGCTCGGCCGCAAGCGCACGCTCGTGGAACTCTACGGCGCCGGCGGATGGGACCTGCGCTTCGAGGATATGAAGCGCATCGGCGACTGGCTGGAGGTGCTCGGCGTCAACACGCTCGATGAGCATCTCTCCTACGTCACGATTCGTGGCGCGCGCAAACGCGACCATCCGCAGTCGTTTTCGTATCATGAGCCGTGGTGGCCGGCGTATCATGTCTCGGCCGGCTACTTCGCGCGGCTGACGGCGGCGCTTACGCAGGGCGAGCAGATCAACCGCGTGTTGGTCATCGTGCCGACGACCACCGCGTGGATGAGCCAGGGCGACGAGGCGCGGCTGAAGGAACTCGGCGACGCGTTCTTCAACCTGCTGATGTCCCTCGAAACAGCGCAGGTTGAATACGATCTTGGCTGCGAGGATGTGCTGGCCAATCACGGGTCCGTCAGCGGCGCGGCGTTGCGCGTTGGCAAACGCGACTACAGCACTGTCGTACTGCCGCCACTGAATGAAAACCTTGAAAGCAAGACGGTGGCGCTGCTCGACGGCTACATGAAGGCCGGCGGCACGATCCTCTGTGCCGGCGAGCCGCCTGTTCGCGTGGATGGTGCTGTCTCGCAGCGCGGCGTGAAGCTCGCGCAGCAGGCGAAGTGGAAGAAGATCGAACCTGCCGCGCTGCCGGAGTTGTTGCGGAAGGCGGCGGGCGCGGACGGATTCGCCATTGGCCGCCAAGCGGGCGACAAAGGCATCCTGTTCCATCACCGCCGCCAGTTTGACGATGGCGAATTGCTCTTCCTGGTCAACACGAGCATCGAGTCCCCATCGGCCGGCGTGATCGAGTCGCGGGCGCGGGGGGTCGAGCAATGGGATCTCCAGACCGGCAAGAGTGTGTCATATCATTTCGAGCCTCGCGGCAGCGGCGTCCGTGCCACGTTCTCGCTGCCGCCTTCAGGCAGCCTGTTGTTGTTCCTCTCGAAGAAACCCTGCACGCCCGCACCGGTCATTTCGGAAAAAGTCACGACCATCGCAGCTGCGGGGCCGCCGCAAGCGCACCGCGTGGCGCCAAACGTGCTGACGCTCGATGTCGTGGACATCACCGCGGGCGGCGAAACGCGGACAGACGTCTACTTCTACCAAGCGCAACAATTCGCGTTTCAGAAGAACGGCGTGGACCGCAATCCCTGGGACAGCGCCGTGCAGTTCAAGGACGAGATCATCACAAAGAAGTTCCCGGAAGGGAGCGGCTTCGCGGCGAGCTATCGCTTCACCATCGAAGGCGCGGTGCCGAAAGACCTCGCCATCGTCATCGAGCGATCCGACCTCTACGCGGTCACCTGCAACGGCAAGCCGGGGCGCGCGGCGAAGGGCGCGTGGTGGCTCGACAAGGCGTTTGGCCGCATCGCCATCGCTTCGGCGGCGCGCGTTGGAGAGAACGTCGTCACCATCAAGGCATCGCCAATGACGGTCTTCCACGAATTGGAGCCGGCCTACGTGCTCGGCAACTTCACGCTCAAGCCGGCGGCAAAGGGTTTCGTCATCGCGCCCGACCAGCCGCTAAAGCTCGGCCGCTGGAACGAACAAGGCGCGCCATTCTTCAGCGCCGGCGTGGCGTATCGCGAGACGTTCGACGTGGCCTCGCCCGCCGGCCGCTACGTCGTCACGCTGCCGTCGTGGTATGGCAGCGTGGCCAGAGTCCTCGTCAACGGCAAGCTCGCGGGCCACATTGTCAGCCCGCCGTGGCGCTGCGACGTCAGCGACAAGATCAAGCGCGGCGCGAACGTCGTCGAGGTCATCGTCATCGGCACGCTGAAGAACACGCTGGGACCGCATCACGGCAAACAGCCGCTTGGAAGTGCGTGGCCCCGGATGTTCCAGATTGCGCCGAAGCCTTGTCCGGCTCCGGGTGCTGATTATGACACGGTCGGCTACGGCTTGTTCGAACCATTCACCCTGGAGCAGGTAACGCCATGAATCTTTCACGCGCATTGATGGTTGTTTGTTTACTGACAGCCGCTTCGGCGATGGCCGCAGCGGCAGAGGAGTGGGACGAGTGCTATCGCGGCACAACATTGCCGGAGTCGAGCGAATGGCCCTGGGGCGTGTCGCCCGGTTCGAACACGACGGCAGCAGTCGAAGGCGATTGCCTCCGCATCATCGACCGTGGCACGGCCAAGGGCCAGCTCCGGTTCTACAACCGCCAATGGCACGCGGAACGTTCGTTGGGTGGCGTGGTCGAGGCGCGGCTGAAGGTCTGCTCGTGCAGCGGCCCGGCCGGCGTAATCGTGATGGTCGCCGACGGCGCCAATGAAACCTCGTTGACGTTCTATCCCGACCGTGTCGAGTTCGGCCAGAGTGGACGCAGTCACGCCATGAACACAAGCGATGCGTTTCACACGTATCGGCTGGAACTGCGCGGCACCCGCGTGAGCTTGTCGGTGGATGGCCGGCAAGTCATCGATGAGGCGGCGGGTTTGTCGAAACCGGCGTACAACGGTCGCAACTGTGTCGGTTTCGGCTCCTTGTCCAGCGCGGCCAAGGGCGAAGCCCTGTGGGAGTTCGTCCGGCATCGCACGCATGAGCCGGCGGCCCGCCTCACGGAAGGCGTGCAGCACGGGATTGTCTACAAGAAGGCCGGCGTGTATGCGTGTTTCCCCAGCCTGATGCGCCTGCCTGATGGCGTGTTCTTCACCAGCTTTGGCACGCGCGTGCGGCGTTCACACATTGACGGCACCGGCGGCAGCGCTGTCTACACCTCGAGAGATGGCGGCCTTACGTGGCAACCAGCACAGAAGAGCGTGACGAATCCGCTGTTTCAGCGGCGCGACGGCGGCATCACCTACGCGACGGCCTATGGCTGGCGCGAGGTGCCCGAGGAACGCGCGGCGGAGTTTCGCGCGCAAGGGCTGACCGTGCGCAACGTGCGGCCCGGCGTCGTCGCCTATCTGAGCGGCGCGTACAGTTTCCTGCGGCACGGCAACGAAGAGAAAGGCAAACGCACGCCCGTCCCCACTCCCGCCGGATTGTCGCTGATGGGCTACAACTCCGCCGCGTTGTGTGTGACACGCGCGGGCGTGCGGCTGAACGCGATCTATGGCCGGCCCAAGGGTGCGAGTCATACGACGAGTTTTGTGCTTCGCTCCGACGACGACGGGGAGACATGGAATCTGGCGACCATCGCCAAACCCGTGTCCGACCCGAAGGAAGGCGAGATTGGTTTTGACGAGACAGCGATTGTCGAACTGTCCGACGGCCGCGTGATGGCGATGATGCGGCCTGATCCGGACCGACACGGTTATCTCTACCAGTCCGTCTCCGAAGACGGCGCCAAAACATGGAGCCAGCCGGTGAAGACTCCGATGTGGGGTTACCCAGCGCAACTGCTCGCGCTGGAGAAAGGCCGGGTGTTGTGCATTTACGGCTACCGCCGCGCGCCCATGGGCATCCGCGCCTGCCTCAGCCGCGACGGGGGCCGGACATGGGACATTGAGCATGAGTTCGTATTGCGCGCTGACGGCAAGCGCAATGGCTCCGATCTGGGTTATCCGCTGACGGCGAAACTCGAAGACGGCACGCTGATGACGATTTATTATTTCACCTGCAGCGACGGCATCACGCACATCGCCACAACGCGGTGGAAGATGCCGGCCCAAGACTGAGATCGTCCCACATGAAATTCCTCGCCATCTGCCTCGCCGCTACCGGTCTGTTCCAACAAATCGTTCTTGCCGACAGCAACGAATTACTTCGTTGCGGCGGCATGGAAGCGCCATTCAACGGCGGTCTGGCTGCAGGCTGGGTGAAAAACTGTTACGGCTCGAACGATGTCGTTTTTGCCGAGGAGACGCGCGACGTTCACGGCGGCAAGTCTGCCCAACGCATTACGTGCAGCCGTTTCGAAACCGGCGGCGTGCAGTTCCATTCCACCCAGGTCGCTGTCGAAAAAGGGAAAACCTACACGTTGCGCCTCTGGCTGAAAGGTAACGTGACCTCGACGGTGTATGTCGGCGTCCGCAAACACGGCGAACCTTACACCGGCTATATTAAGCGCCATTGCCGCGTCAAGAACGAGTGGCGTCCTTATGTCCTCATCGCCGAGGCGAGTGAATCCGACGCCGCTTGCGGCATCTACATCATGTTTGCCGGCACGGGCACATTGCTGGTGGATGACGTGTCACTGCTGCCGGGCGCGCATGAGGACGCGGTCGCCGGCGCAGGCATGCCGCCAATCAAAGGCAACCGCATCTTCAACAGCGGCTTCGAGGCCGGACCAGAAGGCTGGACACCAACGGACGGCTTTCTCGTGGACCGGACGACGGCACATTCAGGCTCGTGCAGCGCGCGCATCGGCGAGGCCACATTGCCGAGCGTAACGCTCCCGTTGAACCGGCCCCTGGCTGCAAGCACGCGGCCGCGCACCGCGCCGGCGGGCATCGAGTGCCGGCCGTTCCACATCCGTCCCGGCCAGCGTTACAGGCTCAGCGCATGGATCAAAGCCGCCGAACCGGGCACGCGCGTGACGCTGCGGTTCTTCGAATGGGCCGACGAAGGCGGCGACTCGCCCGGCAACCGCAACGAGCGCAAGGTCACGGTGAACGCAACGACCACGTGGGCGCGATATCAAGTCAGTGGCACCGCGATGCCGGCGATGTGGGAGGATTACGTCGCGCGGATTGTGCCGAGCGGGACGATATGGCTCGATGACGTGCAGATTGAGGAGGGTGACGCGAGCGATTACCAACCGGCGCATCGGATCGAGATCGGGGCCGAAACACCCAAGCGCTGGTGTCGCGTCGGAGAGAACGTCGAGGTGACGGCTCATGCCACAGGCGACACGATGCTGCGTTACACGCTGGAGGATCTTTGGTCGCAGCCGATGACAACGCTTTCACGACCGGTGAAAGCCGGCGTCCCGGATCGGGCGACGTTCCAGACAAAAAAGCCGGGCATGTATCGTGTGCGCGTGCAGAGCGATGATTCGCCGGCGAGCGGCGAAGTGTGGTTCGGCGTGTTCCCAAAGCGCGACCGGAAACTGCGGACCCATTCGATGTTCGGCACCCATGTGACCGCGACCACGCCGGAACCGACCAACACGCTGCTCGCGTCGGAAGCGATGGGCGCGCGCTGGGTGCGATTGCACGACTTCGGCGACTTTTGCCATTGGCGCGTCGTTGAGCCGGACAAAGGGCAATGGGTGTGGCGTGATGCGGAGATCAACGAGCTGCGGAAACGCGGCTTTACGATCATGGCGAACCTCGGCCATCCGCCGCTCTGGGCGGGGCGGCCACATCCGAAAGATCAGGACCACGGCAGTTGGACGAGCGCGCCACCTCGCGATGCTGCCGAGTGGGAAGATTACGTGTTCCGCACGGTCGAGCACTTCCGGGACCGCATCCGCCACTGGGAAGTATGGAACGAGCCGTATGGGAAGGGTTTCTTCGCCGGCACACCGGAGGAATACGCGGAACTGTTGAAGGTCGCTTATCGTGCCATCAAGCGCGCCGATCCACAGGCGGTGGTTATTGGCGGCTGCTTCTCGTCACACGCGACCGAGTGGACGCGACGCGTGCTGGCGCAGGACGCGCTCAACTTCATGGACGCTCTTTCCTATCACGTTTACTGGAGCCCGGCGGTGACGGAGCCGAAGGCGCCGGGCGAACCGGCGTTCATCGAGCAGGAAGTGCGTCACTTCGCGGACCAGATGCAGGCGCACGGCAAGCCGAAGCCAATCTACATGACCGAAGGCGGCCTCCGTTGCCCGCCGTTTGCATCGTGGTTGCCGCAGGAAGGTTTCAGCCGCGGCGCGCCTTTTGGTTCGAGAGCCGGCGCCACCAGGAATCTGACCGGTGTGGATGCCGCGTGCGGCCTGGTGCGGGGCATGGCGCAGATGCTCTCCGCCGGGGTGGCCAACATCTGCTATTATTACACGGGCGGCGTGCGCGGCGCGTTGCCGTGGTTCTCGACGATGGCCAATGGCTATTATGTGTTGATGGATTACGACGGCCGGCCAAAACCGACGATGATGGCTTACAGCGCGCTGGAACAGCAACTCGACGGGGCCAAACCTGCCGGCAAGCGCGAACAGAATGGATTGACGGTTCACCTCTTTTCCAAAGGTCGCGGCTCTGTCGCAGTGGTTTGGAGCGAACAACCGCGAGTGTTGACGGCCAAAGGCGCCAGTGTGCTCGACCTGATGGGCAATCAGAACTCAACTCGCACTCTGAAACCGGGCGAGCCGGTTTACGTGACTTCACCTCGGCTCACGCCAGATCAGTTATTCGAGACGTTGGGCAAATGACGTGACAAGGCTGGGAAGGTCACGGGCCTGCGCGGCTGGCCGAGGTTCACCGCGATGACCGCACAACCTTATCCGGTTTCTGCGAGATTCGCAGGTTATCGAGGTAAAACGCCGTGTCGGCCGCCGCGGTGCTGCTGAAACCGAGCCAGTGGACTTCGTGGAAGCTGCTGCCCGAAATCGGCAGGTCGCTGAAAACCTGTGCCACACCGCCACGCGGCGTCAGCGTGAGCTTGAATGTGCGCGGGGCGTTCTTGCCAAGGGCCGCCTCGACCTCGACGTGAAACCATGCGCCGGTGGGTATCCGCGTCAAAGTTTTGCCGCCCACGATGACCCCGCTGTTGCCGCTGAAACTGACGCTGGGGCCGATGTTGTGTGGATACGCGGTATTGTCACGCCACTCGGTGCCAAACTGTGTCTCCGGCGTGAGCCACACATCGAAGCTCTCGCGCACGGTGCCGCTGGTCATGTGAGGCTGATAATAAAAATGTGGCTGCCACGTGGGCTTGAGCGTCTTCGAGTCGGTGATCTTCAGGCTGTGTTTGCCACTGGCAGCGCGCTCGTCGTTGACACGGATGGAAGCGCCGTTTGTCTCGCCGTCCACACGCGCATGGTTCGGCGGCAGGCTCGTGGCGGTCTTTTCGAAGTCGTCATTCACCGTCAGCGGTTTCGGCGCGGGTGGCGGCGGCGGCAATGGATGAACACGGCAGCGGGCGTGGCGCGCTTCGTTAACCCATGCGGGGTCGCCGTAGAGCCCCACGCGGCTTGTGTCTATCAGTTGGAAGCCGAGCGCGAGAGCGGGAGATTTGGGCTTGAGACGGAAATCGCGGCGCGCGGCGCTGACGAATTGGGGATCGGCAATAAGCGAGTGGCGGTCGAGACCCAGCGCCTGCCATTCCGCGAATGTGTGCCGGTAGAAACGGAGTTGATCGGCGCCGACGGTGTGCCAGTAGAGGTTGTTGTCCCAATCACCGGGAGGCTCTTTTGCAGCGATCCGCTCGTTCAGCGAACGTTCGCCGTGCGGGATGAGGAGTGTGCCTTGTGTCAGGAAGACGATGTTATTGCGCAGCGTACTTGGCCGTTTCTCCGAGTAAGGCCAGAGCGCCTGGTTGGCCGAGAACGCGAAAACGTTGTTGCGGATAAGATGGGCGTGGCCGCCGTTGTTGAACATGAGACCGCCGCTGAGCGTGCTGAAAACCACGTTGCTTTCGATGAGATAGTCACCGGTCCGGCCGTCGAGGTAGATGCCCCAGCCAAGTGCGGGCTGCTCGTAGGGCCACAAGTCATGGAGGATGTTATTGCGAATGACGCTGCCCGGCGAAACGCCCAGCGTGTAAATGAGCCCCGCGTCGCTGAGAGTGCCATGGACGCAATCGTGGATATGATTAAACTCGATGACGTTGTGATGTGTGCGGTTGGTTTCGAGACCCCAGTTCCAACCGATGCTCATGCCGCTGTAGAGCAGATCGTGAATGTCGTTGTGCGAAATCCGATTGTGGCTGCTCTGTGCCACCCAGACACCAACACCCGCCGCATAAACCCGGCCACCGTCGAAAATATGGTTATTGTCCACAAGTGTGCGGCTTGATTCGGCCGTGTCGGTCTTCGCCATGCGATCCTCACCCACGCGCACTCCGCCCGCGCCGAGGTCGTGAAGCCGATTCTGCTGGATGCGGCAATCCTTGCAGCCGCGCCGGAACCAGACACCATAGGTGCCGACGTGCGCCACCTCGCAACGTTCAAATACGCAGTTGAGCGCGCCGTCGGCCATCACCGCCGCAGGCACCTCAACCGCCGCTTGCGTGCTGCTATTGCCTTTCGGGTCCAGAATCCAGTCGCTGTGATGAAAGGCCATCCCTTGCAGTGTGACGCGCTCGACGAATCGGCTTTCATCGGCATTGCCGGCGAGCCGAACCAGCTCGGTGAGCTGCGGCGCGATGACTTCGGTTTTGCCAAGCCGCTCGCCGGGCATGGGCCAGTAGCTGAGCACGCCGGTCTCGCGGTTCAGATACCACTCGCCGGGCTGGTCAAGCAGCTCGAGCGCGTTCTCGACGTAGTAACGTGCGTTCTTTTCCCAGTAACCGATGCACCACCATTCCTTCAACGGCGCGGCGAACGTGACGACGTTCGAAGCGGTGTTCACGGATTTCAGCGGATGGATCGAGGTTTCCCACGAGTGCATGAGCACGACGTTCACGTCACCGAGCCGCGCCCATGGCTGGATATCACCGGGCTTGAAGACAAACTTGTCGCGGGCGATTTCCTTGCCCTGCGCGTCGCGAGGTCCCGGCAGTTGCGAAACGATGCGGTGGTAACCGGTGTTCGGCGAGCGCGCCCGCTGACGCCGCTGGCCGTTGACGAAAAGCTGCCGGAAATACCATTGTCCGGCTTTCACTTCGGGAATCTCCGTCTCCCACAGCTTCCCGTTCCGGTGAAATCCAGTCACAATGCGCCCGCCGCTGAATACGGGTTTCTCTTTCTGATACGCCTTGAACGTCACATCCGAATCCTGCGGCTCCAACACAAAGGGCGCGTCGAGACGATAAACGCCGCCTCGAACATGGACGGTAACGGAATTTCTGATTTCTGATTTCTGATCTTTGACCTCTGGTCTCTGACCTCTGTTTTTGCGGATGGCGTCGCGCGCGCCGGTGAGCGTCGCCAGGGGCCCGTCGGTGCGGTCGGCGTTCGGCGCAGACAACCGGCCCGACCACTTGTCGTTGCCTGTCGTAGCAACATAGAGATCGGGCGGCTTGGCGGATTCGGAAGCGAGAGTTGCCGCCGTGAGGAACATCATCCATCCCACGGCGCCGAGGAATCTGGCGCAGTTGGTTTGCATGCTCAATTCAACCCAAAGCCGCACGGCTCGCGATGATCGAGTTCCGCCCGGCGATTATTCTTCCACTCGCAGCACGAACGCCTTGGCCGCGCTCATCTCGTGGCCTTCGATGCTTGCGATGGCGGCTTGGATGCCTTTCTCCTTCGCAAGGTGGGTCACGATCGAGATTGTCGCGGGACGTTTGCCGGAATCGTCGCTCTGGTGCTGGATCATCGAGCGAATCGAGACGCCCTGGTCGGCAAGTGCACGGCCAATGGTGGCCATCGCGCCCGGCCGGTCGGCCATCGTGAAACGGATGTAGTAATGGGTCTCCAGCGCGTCCATCGGCTTGATGGCCTTCGCGCCGGGCTGGACACGGAGACGGCTGTCGCGCCAGCGGCTGAAGCGGCTTTCATCCGCCGCCAGCGCCATCAGGTCGCTGATGACAGCGGAACTGGTGGCATCCGCGCCTGCGCCGCGACCGTAATACATGGTCGTGCCGATGGGCCGGCCGTCCACGAGGACGCCGTTGAAGACGCCGTTGACCTTGCCGAGCGGCGAATCGAGCGGGATAAGCGTCGGATGCACGCGCACTTCGGCAGCCGCGCCGGCGGCCGCGCGCTTGGCAATGCCGAGCAGTTTGATCGTGTAGCCCATCTCGTGTGCGGCCTGGATGTCGGCCGGTTCGAGCTGCGTGATGCCTTGTGTAAAAACGTCCTTGAATCGGATGTCCATGCCGAATGCCAGCGAGGCAAGAATGGCAATCTTGTGCGCCGTGTCGTAGCCCTCGATATCGTAGGTTGGGTCCGGCTCGGCATAACCGTGGGACTTGGCCTCGTCGAGCGCCTGCGAGAACGGCATTTCTCGCTCGCCCATGCGGGTAAGGATGTAATTGCAGGTACCGTTGAGGATGCCCTGGACACTCGTCAGTTCGTTGGCGCAAAGGCCCTGCTGCAGCGCGCGGATGATCGGGATGCCGCCGCCCACGCTGGCCTCGAAAAGCAGTCCGACGTTCTTCTCTTCCGCGAGCGCCATCAGTTCCGGCCCGTGGACGGCCAGCAACGCCTTGTTGGCGGTAACGACGTGCTTGCCGGCGCGCAGCGCGCGTTCGACGAACGTGCGCGCCGGTTCCAGACCGCCGACGAGTTCGATCACGGCCTCGATTTCCGGGTCGTTGATGAGGGTCATGGCATCGCCGACGAGTTGCTCCGGCCGATATGGCGCGTTGCGTTTCGTAACGGTGTCCTTGTCGGCAATCGTCTTGAGGACGATCGGGCGCGGCAGACGCGAACAGATGAGTTCGGCGCGCTCGGCCAGCGTGCGCACGACGCCGCTGCCGATGTTACCGAAACCGATGAGGCCGATGACCAATGGTTTGCTCATGACGCCACCTTTTCTACCCTCCACACGGCGGTTGTCCACTAAATCTTCGCGTGTCTTCTGCGGATTATCCGGCGGTACAAAGCCATCCCAGAACCACCCGGGAAAATCGCTAAAGAAACCCTTGCGTTCGGGGGCGGAGTGGCCTATAAACCGCGCTCCTTTTTCCGCCGCCCGTGGTCGGGCGGCGAGAGCGGCAGACGCCGCGGCTGGAGCCAGAAGGAATTGAACAATCAAAGATAGAAAGTCGTATCACCGCCTCTCAGGCACGCCCGTTGCGGCGCGTGGTCGTCCCCCCGTATGCCAACTGACAAGGAAAAATCCAAGTCCAACCATCCCATGCACGAACTGTTCGCGAAGACCGCCCAGGCCTTCGCCGAGGGCAGCGTCGTCAAGGGTCGTATCATCGAAATCCGTCCCGACGCCGTCGTCGTGGACATCGGTTACAAGAGCGAAGGTAACATCCCCATACACGAATTTCTCGATCCCGCGGCCATCCACGTCGGCGACGAGATCGAAGTATTGCTGGAAAAGCTCGAAAACGAAGAAGGCACTGTCGTGCTTTCGTTCGAAAAGGCCGAAGCCAAGAAGAACTGGGATCGCATCATCGTTATCTGCAACGAAGGCGGCACAGTCTCCGGCAAGGTCAAGGCCGTTGTCAAAGGCGGCATGATCGTGAACATCGGCGTCGAGGCATTCCTGCCGGCATCGCAGGTGGACGTGATTCCGCCAAGGAACATTCAGGAATTCGTCGGCCAGACCATCGAGTGCAAGGTCGTCAAGATCAACCAGGACCGGCACAACATCGTCCTCTCCCGCCGCGAGCTGATCGAGCAACAACGCAACGAAAAGCGCAAGAAGCTCTTCGCCGAACTGCAACCCGGCATGGTCGTCCACGGCGTGGTCAAGAACATCACCGATTTCGGCGCGTTCATCGACCTGGACGGTCTGGACGGTTTGCTCCACATCACCGACATGAGCTGGGGCCGCATCAATCACCCCAACGAGGTTTGCAAAGTCGGCGATATGCTGGAAGTGGTCGTCCTCGACGTGAACCGCGAGAAGGAGCGTGTGTCGCTCGGCTTGAAGCAGCGCTCGCCTGATCCGTGGGACAGCATCGAGAACAAGTACCCCGTCGGCATGAAGGTCAAGGGCAAGGTCGTCAACATCGTGCCTTACGGCGCATTCGTGGAATTGGAAGAAGGCGTCGAGGGTCTTGTCCACGTCAGCGAGCTCTCCTGGACCAAGCGCATCGCGCGGCCCAGCGACGTGCTGGCCGTGGGCGACGTTGTCGAGGCGGTCGTTCTTCAGATCGCGCGCGACGACAAGAAGATATCCCTTGGCATCCGCCAGCTCGAACCGAATCCGTGGAGCAAGGTCGCCGAGAAATACAAGACCGGCACCCATGTCAGCGGTGTGGTTCGCAACCTCACCAGCTATGGTGCGTTCGTGGAGATTGAGGAAGGCATTGACGGCATGGTCCACGTCAGCGACATGAGCTGGACGCGGAAGATCAACCACCCCAGCGAGTTGCTCAAGAAGGGCGACAAGGTGGACGCCGTCGTCCTCGAAGTGGACGGCGCACAACAGCGCATTTCGCTCGGCCTCAAGCAACTCGGCGAAGACCCGTGGAAGCAGATCGCACAGAAATACAAGGTCGGCGACATCGTCGAGGGCAAGGTCACAAAACTCGCCAGCTTCGGTGCGTTCATCCAGTTACAGGACGACATTGACGGTCTGGTCCACATCAGCCAGGTCAGCGAAGAACACGTCGAGAAGATCAAGAACGTGCTCAAGGTTGGCGACAACGTCCGCGCCCGAGTCATCAAGATCGATGGCTCCGAGCGCCGTATCGGCCTCTCCATCAAGGCGGCCAACTACAACGCCGAGCAGCTTGAAGCGGCTCGTGAAGAGTTCGACAAGCTCAAGCCCGGCGAAGACATGGTCGGTCTCGGCGAGGCGTTCGAGGAAGCCGAGAAGAAGCAGGTGGAAGACAAGAAGGACGAAGGCAAGAAGTAACCGTCTTCCTGACGACAGACTCCGAAAGGCTCCGGTGGCAACACCGGAGCCTTTCGTGTTTCAGGGCACTGTCGGGCATGCGCAGCACGCCCGCGGATCGTTCAGAAACCTGCACCTTTTGTCGCCGTCTTGACGTGGCAGAGAAACATGTCGGCGGTGATATAGAGGGTGGAGCCATCGTCGCCCCAAGCGCAGTTGCCGGTGGCTTCGCCGGTCTGGATCGTGCCCAGATGTTTGCCATCGGGTGAGAAGATCAACACGCCGCCCGGACCGGTGGCAAAGATGTTGCCGCGCCTGTCGACTTTCATGCCGTCGGGCAAGCCTTTGCGGCCCTTGCACAACGATGTGGCATCAAAGAACACGCGGCCGTTGGCCAGCGTGCCGTCGGGCTTCACATCGTAAGCCATCCAGATGGCGCGCTTCGGGTCGGAGTTTGCGACGTAGAGCGTCTTCTCGTCGGCCGAGAACGCGAGCCCATTGGGGAAGATCAGTTCCCGGGTCAGCAGCGTCAGCCCGCCGTTCCTGGCCAACCGATAGACGCCGTTGAAGGGCAATTCTTTGGCAGGATCGGTATTATGTTTCGGCAAGCCGTACGGCGGATCGGTGAAATAAAGGTCACCGTTGGACTTAAAGACGAGATCGTTGGGACTGTTGAGCCGCTTGCCCTCGAAGCGGTCCACAAGGGTGGTCTTGCGGCCATCACTCTCCAACCGGGCGACGCGGCGGTCACCGTGCTCGCAAAGGACCAGCCGGCCCCCGGCATCGTGCGTGAGGCCGTTGGAACCCGGTTCGCGCTGCCCGGGCTTCAGTTGGCCGGTGTAACCGCTCGGCTTCAAGAACACGCTGACGCCCGCCCCGGACTTCCACTGGTAGACCGTGTTGCGCGGCACGTCGGAGAACAACAAGCAGCCGGCGGTTGGCATCCACACGGGACCTTCGGACCAATCAAACCCCTCGGCAATTTTCTCAATAACCGTGCTCGGCGCAATAAGTTGGTCGAGTGCGGGATCAAGCCGCTCAATAGCGCCGAGCACGCCGGTGGCGGGTTGTTGGGCGTGAACGAACGGGAGACAGAGAATAGCGGTCAGGGTGGCAATTAAGGCTGTTTTCATGCCGGCAGGCAGCCTACAGACCACCTCCCGGTGGTCAAGCGCGGGATGCCTGACGGCAGCCAGGGTGTTGGCTGTATAAATGGCATTCGGCCGGAGAAAAAACTTTGACAGCTTTTGGACGGCAGCTATACTGCGCTGAAATTGAGAGGTTATTATGGCTGAGACTCCTTCGGCGGGCGACGGTGCCAAGCAAGAAAAGAAAGACACGGTGCGTATCACTTTGCCACCCCGGCCGGTGCCACCATCGGCCGCCGGCGCGGCAGCCGCGCCAGCAAGCACGGGTGGAGCGTTGAAACTTGGCGCCACGGTGCCGGCCATGCCGGTCGTGCCGAAGAAGGAGACATCGCGGCTGAAGAAGACCACAGGCAATGTTGCCGGTGCCACCAAGCCGGCCGCACCCGTTGTTCCGCCGCCCACCATCCGAGCTCAACCTGTCGGACAAGTTCCGTCCACCGTCGCTGCCGCTACAGCGCCACCTCCGACCGCAGCTTCGTCAGCGGCCATGCCCGCGTCGTCGTCTTCAGCCACGGCTATATCAAAGCCCACGGTCAAGTTGCAGACGGCGGATATCCCCAAGATTCCCGCACCGCCTGCGCCCGGCGCGTCCTCTTCCGCGCCTGCGCCTGTTCCAGCCCAGATCATCGCCGGGGGACCGACGGTGGTGGACTTGGTACTGAGCGTCATCGTGGTGCTGGTGTCCGGCGCGGCAGTCTGGTTCTTGTTGAAGGCGCACATGGCGTATCTGGGTTAAGCTGCGCAGGTGTGCGCGGTTGTCCGTGGCTGTGACATTGCCACTTAAAGGATTCTGATTTATGGCAAGTTCCAATATTGTTCAAATCACCGCCGCCAATTTTGATGCTGAAGTATTGAAATCCCCCCTGCCGGTGCTCGTGGATTTCTGGGCCACGTGGTGCGGCCCCTGCAAGATGATCGCTCCGGTGCTCGATCAATTGGCTGTCGAGTTCGACGGCAAGGCCAAGATCGCCAAGTGCAATGTGGACGACGCCGGCGAGCTGGCCTCCCAGTATCGCGTCACGAGCATTCCGGCTTTGATCATGTTCAAAGGCGGACAGGCTGTCGCGCAGGCCGTGGGCGCGAAGCCGAAGAAAGAGCTCCAAAAGCTGATTAGCGAGAACCTTTGATTGCCCCGCACGGCGACGCCGGTCGTTCCGTGCTTCACAGGAGGATTTGCCGTGCGCTACGCCATCTGCAACGAAACCTTCGCGCCAGCCGAGAAGATGCCGTGGGAACCCTGGTCGTTCGAGAAACAGTGCCGCTGCGCCGCGCAACTCGGCTACCACGCGTTGGAACTCGCGCCGTTCACCTTCAGCAACGACGTCCGTAAAATCTCCGCCGACGAGCGCAAGAAACTCCGCGATGCGGCCGCTGCCGCCAGCGTCAAAATCATCGGTCTGCACTGGCTGCTCGCGTTCACAAAAGGATTCCACATCACCTCGCCCGACCGCGCCGTGCGCGAAGCCACCGCCCACTACGGCGAGGCGCTCGTTGATTTCTGCGCCGACCTCGGCGGTGATGTGCTGGTGTGGGGTTCGCCCAAGCAGCGCGACTTGCAGGCGGGCGTGGAGATCGAGCAGGGCATGGAATTCGCCGCCGGGGTTTTCCGCGCCATCATGCCGCGGGCCGCGGCGCGCGGGGTGACGATTGCCATCGAACCGCTGGGCCGCCCGGACACGAACTTCATCAACACCGCCAAGCACGGCCGCCGGCTCGTCAGCATGGTGAACTGTCCAAACTTCGCACTGCACCTCGACGTGAAGGCCATGTGCGACGAAGGCCGGCCAATCCCCGACATCATCCGCGAATCTCGCGGCGTCGTCCGCCACTTCCACGCCAACGATCCGAACCGGCGCGGCCCCAACACCAGCGGTCTTGACCACAAACCGTTCGTCGCCGCGCTGCACGAAATCGGCTACGACGGCTATATCTCCGTGGAAGTCTTCAAGTACGACCCCGACCCCGAAACCATCGCCCGTCAGGCCATCGAGTATTTAAAGAAGGTTTACGTCTGAGCCGAAGCGATCCGTCCGCCCGCGCGCCGCGAGCGTGATTTTTTTGCATCCACTTTCCGCCGGTTCCCGGTAAACTCCGCGGCCATGTTCACCAAACTGAAGTGCCTTGGGATCGCAACGGCAGCTCTCGCAACAACCGCCTTCGCCAGCGAATGGCCATGCTGGCGCGGACCACAACTCGACGGCGTTTCAGATGAGACAAACATCCCCACCCGCTGGAGCAGCGGCACCAACGGCACTCAGAACATCGCGTGGAAAGTCGCCATTCCCGGCTGGGGGCATTCCTCGCCGATCGTGTGGGGCGACCGCGTTTTCGTGACGACCTACGTCCCCGACGGCGACAAGCGCATGCTGCTCTGCCTCGACCGGCGCAGCGGCAAGACGCTCTGGCAGCAGACCGTGCTGACCTCGCCACCAGAGAAAATGAACCGGCTCAACAGTCACGCCAGCGGCACGCCCGCCACCGACGGCCAGCATGTCTGGGTCGCGTTCCTGCAAAAGCCGAACATCGTCATCGCCTGCTACGACATGGAGGGCAAGGAACTCTGGCGCAAATCGCCCGGCACGTTCGCCTCCAAGCACGGTTTCTGCAGCTCGCCGGTGCTTTACAAAGACCTCGTCATCCTCAACTGCGACCAGGACGACGTGGCATGGATCGTGGCGTATGAGAAGAACACGGGCGTCGAACGTTGGCGCACGGATCGCCCGAATCGCACGCGTTCCTATTGCACGCCGATCATCGTCGAGGCCGCCGGCAAAACGCAGATGGTCCTCAGCGGTAGCGTGTGTGTGGCCAGCTACGATCCCGCCACCGGCAAACAACACTGGCTCATGGACGGCCCCACCGAACAGTTCGTCGCCAGCCCGGTTTTCGCCGAAGGCGTCTTCTTCATCAGCGGCGGTTTCCCGGAACGGCACTTCGTCGGCATCCGGCCGGATGGCACGGGCAACATCACCCAGACCCACATCGCCTGGCGCCAGAAGCTGGACGCGAAAGTGGTTTCCTACGTGCCGTCGCCCATCGTGTGCAGACCCTATTTCTTCATCGTCTCCGACATGGGCCATGCGAGCTGCCTCGAAGCCAAGACCGGCAAGATACTCTGGACGGAAAAACTCGGCCGCCATCACTGGCCGTCGCCGGTCCGCGCGGGCAATCTGCTTTACTTCCTCGACGACGACAGCAACACCCATGTCATCAAAGCCGGGCCGAAGTTTGAGCAAGTCGCTGTCAATCCGCTCGGCGAGGAAAAGGAATCCTGCTACGCCTCGCCTGCCATCAGCCGCGGCCAGATCTTTATCCGCACGCTCGGCAATCTCTATTGCATCGGGAAGTGAAGGTGGGCGGTATTCGAATCCTGTCCGCCGTCTCACGACGGCGGCTGCACGCAGCCACGGCCTGCGATTCCGGGCTTTTCGATCCGACGGCTCAAGGAGACGAAGCGACAACCACCCTGAACCCGTAACTGGAATTCGAGGCGTCGGGCAAGTTGGAGTTTCGACAGGCGCAACGTGCGAGAGCGGGCATGAGACCGTAGAATGAGCCCCCCCGCAACACGCGCGGCGTGCCGACCTTGCAACACTCCTCATGTGCGCCCGTCGGATCATAGTTATCCAAACACCATTCCTGCACGTTGCCGACCATGTCCGCCAAACCAAAACCATTTCGTCCGCGCGCACCATAATGATCCGCGGGCGCTACAAACTGAAAACCGTCCGCCGTCCCGCTCCAATTCAACCGTCCCTCGCCCTCCTCCTTGGTGTCTCCCCACCAGAACTTCGTCTGCGTCCCTGCCCGGCACGCATACTCCCACTCCGCTTCCGTCGGCAAGCGCACCACCATGCTTGATGGCAGCCGCCCTGCCTTCTGCTCGCGCTCCGTCAGCCATTCGCAGAACACCACCGCATCGTACCAACTCACGCAGCACACCGGATGGTTGTCTTCCGATGCCGCGCCAAAACTCGGATCCCGCCAGCTTTTCCCAACCATGTTTGTGAAGGTCTTGGTCGCCGGATCGTAACAACAGGCATTGCCCTTCTTCTCCGCTTCGCTTTGGTGCCCCGTGACCGCCACGAATTGTTTCCACTGGCCCACGGTCACCTCCGTCCGCCCCATCCAGAAACCCTGCTTGATTGCCGCCTTTCGCGGCGTTTCACCCTCGCGCTTTGTGTATTCCGCTTTCCCGCCGCTGGCCACCGCCCACTCTTGCTCTTCCTTCGTGCTGCCGAGCATGAACTCGCCCGGCGGGATGCCCATCAGGTCCATCATGGCTCCTTTGCCAACATCGAGCGTGAAGACCTCGCCGGCTTCTGAATTCGCCGTCAGCGCGCTGACCCGCTTTTCCACTGGAGCGAGGATGCCGTCTTCCTTCGGCGCGCCCGCCGGTGAAGCCGAAACCGCCGCCGTTGTCGCGCCAGACAGGTCCGCGCCCACCACCACCCGAAAGCCGTTGTCGGCATTCGCGGTGGCCCGATTGTTGCCAACGCGGTAGGCACAACGGGTGTTGAGAATATTGTTGCGGAACGACCCACTTCGCAGCACTCGAGTGTCGGCAGCGCCCTTGTAATACTCCTCATGCGCCTGCTTCGGATCGTAGCCATCCAAGCACCACTCCTGGACATTGCCCAACATGTCCGCCAAGCCGAACTTGTTTCGTCCTGGCTCGCCGTAGCTGTCCACCGGCGCAACTAACTCGAACCCATCCGATTTTCCGCCAAAGTTGAACTTGCCCTTGCTATCTTCCATTTTTTCGCCCCACCAAAACATGGTCTGCGTCCCCGCACGGCACGCATACTCCCACTCCGCTTCCGTCGGCAGCCGAACCACATGGCCCGCCGGCAAGCGCCCCGCCTTCCGCTCGCGCTCCGTTAGCCACTCGCAAAACGCCACCGCGTCGTTCCAAGCCACACAGCACACCGGATGGTTGTCCTGTGGCGGCGCGCCAAACCCCGGATCACGCCAACTCAATCCATCCGCCCGGCCATATGCCCGGTCTTTTCGCGGCGCATTGTCCACATAGCCCTTCTTTTCCGCCTCGGTCTTGTAGCCCGTCGCCGTCACGAACTCCTTCCACTGCACCACCGTCACCTCCGTCCGCCCCATCCAGAACCCTTGTTTGATTGTCGTTTTACGTGGTGCCTCGCCCTCATTCTTAATATATCCCACGTGAGGTGCCTTCCACGCCTGCTCCTCCTTGGTGCTGCCGAGCAGAAACTCGCCCGGCGGGATGCCCATCAGGTCCATCGTGACACCTTTGCCGACATCGAGCGTGCAGACCTCGCCGGCTTTTGGATTCGCCGTCAGCGCGCCCACGCGCGCCTCGGTCGGTGCGAGGATGCCGGTTTCTTTCAGCCCGCCCCGCGTGAACGTGCCTTTGCCAGTCACCTCGCGCACTTCGATGCGGTGGAAGACCGCGCCATCTGTATCCCCGATGCCCAACAATTGGTCGTCTCGCAACCGTCTCGAATTAAACATCGTCATGTCTTGATAGTCAGTCTTCCATTCCGTGATGAGCCGGCCATCCAGAAACGATTTCACGCCGTCTTTGCGAACCTGCACCAAGGACGTGTAGTGGCGACCGATTTCCAAGTCTGGCTTCAACAGGACACCGCTAGGGTTTTCACCCGCAGATTTACCGTTGATTATTTCAAAGCCTAGAAACCTCCCGGTGGTTCCAGGCTTCGCGCCACCGATACACAATTGGAAAGTCCGGCCTCCACCGCGAAGCACTTGGTAAATCATTCCCGTCGGTTTCTTCGGCACGAAGACGATGCGGAAGTCATACTCCTCCGGCGGTTTGTAGGGAATCTCCATGCGGGCCCATACGCGCCTGGTCGCATCTGTCTCACATCTCAATGAGCCATTCTCCATCATCCACTTGCCTTCCACCGCATCCTTCTCCGGGTCAATCAGCGGCAGGAGGTTGACGGCGTCCTGCTTCTCCGCTGGCGGCTGATCGGGCGCGCTTGATGTCGAGGGAACCCCGTCCAGATTCAAGACTTCGATTCGAGAGATGCGGGTGCCCGAGTCTTTGCAGTAGACAGCAACTTCACCTGCTTGATCGTAAGTGGAGTCGTGAACCGTCCCAATCAGGTGGTCGTTGACCTTGATGCTCAGTTCATCGCCAACAGCGCGAAACTCGATTGTGACTTCCTGCGTGACATCAACATCCTTGGGCATTGGCCAGCTTTTTAGGATTTTGGTATTCCGTGGCGATTCTTCCGCCTGTCCGCCAGCCTGCGGCTCCATGAGTTGCAGAAATACGGATTTTCGCATCACCGAGCTCCGGTATGACCGCGCATCCTTTGTAGACCGCAAATCCAGCGCTGCGATTGCCGTTATTTGATCGGGCAACGCGAAGGTGGCTCGTGCGGCGCCATTGCGCATGGAATTCTCCAAATTGACCAAGCCGGGCTTTACCTTCACCCATGCCCTGCCATCATCTTGGTAGGCGTTGGGAATCTTCCCACTTCGCCGTTGCTCCGTCATCCAGTCCTGCCAGTGCTCGCCGGTGGAGGTGGCCGCGATTTGGGTAGCGGAGTGTTGGAGCGACGTTGAGGATGCTTCACGCTCCATGCTCGACGCTCCACGCTCCTTCCACGGCGACCACAGCAACAACCCCGCGAGCACGGCCACCGCCGCAACGCCCGCGCCACCGTAGAGCATCATGCGCTGGCGGCGACGCCGGGTTGTTGAAGGGCTGGCCGCTGCGCGCAGCGTTGGAAACTGCGTCGGCATGTCGGCAAGGTTGACCTGGAAGATGCGCTCGGTGCGCGTGAGGTTCTTCAGCGAACGCTCGCCCAGATCGCCCAGGCTCACGCCTTCGGCCAGATGGTCGCGCACAAGTTGCTCGGTGGCGTTGGAGAGCAGAACCTGGCCACCGTGACCCGCCGCCAGCACGCGCGCCACGCGGTTGACGGTCGGCCCGAAGTAGTCGCCGCCGCGCTCCTCCGCCGCGCCGGTGTGCAGCGCCATGCGCACGCGCAACGGCCCGGTCGCGCCCCACGGCTCGGACGATAGCGCTCGCTGCCCCGCCAACGCCGCCGCCATCGCGTTGGGCGCGGAGGCAAACGCCACGCAGAAGGCGTCACCAACGGTCTTGAACACAAAACCGCCATGCGATTCCATCGCCCGGCGCAGAATCTGATTATGCCGCTCCAGCGCGATCGGCATCGCTTGCGGATGTTTCTCCCAAAGCTGCGTGCTGCCCTCGATGTCGGTGAACAGGAAGGTGATCGTGCCCGACGGCGGCGCGGCGGCTGCCGTCTGCGCCGCGGCGATCTTGTCGTGCACAGCGGTCAGTTCGGCGATCAATTCCTCGTAGCTGGCGTGGCGCTCGCGCGGGTTCTTCTTCAGCATCTTGCCCACCAGCAACGCCAGCGGCATCGGGCATGTCGGCCACACCTTGAAAATCGCCGGCGGCGGGGCATTGACGTGGAGGTTCATCACCGCCATCGGCTCGTCGCCCTCGTAAGGCAGCCTGCCCGTCAGCATGTGGTAGAGCGTGCAACCGAGACTGTAGATGTCGGCGCGAAAGTCTATGTCCTTTTTCGCGCTGGCTTGTTCCGGACTGATGTAGTGCGGCGAACCCATCATCATGCCCGTGGCGGTCATGCCAGCGGTGGACTGGCCGACATTCTTGGCCAGGCCGAGGTCGCCCACCTTCACTTCGCCGGTCCTGGAGACGAAAACGTTGTCGGGCTTGATATCGCGATGGATAAGGCGGGATTTGTTCCAGGCATACTGGAGAGCCTGGGCGACATAAACGGTGATGGCGGTGGCCTCGCGGGGTTCGAGCCGGCCGTGGCTCTCGATGCGGTTCCGAAGAGTCTCGCCTTCGACAAATTCCATCGCCATGTAGTGGCTGCCGTCGCTTTCGCCTGCGGCAAACACCAGCACAAGATTGGGATGGTTGAAGCTGGCAGCAAGCGTGGCTTCGCGTTTGAAGCGGGCGACAAAGTCGGCGTCGGCAGCCAAATGTGGCGCGAGGATCTTGAGCGCGACAAGACGGTTCAGGTTGGGCTGGCGGGCCTTATAGACAGCGCCAAACCCGCCCTCGCCGAGTTTGGCAAGGATTTCGTAGCCCGCGAATGTCTGCCCTGAAAGTTCCGCCATTAACCTCCTGGGGTGAACCGTGGCGAGTGTAACAAGCCACGACGGCAGGTCAAGCGCCCCAGGCAGTCTCAGCAGCAGGCATTTCCGCAGCATCAGAAAGACCTGAAGGCAAAAGCGAAGTTATGGTTTCGTCGTGCCTCCGCCTGCAACGCGGTAAGCGCGGAAGCAGGCTTTCTCGTGAGCGAAGTCACGTAGCGCAGACGTCCCCGTCTGCGGGTTCAGGCGGCGTCCCGCCGCCGCTGGCAGTCGGACGAGCAGGAACAGCACGCACCGGGACGGTGCTCGCACCCGCCGCCGGGGACGGCTGCGCTACGCAATCCCGGCGATCGGGCGGAGGTGGGTAATTGTTTGCTCATCTTCAAAACAGCTCACTGCCAGTGAAAATCTTCATTTGGTTGTTCACTGCGTTGTCTGTGAATTCAACCTTCCTTGATTGGCTGGATGGTGCCAGCGGCGACTGTCTCCCACAATAGCCAAACCACTGAGCTTGAAAGAAGCTGGCCCCGGAGTCTTGCTACGTTTCTCCCGCCATCAACCGCGGCCGAAGCCACCCAACCAGTCAGAAGTTCGGGCTGTGTTTGTTCTTTCGCTCTTCATAAGCTCGAATGAACATGTACAAGACGAAGCCGAGGCCGAGTTGGGCAAAGGCCAAGGCGGCCAGAAAGAGGGCATCCAAGATGTGGGTGCAGTCACCCGTCCATGCTTCCAGCGAGCCAAGCAGGTTGACTAGAGTGAAAATCATGGAAACCCAACGTAACCCTGAAAGCAGGACCGCGGTCACCGGGATCATCAACAATGATGTCTTCACTGCGGCGTATTGTTGAATACGTTTTTTGGAAAACACTCCGATCAGCAAAATCGTCAAAGCGATCAATACCGGACTGGCCACCGTAGAGGTGGCGATCGATGCCCGACCCATGAAGAACAAGTCGTCCAAGTCTATGTATTTCTCTTCCTCGTATATCTTCTGCCATGTCTCTCCGACTCTCTCAGACAAGGTCACGATAACACCATAATCCCCGCTGGTTATGCCTCCTATGGGATAGAGCACGATCGCGTTGGTTCTACCCCCTGACTCAAAAACACAAACGGAAATCCAATGGAGAGCAATTAATCCAACCGATAACTGTCGTGTTGGAATGAAGTGCAGAGACGAAACGGTGGGGCCGATATCCAATCCATCAAGGCTGGAGAAACCTCTTCGAGTTCGCCAAGTCCACCCAAAGTACCCCTGCTTAAGCAACTTAAAACCTCCCGCGCGTTTCAACTGAGGATATGTCTCCACCGCATAGCAGGAAAGAACGCGAGAATTCGGAGGAAAACACACAAGGCGCGTGCCGGGCGGCCGGGCAAAGAGGTCCATGGGCAGGAGTTCCGCTACCATGGACGCAACACACCACAAGAGAGATACCCGCCAGATGAACTGACTGTATCGACCCGGTGTGTGCGGCAGGATTCGATGGCCGATCGCAAATAGCAGTCCACCAGTCCCCGCCGCGAGAACCGTGGGCACCGTGACACCGGGAAATGGTACCAGTTCAATGAACATCCATTTAGGGAAACATTCTAACGGGCATGAGATGCCGATGACACCGCCAATAAAGGCTGCCAGCACGGCTGCTGCCACGAGTGTAATCGCCGTCCCTTTCATCTCATCCCTGTTTTGAACATCTGACACAAACAGCCTGCCGCGGACAGAACTTTTTTATGGATATTCCCCTCATAAGACATACTGGGCCACCTTGTTTGTTTGGCCGCGAGAGTAGCAGCGGTCGAAGGGCAGTCAAGTGCGCTGGACACCGCCACTCTTTCACAGCGTTGAAACAACCAGATTGAAGTATTACCCTGCTGGCATGGACAAGGCGAAGGTTGCGGAAATCCTCGATGAGATCGGGACGTTGCTGGAGTTGAAGGGCGAAAACCCTTTCAAGTCCCGCGCCTATCATAACGCGTCGCGTCTGATTGACGGCCTGCAACAGAACCTCGGCGAGCTCATTGAGACCGGCAAGCTCGGTGAGCTGAAAGGCATCGGCGAGGCGCTGACGCAAAAGATCACCGAGCTGTGGAAGACGGACCGGCTCGGTTACTATGAAGAACTGAAGGCGTCACTGCCGGGCGGGCTGGTGCAGATGATCGTCATTCCCGGCTTTGGGCCAAAGCGGGCGCAGGTGGTTTACAAGAAGCTGAAGGTGGACTCGGTGGAGAAGCTGGAGGCGGCATGCAAGGACGGCCGCGTGGCCGCGCT
Organism: uncultured Verrucomicrobiota bacterium; assembly: GCA_964524715.1. Taxonomy (GTDB): domain Bacteria; phylum Verrucomicrobiota; class Verrucomicrobiia; order CAIQCK01; family CAIQCK01; genus CAIQCK01. The sequence goes on along the minus strand of CAZGGF010000284.1, from coordinate 31,755 downwards.
CGAAGGCTTCGGCGAGAAATCGCAGGAGAAAATCCTCCAAGGCATCGAGCAACTGCGACGTTTTGCGGGGCGGCATCATTACCACAAGGCGTTTGCCGTGGCGCAGCCGATCCTTGAAGCCTTGCGCTCACACCCGGCCACGATCCGCTGCGGAGCGGCCGGCAGTCTTCGGCGTTGTCGCGAAACGATCGGCGATCTCGACTTCCTGGTGAGCGCGAAGGAGAAGGACGCGCCTGCGCTGATGGAGATGTTCGTGAAGCTGCCGGGCGTCATCTCGGTGAGCGCCCAGGGCGATACCAAGTCGTCCGTCGTGTTCGATGGCGGCATCCAGGCGGACCTGCGCGTTGTAAGCGACATGCAGTTTCCATTCGCGCTGAATTATTTCACCGGTTCGAAGGAGCACAATATCGCCCTCCGCGGCCGCGCGCTCCAGCGCGGGCTGTCACTGAACGAATACGGTTTCAGCAAGGCCGGCAAGGAGAAGGACACGGCTGGCGCTCGCGATGGCGGCAGCGTCATCAAGTGCCGCACCGAGGAGGATATCTACAAGGCGCTCGAACTCGATTACACCCCGCCGGAGTTGCGGGAGGACAATGGCGAGATCGAGGCGGCAGAGAAGGGTGAATTGCCGGTGTTGATTGAGAAGGAAAACCTGCGCGGCGCGCTGCACAACCATTCAACCTGGACTGACGGCCGCGAAACAATCGAGACGATGGCGGAGGCGGCGCTGGAGCTTGGGCTGGATTATTTCGGCACCGCCGACCACAGCAAGAGCGAGTTCCAAGCGCGCGGCCTGAAGGACGAGCAAATTCCCGATTACATCGCCGACGTCCGCAAGACGAACGAGAAGTTCAAGAAGCACGGTTTCCGTGTATTTGCCGGGATCGAGGCGGATATCCTGGAAGATGGCTCGCTGGACTACAGCGATGATATCCTGGCGCAATTCGATTACGTGGTCGCGGCCGTGCATCGCCGTTTCTCCCAGGACGAGAAAAGCATGACGGCCCGCATCGTGAAGGCGATGGCCAACCCCCTCGTGACAATACTGGCACATCCAACGGGCCGGTTGCTGCTGGAGCGCGAAGCTTACGCGGTGGACATGCGCGCCGTGATCGAGGCGGCGGCACACTGCGGCGTTATCATCGAGCTCAACGCGCACCCTCATCGGCTCGACATGGACTGGCACTGGTGGAAGTTTGCGAAGGAGCGCGGCGTCAAATGCGCCATCAACGCCGACGCGCACAGCATCGCCGACCTTCAATACCTCGCCATCGGCGTCGGCATTGCCCGCAAAGGCTGGCTGACGAAAGCCGACGTGATCAACTGCCTGCCGGCCAACAAAGTGGAAGCGGCGTTGAAGGCGAGGAGAAAAAAGTAAGGCGCACCTCGCAGCTCGTAATCTGCAACCGCCAATCCCGAATCACGGGTAACGAATCACCATGAACGAAGGCACATTCCTATCCTCTCTCGCCCGCCGCTCCAGCGATCCAGCCATCTCGTGGCTGATGAAGCTGACGCTGGACCAGCCACATCTGATCTCGCTGGCGGCCGGTTTCACCGACAACGAAACACTGCCGGTAGCCGAGGTCTCCGAACTGATAGCGGGGCTGGAGCACGACGACGCGGCGGCTCGCGCGGCGCTGCAATACGGCTCCACGGCAGGCGACGCCGAATTGCGCAAGCTGACCCTAGATCGCGTCTGTGCCCAAGACGGCATCACACCGGGCGCAACGTTGACGGCCGACGACGTCGTCATCACCAACGGCTCGCAGCAGTTGCTCTACCTGCTCAGCGAGGTGCTTTGTGATCCGGGCGACATCGTGCTGGTCGAGGACCCGACCTATTTCGTTTACCTCGGTATCTGCGAGGCGCTCGGCATCGAAGCGACGCCGGTGCGGCTGGAGCCGGACGGCATTTCGCCTGACGACTTGAAACGAACGCTCCAGCGCCTGATGGACAACGGCACGCTCGACCGGCTGAAGTTCGTCTATCTCGTCACCTATTTTCAGAACCCGACCGGTTGGACGTCGAGCTTTGAGAAGAAGCGCGAGGCGTTTGCCATCCTGCGACACTACGAAGCCGCGGCGGGACATCCGATCTTTGTGCTGGAGGATGCCGCCTATCGCGACCTGCGTTTCGCCGGGCCGGACACACCGTCGCTGAAGTCGCTCGACACGGCTAACGAACGCGTCGCCTACTCGAACACCTACACCAAGCCGTTCGCCACCGGCATCAAGGTCGGCTACGGCGTGCTACCGCGGTCACTCATGCGCCACGTGCTGCGCTCCAAGGGCAACCACGACTTCGGCTCGGCGAACTTCAACCAGTGCCTGATCGCACGGGCGTTGCGCACCGGCGTCTACGACCAGCACCTGCCCAAAACGCATGCCGGCTACCGCAGGCGGAAGGAATTGATGGGCGGAGCGCTGAGGAAATATTTCCCGTCGTCGGCAAAGTGGCAGGAAGCCAACGGCGGCCTGTACTTCTGGCCGGAACTGCCCGCACAACACGACACAAGCCGCGATGGCGCCATCTTCCGCGCGGCGCTTGACGCGGGTGTGCTTTATGTGCCGGGCGACTTGTGCTTCGCCAATTCGCCACTGCGGCCAAGACCGAAGAACTGCATGCGCCTTTCTTTCGGTGGCACACCGTCATCCCAGATTGAGGAAGGCATCAAACGGCTTGGCACGGTGCTGCGGGCACAAGGGCTGTAGCGGTACTACGGCTTCCTGAACCGCGCGCAGACGACGAGGAGGACGACTTGTTCCGCCCCCAACGCGCATAGGCTCGCGATCGGCGATATGCGTGCGCCAAGCGACGGCGCCATGCTCACCATCGCCGCCACGGTCAGCACCAGCATGGTGACATTCAAAAGTTTGGCCGCCGTCAGCATGCGGCTGTGACCCGCGGCCAGCAGTTTGCCGTTGCGGTATTCGTTCCAGACGGCAATCAACGGCATGAACATCGAAATGCGGAGCACGTCTTTGATGAGCGGCAACAGCGTCGCCGGCGCTTGAAACGCGTGCAGCAACAACCAATCGCCCAACGGCGTCCACGCCAGCAGGCCGACGATGACGGTCGCGCCAACGCCGGTCTGCACGCAGAACCAACCCACGGTCCGGTCTCGCCGGTCGTGCGGATGCGCCCCGGCCAGCGGCGCGCTGAAGAACAGCGAGACCTGGTGGATCATGAACAGCGGTCCCATCAACAGATATGTGACGACACTGCCGATGGCGGCGGTAGCGATGACGCTCTGCGGATTGGGGATGCGCGAAAGACCGGCGTTGACGATGGACATCGTCATCGCGCCGGTGATGGCGGCGACAACCAGTGGCAGATAGAACATCGCCACACGACGGAACGTCAGCGGAGGCGCAGCAGATTCATGGCGCGGCTGCTGCGGCGGCAGCGAGTGAAACCATTTTCGGAAGCTGCCAAACGCCGACACCGCCTCGACCGCCATACCCGCCAGAAAAATGACACTGCCGCGCATGCCACTGTCGAGCCAGCCCGTCTGCGTGAAAAGCACCGCCAAACCGAGCATCGCCACGATGCGGAACCCCATGCCGAGTGTGATCCAGAGCGTCTTCTGTTTCACCAACAGCACCGAATGGAACACACTGCGCAACGCCGAGAACAGCGAGACGAACATCAGCAGCCGGAACACATCAACCGCCGCCGGAAAGAGCTCGTCGCGCGCGCCCATCCAGCCATGAATCACAAGGTACGCCAGCGGCGTCCAAGCAACCGCCAGGCAGATGATCTGGTCCACCAAGCCAGCCAGCAGCGCGACGCGCATGTAGGTCATCCAGCCCGCGCGGTCACGCACAAGCGCCGCACCAGTCTGCCGCAACATCACCATCGGCGATTCGGCCAGCACGCAGATGGAGTTTGCAACGGCGTAGGAGGCGACCGACTGCGCCGGCTGCGAGGTGCGGTTGAGCGAACCGTTGATGATGGCGTGGCTGATCGTCATCATCGCATTGCTGGCCGCCAGCGGGGCATAGAACTTCCAGAGCGTCCACAGGCTGACGCCGCTTTCGGGAGGTGGAGCGCCAACCGGTGCTACGACGGGCACTTCCTCGTTGTCAAAAGGTTCGCTCACGAGACTTGCCGAAGTGTGCGGACTTGCGGAGCGAAATTCAAGCGAACGGCAACACCCCCAGCCTTGCCGCCGCCGCTGTGGTCGCTTATAAGGTCTGCATGACCACCGACTTCGTCCGCCCCGACAAACGCCGGCCCGACCAGTTGCGCCGCGTGCGCATCCGCAAGAACTACGTCCGATCCGCGCTCGGCTCGGCCTTGTGCGAGTTCGGCAACACGCGCGTCATCTGTGTGGCCAGCGTCGAAGAAGAGGTGCCCCGCTGGATGCGGGCGCAAAAAGTAACCGGCGGCTGGATTACGGGTGAATATGCGATGTTGCCCTACGCCGGCGGCGAGCGCAAACAGCGCGAGAGCACGCGCGGCAAGCTCGACGGCCGGACGGTGGAAATTCAGCGCCTCGTCGGCCGCGCCATGCGCGCGGTGATTGACCTGGAGAAGCTCGGCCCGCGCACGGTCTGGATTGACTGCGACGTGCTGGAGGCCGATGGCGGCACGCGCACGGCGGCAATCACCGGGGCGTTTGTGGCGCTCTGTCTGGCGCTGCGCAAGCTGCAAAAGGAAGAGCTGATCACCGAGTGGCCGATCAAGCAGCAGATTGCCGCCGTCAGCGTCGGCATTCTCGAAGGCACGCCGATCCTTGACCTCTGTTACGCCGAGGACTCCAAGGCCGCCGTGGACATGAACGTGGTGATGACCGACGCCGGTGAGTTTGTCGAGGTCCAAGGCTCCGGCGAGGAGGCGACGTTCACCGCCGCGCAACTCCAACAAATGCTCGCACTGGCTGAGAAAGGCGTCCGCGAGCTGATGGCGCTGCAGAAGCGGGCGATTGGATAGAAGAGTGAAGAGCCTCGGAAGGCGCGGTGGGCAGGATTTGTGTTCGGCCAACTCTCAGTCTTTCACTCTTAACCTTTGATGTCTGTCAAAACGATGTTCCGCCACTCTTTCATTCACATTCATGGTGTCGGCCCGAAGCTGGAGCAGGCGCTCTGGCGCGAGGGCGTCACCGACTGGCAGACGGCGCTCGACACACCACTGGAGCGGATCGCGCATGTCAAGGCCGACTGGGTGAAGCGCGGTTGTGAGGCGGCATTGCGCGCGGCGGAACGCGGCGACCTGGCGCACTTCGCGCAGTGCTGGCCGTCGCGCGACGCGTGGCGCTGGCTGGGGGAATTCACCGACCATGCGGTTTATCTCGACATCGAAACCACCGGCGAGCCGAAGGAGATTGGCGAGATCACCTGCATCGGTCTCTACGACGGCCGCGCACCGCGGATGCTCGTTAATGGCCGCGACCTCGACCAATTGTCGGAGGCGCTCGCGCCGTATTCGCTCGTGGTGACCTACAACGGCGGGCCGTTCGACCTGCCGTTCATCCGCGCGAAGTTTCCCGGCATCCGTCTGCCGCCGCTGCACGTGGACCTCTGCCCATCGCTGCGGCACGTCGGACTGAAAGGCGGCCTCAAAAGCATCGAGCGGCAAGCGAATCTCGACCGGCCCGAAGTGGTTGAGGAAGCGGACGGCTGGACTGCCGTGCTGCTCTGGCGCCGGCACCAGGCCGGCGACAACCGCGCATTGCCGACGCTGTTGCGTTATTGCGCCGAGGACATCGTTGCGCTGGAGCCGCTGGCGCGCATCGCTTACAATCGTCACCTTGATGCGCTCGCGGCGAAGCCCCCCGGCGTGGCGCAGATGAAGCAAGCGCCGCGTCCGCGGCTCGATATGCCGTTTTCGCGCGAGTTGTTGGCGGAGCTGACGGGCATTCACCTGCCGTCCGCGCCGTCCATGGTTCGCGAAACGCCGCCACCGTGGCAGGCGCCGGTTCGTCCGCTGGTGATGGAATCAGCGCACGAGAAGGCGAAGGACTGGTTGAAACAAAAGACGCAACGGAAGGAAGATATTCCATGAAAAAAACCGCCATGATGATCGTCGTCACCGTCTTGTGCTGTGCGCTCGATCTCCACGCCGCCAGCCGCGTGCTGGCTGAAAACAACAAGAGCGATTACGTCATCCGCCTTTGCGCCGAGCCGACACCCGCCGAGCGCCACGCGGCGGAGGAATTGAAACGGTATTTGAAGGAGATCAGCGGCGTTGATCTGTCGATCCGCGAAGCCGGCGCATTGCCGGCGCGCGCCATCCTCGTGGGGCGCGATGCCGAGGCGGACCGGCTCGCGCCCGGTGTGGATTGGGCAAAACTGGGCGGCGAAGGGTTTGTCGTGCGCACCAGCGGGCCGCATCTCGTGCTGGCGGGCGGACGACCGCGCGGGACTCTCTACGCCGTGTATTCGTTTCTCGACCAGGAACTGGGCTGCCGATGGCTCGCGCCAGATTGCAGCCGCGTTCCGAAGCGCGCGCGGCTGGCCGTGCGAGACCTCAACCGCACAGTCGTGCCGCAGCTGGAGTATCGCGAGACGTTCTCGTGGAGCGGTTACGATGGCGATTGGGCAGCGCGGAATTTCAGCAACGGCCACTCAGTGCGGCTGACGGACGCGCATGGCGGCAAGATCGTGTATCAAGGATTCGTCCACACATTCTATCCGCTGCTGCCGCCGGAAAAGCATTTCGCGCAGCACCCGGAATGGTATTCGGAGCGCAACGGCAAGCGATTCCACGAGCACGGCCAGTTGTGCTTGACCAACCCGGAGGTTGTGCGCGAGGTGACCGCCGCCGTTCGCGCTTGGTTGCGAAAACACCCGCAGGCCAACATTGTCTCGGTCTCGCAGAACGACTGGCACGGCTGGTGTGAGTGCGCGAAGTGCAAGGCGGTGGACGATGAGGAGGGCAGCCACAGCGGCACGCTCCTGCGTTTCGTCAACCAGGTCGCGGAGAATATCGAGAAGGAGTTCCCGAATGTCGCGGTGGATACGCTCGCCTACCAATACACCCGCAAGCCGCCCCGCCTCGTCCGCCCGCGGCCAAACGTCATCGTACGGCTCTGCAGTATCGAGTGTTGCTTCAGCCATCCGCTCGATAAATGCCCGCAGAACAAGGCGTTTGTGGATGACATCGTCGGCTGGTCGAAGGTCTGCCAGCGGCTCTACATCTGGGACTACGTCACCAACTTCGCCCACTACCTCCTGCCACATCCAAACTTCGACGTGCTGCAATCCAACATCCGGTTCTTCATCACCCACGGCGTGCGCGGCATCTTTGAGCAGGGCGAGTATCAGTCGCCCGGCGGCGAGATGCTGGAGCTGCGCAGTTACATCATCGCGCGGCTGTTGTGGAATCCCGATTACGGCACCAAGCGCGCTCTCGACGAGTTTGTCGACGGCTACTACGGCCCCGCCGCGCCCCCGATCCGCAAATACATCCGGCTGATGCACGACAAGGTGAAGCGAGACAACATCCACATCCGATGCTATGTCCAGCTGAACGCGCCGTGCTTCACGCCGGAGATCATTGCGCAGGCGGAGAAGCTCTTCGTCGAGGCCGAGCGGTTGGCGGTGAAACAACCTGAGATTCTCAAACGTGTTCGCATCGCCCACATGCCGGTGCAATACGTGATGCTCAACCGCGGTCGTGCCTGGACACGCGATGCGTTGCGTGCCGGCAAGAAGGCCGGCCCGTTTGGCGCGGCTTGGTCGGAGAAGGAAACCGCCGACAAGTTTTTGGCAACGGCCGCCGTGGCTGGTGTGACACGAGTCAGCGAAGGCGGACAGTTCGCGCTGTTCAAGGAGAAGTTGCTGGCGCGCATGACCGCGCGCAGCGCACGATTCACGCCGCCCCCCGGTACGGAGAAACTCGCGTCGGGCAGTGTGGTGGACGTGCAGGACGACGAGTTCAGTTTCCACAAGGAAGGCACCCTCGCCGGCATCCGCGCCGACAGCACCGCCTCTGACGGCGCGTGCGCGTGGCTCACCGGCGCGACGCACGAGTGGGCGATCCAATTTCATCTGCCACCACATTACCTCAAGGCAGGCAAACGCTACCGCGCATTTGCGGTCGTGAAAGTCAGCAAACTCGCCGACACCGGCGACGCATTCAGTTTCGGTCTCTACGACACCGCGACGAAGAAAGGCATTGTCAGCCGCCGCGTGACGGCAAAGAACGCGCCGACGGACTGGAAACCCTGCGAGCTCGGTGTCTTTGAAGCGAAGGGCGACCCCTACGTCTGGTTTGCCGGCTGCAAAAACGCCGCCGCTGTGCCGGAGATCCTGATTGACCGGGTCTATTTCGTGCAAGAAAAAGGCCGCTGATCTGCCGATGAAGGCGCTGTTCGCTGTCTGCCTGGGTGTAACCGCTGCCATCGCGGCCGAAAATGCCGATCTAGACCGCGACCCGGCGTGGGCGCAAGCGCATCTGAAGCCGCCCATGACGGCGGACGAGACGAAGGCGTTCATGAAGCGGCTGGCGCAATTCGTGTTCGACAATCACATGAAGCGCGATGCGAAGTCAGCGCAGCGCGGGATGATCTACGAATACTTCCACGTCGAACGCAAAGGCCAGGTGGACCAGTTCATGCAGGGTGAGGGACTGGACACGATGCACGACGGCGCGTGGTTCGCAGCGGCGCTGGCCCACGCGTATCGGGCGACGGGCGATAAGTTCTACAAGGAACTCCTGACTCAATGGGTGCTGCCGTTTTACCTGAAGATGCTCAACCACGGTGACGAACTGTTCACCTCGGAGCGCAACGACGGCCGGCCCGGTGATGACCGCGGCTGGCGCGGCAGCAAGGAGTGGCTGCTGCAAGGACGCGAAAAGGGATTCGTGCCGTATTGGTGGGACGACGGCGGGTCGGTGAGCCTCGACATGCTCTCGCGTCGCGACAAGGACGAGCATGTGAACATGGCCGGCCGTAACGAACCCTCCGCCCAGCCGAATCCCGATCGCCGGCCCAGCGGCTATTCGTTCGGCTCGTCAAACCACATGGCGCAGGATCTTGCAGTCATGTTGGAAGGGGCGTGGCTGCTCCTGAAAGACTCGACAGATACGGCAGACAAGACACTGGCTGCGAAGATCGCAGAGGCGGCAAAGAATCTGCAGGACTGCCGCGCGCGGCACGGGTCGCCCGCCATTCCCGCCGTGCGCGCGGCGCTGGCGCTCACGAGCGGCGACGCGGCAATACGAAAGGCTCTCCCGGCAGAGACATGGAAATCCATCGGGACCGGCCGCAGTGATTACCGGCGCGCGCTTTACGACTTCAAGCCGGGCGAGCCGGTGACGATACCGGGCTTTGCTGACGATCAGGAGTATCGCTACTACGTCTCCCTTGCGCGCGAAGGCACCCTCGCAGAACCGGCGGCGTTTCGGCTGATCTACGATTCGTTGACGTTACCGATGCTTTACCGTGGCTACAGCGACGACGTGCCGGCGCCGCCCAGCATCAACGTCTTCGATCTCGCATCCTACAGGTTTGTGAACGGCAAGCCGGCCGATTACCGCTCCGACCGCAAAGGCCCATTCAAAGGCCCGCGTCCGATCGGCTCGCGCATGGGGCCGCAGAACATGGTCTGTTGCGGTTGGGCGTTGCAGGCGTTACGGGCGTGTCCGGGCATCTGGGAGGAACGCTGCCGGCGTGAATTCGGCAATGACCTGCGCATCAGCTTCGACGGCAAGCCAACCAATATAGAACTCGGCAATGTAAAGCTGGCGCTCAGCAGCACTCGTCTCGCGCTGCAACTGGACGGTGAATGCAAGGGTGACGCGACGATCAAGGTATTCTGCCGCCCCGACGCGCTAGGCAATCACGCTGTCATCACAAAACAGGGCACCAGTGTCAGCGCGGTGAATGACAAGGGGAGACTGCTCCTTCTCATATCATGGTCCACACTCGGCGAACCAGGTTCAATGTTTCACGTTTCACTTCCCTACACCGTTGGCAAACGGCAGACCGCCGAGTGGGCCAACGGCATCGAGCACGGGCGCTGCTCGGTCCGGGTCGGCGACGCGACGCGCAACTTCTATTTCGCGAGCAGCGAGCGGCAGGTGACGATGTGGCTGGAGCACGAATTGACCGGTGGTCTGCGCACCTGGGAGGCGATCTTCAACAAATACGGCTACATCCCGACCGGCATCGGCTGTCACTCGGTGCTGCCCGGCTTGGTGTGGGACAAGTTCTCCGACACCGGCGGCTACGCACACCTGCTCAGCGCGGCGGCACAGTGGTTGATGTATCTGGAGAAGAGAACTGATTGGGAAACGCATCCCGGTCCAGGCGCGGCAAAATAGAACCCCCTTCCGCGTCACATCCGCCATCGCCGCTGCGCGCCACCGAATCTTCTCACCGCCTGCCGCCAGGCGATCTGCGTCAAGCCGGAGATCGAAGCGCGCATGGACTGCCAGCGGTTGCATTCGTTGAAGCAGAGCGTGCAGGGTTTTGCAGCGAGTTCGGCGCGAAACCGGTTCGCAGCAGGCGAACACCAGAGCTTGCGGAGATCAAAATCAAACGCGCGGAGGTTCCCAAGGTTGCGATCCAGCATGAGGCACGGATAGACGTTCCAGGCGGGATCAATGTAACCGAACGCCGTTCCGGCCATGCAGGTGACACCGCTCGTGGGATTGCGCAGCCATTGGAGGTGGCTTTCGGTGAAATAGTTCTGTCCGAAGCCGGGATATTTCCGTTTCAGTTCCTCAATGATGGAAACAAGTTCGTCACGAGCCGTGACGGGATTGAGTGTTCTCTCGTTCCGGTAATAGTGGGCCGACGGCAGCGCGCCCATGAAGGCGATTTTGTTTGGCGGCACACCTTCCCCGACGAGCCACTCGACCAGCGCGGGAAACTCGCGATAGTTGGCGGCGGTGAGCGTACTGGAGATCTCGGCCCGATAGAACGAATATCGCCGTTCCTGCTCGCGTGCCCACTGGAAGAGCCGCCATGCGCGGGCGAAATTGCCGCGAATGCCGCGAATGCGATCGTGGACCGCCTCGACGCCGTCAATCGAGACTCCGAAGTGGCGGAGATGACGACCGCTCAGGCGCGAGAGGAGATGGCTTTCCCGCTCGATGATGCGGTCAGTCTCGATGGCGTTGGTGGCGCAGCCAGTGCGATGGCCGCGACGATCCAGCGCAAGCCAGAACTCTACGATGTCGTCCCGATTGAACGGCTCACCGCCGGTCGTTGCCATCTGGATCAACTGCGGGTTGCGGTCGAGGAAGCGCTCAAACTCCGCGGGCGTCATCTCTTGTGATGCCGCTTCGGGTTGCTGACGGTAATTGGCCCAGATGTTGCAGTGCGCGCAACGACTGTCGCATTTGTAGGTGACACCGATGAGGAATTGCGCCGGGAACGCCGGGGTTGGGTCCGCACCGAGCCGCAGCCATCGCCTCGCGTCGTTGCACAGCGCCGCCCCGAGCCAGCGCGCCCACAAACGCAGGCCGTCACGACCGATGGTGTCGAAAAATTGGATGGCCATGCTCTGAAATGCAGCGAAATCGGTCGAAGGCCGCGACCGCAACCACCGAGAACTACTTCGCAGCCGGTTTCTTCTTCTTCACGGGCTCAAAATCCACATCGGTGGAGGTCTGTGTCATGGTGGAAGTCCCTCCGGTTGCCGCCGGTTGTCCTGGCTCAGCGGCGCCGGCCAGCGGCGTGTTGAAGCGATCCCATTCGTTACGGGAAACCGCCGCAAACTTGACGGCAGTGTCTACGTAGTTGTCGGTGAGCGTTTGTTCGAGGCGCTGGGTCTGCGCGAACCACGCTATGGCCACGTAGTTCGCCCCATGTGCAGCAGGCTGGAGAGACGTGGCAAGGGTATCGTAGGTGGTAAACAGGGTCACCACGGACGCAGGCGCGAGGTCGCGCCACGGTACCGGTTGATCAGGACGGTCCTTGACGGAAATGACGATCTTGTCGGCGTCAGCCTTGCTGACAGCTCCGATTAACCGCGCGTTGGCACGAGTCACGAGATCATTACGGGCGTAGGGCGTCTTGGCGATGCCTTCGAGGACCAGCGTCTTCAGCGCCGCCAGTCGCTGATAGACCATCGCGCGATCCTCGGTCACCTGCTTGACTTGGGGCGACCCCATCTTCTCGGCGGCGGCCGTGTAGGCTTTGGCCAACGGATCGAAATTGCAGTCGTCGATAAAGGTGGTCACCGTGGCGTCCACCTGCTCCAGCGATTGTTTATCGAGGGCATACTGCTCGCGGACTTTTCTGGCGTGCTCCAGATCATCCAGTTCTTTCGACTTGCCTGCGATCGCGCTATCGATGCCGGCGAACGGCGATTGCAGGAGTGGATGCTTCACCTGCGCCTTGAGGGCCGTGACCTTCTTCCACGCTTCCGCAACCTTGCCGCCAGCGACCAACTTGTTGGCGTCCTCGATGCCTTGCGTTTGCAAATGGATCTGAGTCGCAATGGACTTCGCGTGCGGCTGGTAGAGCGTGACCCATCGCGGATCCAGCTCAGCCTTGGCGGCCACATAGGCGTCGAAGAACTTGGCGCATTCCGCCAACTTGCCTTCGGCCAGCGCCTGGGCACCGAGATAGAACTGCGCCAGAACCAGCGCAGCAGGCATCTGCCGCTTGAGCGCGGATTGGATCTGGTCGAGCTTGAACCCCCCGCCGATCAACTGGCCAAGCACCGGGCCGTAACTCTCTTGGTTGACCTTCTCCGGCATGATACCGATGTCCATCTTCTCGCCCGCCGTGGAGAACGCCTTGCGGGCCTCATCCGGCTTGCCCATCAAGAACAGCGCGGCGCCAATCTGGCAGTCGAGGATACTTTGCCGCGGAGGGTCATCATTCAGTTTCTGCCGGGCTTTGCGATAGGCTTCAATCGCTTTCGGATATTGACCGGCGATGAGACTGTTGTCTGCCGCATCCCATAGATCGAGCCAGCTCTGCTCGATAGCCGGCTGGCCCGTCTGCTGTTCCTGCGCCGCCGTCTTGGCAGAAGCCGAATCGCTGGAGCGGAATAAAATCTCGCGGTATTTCCACACGAAATAGCCGCACGCGACGCAGGCTGCCAGCAGAACGATCGTGGCTACAACGCTCTTCCAAGAGCCTTTTGGCGCACTTGCCCTGGGGGCAGCAACAGCTACACGTCCCTGCGGTCTGCGTTTCTGCGCCACCACTTCCCGCTGATGTGCCACAGCGGCGCGCTTGGCCTCTTCGAGGTCTTCAATCAACTCATCGTAACTGGCGTAGCGGTCCTCGCGGTTCTTGCGCAACATGCAACCGATGGTCTGCATGGTCTGGTCGCAAATGTCCGGCGCGAATGTCTTCAACGACAGTGCCGGCTCGCGCAAATGCTTGAGCACGACTTCAGTGGCGGTGTTCGCCTCGAACGGCGGACGGCCTGCCAGCGCATGAAACATGGTGCCGCCGAGCGAATACATGTCGCTGCGAAAATCCTCGCGTTCGCCGTTGAGCTTCTCCGGCGCGATGTAATAGGGCGTGCCCCAGATGCCATCTTCCTGCCGCTTCTCTTCCTCGGCGCCGGCGAATTGTGCCAGCCCGAAGTCCACGACTTTGGCCTGACTTTCGGAATTGAAAAGGATGTTGCCGGGCTTGATATCCCGGTGAATGACGCCGCGATTGAAGGCTGCCTTGAGCGCAGAGGCCACCTGAATGCCGATGTTAAGCACGTCCAGTTCCGCCACCCGCTTGTGGGTCTCGATCATGTGATCGAGGCTGCCGCCCTCCAGCAGTTCCATGACGATGTAATACTGCCCGTCGGTCTCATCGGTCTGGCCGAAACTGAGAATCTGCGCGATGTTCGGGTGATTCAACGCGGCGGCGGCGCGCGCCTCGCGAGTGAAGTCCGCAACAAACTGCGCGTTCGCGGCCAGCTCTTTCTTCATCAACTTGACCGCAACGAATCGTTGCAGCGCCGTGTCGAATGCCTTGTAGACGGTCCCCATCCCGCCGCTGCCCATCGGGGAAAGCAACTGGTAGTTGCCGATGATCATCGGCACGAGAAGCTTGGTATTGCACGCCGGGCAAAAAGCGCGGCTGAACGCCGCCAGTTCCGTCACGTCCAGATGCTGGCCGCAATTGGAGCAGGCGATCTTGACTCTTTTCTTTTGATTTGGTTCAGACATGTCCACCTCGCTTTCTAGCATGGGCCTGCCCGCCGCCGCAAATGCAAAGCCAAGGCAAATCGACGCCCGCCCCCCCCCTTGCGGGACACCTGCCAGCCATAAGCTTGACTCCACGCTTTGCCGTGTTAGAAGCACCGGCTCCAACATGAGCGAATCCTGGCACTTTTGGCTCGATGGAATACGCGATCCCGCCCTGAACATGGCGCTGGATGAGGCGCTGTTGCGTACTGCGCCCGAACGCGGCCTGCCATTGCTGCGCGTCTACGGCTGGAACGCCCCGGCGGTGAGCATCGGACTGCTCCAGAAATTCTCACCGGATCTGGCGCCGGGCCGGCCCGTGGTACGCCGGCCAACCGGCGGCGGGCTGGTGGACCATGCCCGCGACTCCACCTATACGGTCGTCGTGCCGACGACGCACCCGCTTTACGGGATGGCGACAGCGGAAAGCTACCGGCTCCTTCACGGCGCGGTGACGGCGGCGCTGAGGCTCGCCGGTGTTGCCGCGGAGATGGCGCCATGTTGCGGGCCGAACGACCGCAACGTCTGCTTCGCCGGACCAGTGCAATACGATGTCGTTGTCGCGGGTGCAAAAGTCGCCGGCGCGGCGCAACGCCGGCTCAAACGCGGCCTGTTGCACCAAGGTTCCATTCTCCTGCCGCCATCCGCCGCCGATTCCAGCCGTCCGCCCATGCTCGACAGTGCGTTGCGGCGCGGTTTTGAGCGCGAACTCGGTGCGGTTTTCGAAGAGTTTCATCCGTTACAGGCGTTATTTGACTTGGCAGAACAACTCTGTTCGGAGAAATATCGAACGCGCCAGTGGACGGAGCGCTGCCGCGCGTGACCGCAAACCAAAAAGGAGAAAATGAAACCGTTTGATATCGGCCTCATGATCTGGGCCAACGAAGCTGAAACGAAAATCAACACGATCAAGTCCCTCGGTCTCGGCGTTGGACAAATCGGCCTCTTGGGACACGACATCGACAGTCCTGCCAAGCGTCGTGCGCTGGCCAAGTTGATTCAAGGTTCCGGCATCGAGTGGGTGACTCTCTTCGCTGCGTTCGAGGGTGAGAACTACGCCGACATCGCCTCCGTACGCGACACGGTCGGCCTTGTGCCACCTGCCCTGCGTGCCGCACGGCTGGAGATCACCAAGCGGATCAGCGATTTCGGTTGTGAGGTGGGCATCAAACGTTTTGCGTTCCACGTTGGCTGCGTGCCGGAGAATCCCGACGACCCGGCCTACTTGCCCATTGCACGCATGTTGCGGCTGCTTGCCGAACACTGCCGTTTCAACGGCCAACAGCTCTGTTTCGAAACCGGCCAGGAACACGCCGAAGCCCTGCTGCGCCTCATCGCCGATACGCGGGAATCCAACGTCAAGGTCAACTTCGATCCTGCCAACATGGTTCTCTACGGTTCCGGCGATCCCATTGAGGCGCTCGGCAAACTCGCTCCTTACGTCGTTACCGTTCACTGCAAGGATGGCAAGTCGCCTGCCGCGCCGGGCAAGCTCGGCACAGAAGTCCCGCTCGGCCAGGGTGAGGTCGGTTTTGAACGCTTCATCGCCAAGCTCCGCGAGATCGGTTACTCAGGGCCGCTTTGCATTGAACGCGAGATTTCCGGCGATCAACAAATCACCGATGTGCGCCAAGGCATCGAGCTGCTTCGCCGTATTGTCGACGCTCCTGTCTCCGCAACACCTCCGCCCGCTCCGGTTGCGCCTCCGCCAGTTGAGCCCGTTGTTGCGCCGGCTGCGATAGCTGCACCACCCGCGCCTGAACCAGTGACCGTATCAGTAGAAACAACAGCAGTTCCGGTTGAACCACCGGCAGCATCAGCAGAGCCACCGGCTGTGCCGACCGAGCCATCCGCGCCGCCAACTGCGTAGTACACTACAACGTCCAACTGCGCGTCAGGTGTGCGGCCCGGATCGTCCAGTCCGTGCACCTGACCATCAGGAACCGCCCTTGCGCGAGATGAGTCGGACGTTGCGGAAGTGAATTTCCTGGCCTTCAGCCGTGATGAGGATTTTCCCGGCGCCCGTTTCGCAGCCGGTCGCGCGATTGACGAGTTCGCCGTTGAGCCTCTGTGTGACCGTGCTGCCTTCGACCACTGCCTCGTGCTGATTCCATTCGCCGATGGGTTTCTCGAGGTCGGCCAGCCGTTTGAGATTGCGGCACGTGCCGAAAAGTTTGTGCTCCATCGTTTTCATGCGCTCGGCCGGGCCGGATAGCGCATAGCCGCGGAGTCCCCAAAAATCGCCCGCCTGCCCCATGTTGAGCTGGAGTTCGAGACATTTCGGCCAGATGGAGTGCTCGCCGGTCATGCGCACGAGCATGCCGCCGTTGCTCTTGGCGGCACCGCGCGGATAGCGCCATTCAAACCTCAACTCGAAGTCCGCGTAATCCTTCTCGGTGTAGAGATAGCCACGCGGCACACCGGCGCAGACCAACACGCCGTCAGCCTGCAAGCGCCACACGTCGGCAGTTTTGGTGCCGGCCTTTTCGTGAAACGAACGCCAGCCGGCGATCTCGCCGTCGGCGGCCTGCGAAACGATGAGTTGGATTTCTTTCGTAGCGGTCGCGTCTGCCGCAAATGTTGCGATCATGCTGGTTGTGAGACACAGGGCTAGGGCCGCAGTCCAGGTCAGGCTGCTGCTTGTGCTTGGGTGGAGAGGGTCGGTGGAGTTCATGATTGAGCGATGGAATGTCCAGTGGTGCGCTGTCGCCCGCATCGTAGCAGCAGCACCGCTTCCGCCAAGCGGAAAGTCTTTCACCGTCCCGCCGCATCTTTACTCCTTCGTCAGTCGCCTGCAAAGTCCATAAGGAGCAAAAGCAGAACCAGTGGGCGGCAGAGGAGGTTCGTGGTGCCTGCCCTATTACATCAGATGATTATCCCAAGCGCATGACGGGGAGAAGTCAGCACAAACGGGCAGTGATTCACACGGCGTTGAGGAGCAGCGCCAGGGATGGACTGTTGCAAGCCACGTGCCCTCACGCGGCGATCGTTTATGATGATTCCGCCAGGTCGGGGACCTGGCCTGCATCTATTCGCACCACGTTCTCACTGCGCGGCTTGGAGCCGGACGGCGCGGAGGTTGATGGCTTTCCACGCAGCCGGGTCCTTGGCGCAGACGGTGATAAGTTGTTCGCCGGGCTGTGTGACCTCGATCTGGCCGAGGCCGACGCCCTTGAAGTCGTCCCACCCGGCAGTCTTGGGAACCTTGGCGACCAAACGCTTATAAGTCGCGGAAGCGCCGGCGCCCTTGGCGTCCTTTGCCGCGGCCTTGGTGGCTTTAGCTCCGGCCTGTTTGCCGACAAGCTCGACAGCGAATTCCGCCCCGTCGTGAATGGTGGCGCACTGGGCGCTGACCTTGAACTTGCCAGGCGCGTCGAACTTCACCAGCCACGAGACCCACTCGTCGCTCTTGTCCCAGAAGCCGATGTGGGTGTGGACGCCGCGAGTCTCCTGCTTGATGCGGCTGCCGTGAAGGTCGGCATCGTCGGCGCGGAGGTTGAAGTTGCCTTTTTCGTCGGCGTGGATCGGCTCGAACACCTGCACGAATGGCACGGGCTTGAGGTTGTCACCCGTGATCTTCAAACCCACGGTGAGGTCGGAAACCTTCTGTGCGGGGAGTTTGACGACGAGGCCGTCGGCGGTTTGGTTCCAATCCAGTTCCGCGCGGGAACCGAGGAGTGTGATGTTGGTGATCAGGTTGACACGCTCGCCCGCGGGCCGTGCGAGGGAACGGATCGTGATACGGCCGTCCTGCGGCCAACCGAGGGCGATGGCGTAAAGCGTGGAGCCTTTGGTGGTAAAGCGGATGTCCTTGGAGGAGTACTTGAAGTCCTCCTTGAAGTGGCCGCCCCTGGCCCTGACGGGGCCTTCTCCATAGACCAGCCATGGCCGCGAACCAAAGATGGCTTCGCCATGGACGGCGGTCCAGTCGGCCATCTCCTTGAGCATCTGTTCCACCTCCGGGTCGAGTGATCCGTCGGGACGCTGGACGACGTTGAGGAGGAGGTTGCCGTTCTTGCTGACATTGTCCACGAGCATATGGACGACCCAGCTCAGGGGGCGGAACTTCCAGTTGCGATTGTAGAACCAGTCGCCGATGGAGGTATCAGTCTGCCACGGATAAGGCTCGATCTTGGGCATGATGCCGCGTTCGAGGTCCTCGACCCAGCGGCCGTCGGATTTTTGTTTGCAGTTGTAGACCGCCTCGACTTTGCCTTTGTGATGCGCGGCATTGCTGTTGTAGAGGTGTGCAATCATGCTGAGGCCGACGGCGTGGTTGGTGCCGAACGCAACACCGCCGTCGGTATAGAGCAGGTCGGGTTGGTACTTGTCCACCAGTTCCTTGATCTCGGCGAACCATTGCATGTGCCACTTCGGGTTGGTGCTGTACCATCCCTTGTCGTCCGGCGCGGCGGGGAAATGATAGAGATCAAACCACTTGGGGTTCGCGCCGTCGTAGGGCACGCCAGCTTTCGGCCCCTCCTTGTCCGCGCGATGGCTGCTTTGGAACCACGTAAAGCTCGCGCCAAGATGTTCCGAGACACCAAACCGCAGGCCGTATTTCTTCGCCGCCTTCTGCCAATCACCGACCACGTCGCGCTTGGGACCCATGTTGGTGGAGTTCCACTTGTGCAACTTGGACTTCCACAGGAAGAAGTTGTCGTGGTGCGTCCCCATGCTGACGAAGTACTTCGCACCGGCCTTCTTGTAAAGTTGCATTAAGCGATCAGGGTTCCATTTCTCAGCTTTCCAGAGCTGGATGATGTCCTTGTAGCCGAATTCCGACGGATGGCCGTAGTGCTCAAGGTGATACTTGTAGTGCTTGTTGCCCGGCTCATACATGCCGCGCGCGTACCAGTCGCCGTCCATCGGCACGGCTTGCGGCCCCCAGTGCGCCCAGATGCCAAATTTCGCGTCGCGGAACCAGTCGGGACACTCGTATTGTTTGAGCGAGTCCATCGTCGGCTGGAACTTGTCTTGTGCGGCCGCGGCTGCTGCAGCCGGTGCCGCAGGTGGCTCGGCCGGCTTCGCGACAACGGGTGTCGCCGTTGGCGTGGCAACCGGCGCTGCCGGTTTCGCGGCAGCCGGTGCGGCCGGCTTTGCGGCTTCTGGCGCCGACGGCTTGGTGGCAGCAGGCGCCCCCGTCTGCGCTACGCCCGACGGCGGGGCTGCTTTCGAATCGGTTGCAGGCTGGTCGGCGCAGCCGCCGCTCAAAAAGGCGGAGACAATCAGTGCCAGCGTCAGTTCAATTTTTTTCATGGTTCTCTCTTTCCAAAAACGACGGCCTTACGCCGTCACTGCTTTTTCCAACCGCCGCAAAATTCCGTCTGGCTCGGCCACGCCGAGTTTTGCAATGGCGTCGGCGCGCGCCTGCGTGTCGGCGACGGCGTAGATGCGCAGCTCATCGGCGTTGCCCGACGGGCGCACATGGGCCACGTCGCCATTGCTGAAGTAGATACGCACGCCGTCGGTATAGTTGATGCGGGCGACGGAGCCAAAGCCTGCCGACGGCGCAAAGAACTTGCCGAGCGACTCGGCAATGCCGGGCATTGCCTGTTTCTGCAATCCCGACGCCGGCAACTCACGCCGGTCCTCATCGAGCAGCATCACGCCGCCTTGTCCGAAAACGACTTCCGCGATCTTCCCATCCATCGGCGAAAACCGCTCGATAATCCGCAGACTGATGGAACGGGGGAATTGTTTCAAGAGCGCCGCGCGGCTGAAGCGCTTCGGCAGCCGGTCGAACAGCGTGGTCATTGCGACGTCCTTCTCGGCCATGCTGAAGAGCATGCCCAGAATCGGCAGCATGGCGTCGCGTGTCGGCAACGCACGCAACAACCTGCCGCCGCGTGCGATGTCGGAGCCGGTCAGGAAGCCGCCGTTGGCCTCCCAGCCGCAGACGATCTTCCGGCCCCTGGCGCGAGCCTTCTCCATGCCAGCAACGACAAATGGTGAACCAATGCGTGTCTTCGGCTCGACGCAATCTTTCAGCGAGCCGCGGTCAATCGCGTCGTTGCAACTGATCGGCACCACCACCGCGTCCGCGCCGAGAAACTCCGCCACAATCATGCCGACGAGGTCGCCGCCAAAAAACCGCACGCGGCCCGACGGTTCCACACCGAGGATCAACGGCCGGTCGCTGTCACCGTCGGTCGAGACCACCGCGTCGAGCGGCCCGTGCTTCGTCACGGCTTCGCTGACCAGCGTCTGGATTTTGCCGAGCTGCTCCTCGTCCATATTCTCCGTGTCAATCGGCACGAAAGTCTCGCTGCGACCGGCGGGAATCGCTTCCGCGCCGAGTTGCCGCAATATCTCCACCAACATGTCGCGGCCCACCGCCGAGTGCTGATAGACCAGCAGCCTCTGGCCTTTCAGGCTGCGCCCGGCGAAAAACTCCATGTAACGGCGGATGTAGCCCGCCCTCCCGCCAGCGTCTTCCGGCGGCAACTCCTGATGGCCCGATTTGAAAAGTCCCTGCTCGTTGAACAGCGATTTGGCAAACGGCAGGTTGTAAAGCCGCTCGCGCACCTGCTCGACGTGGACGTTGATCGGCGTTTCGTCTTTCTTCAGCAACTCGCCGCGCGCGGTGTTGGTCTTGTAGCCGTTCCGCTCGAAGGGAATGTGGCTGCCGGTGATCATCATGCTGCCCTTGCCACGCCCGATGGCGTGGCAGGTCAGCGCCGGTGTCGGGATCATGCCGAGATTCACCGGCTTCATGCCGGC
Organism: uncultured Verrucomicrobiota bacterium; assembly: GCA_964524715.1. Taxonomy (GTDB): domain Bacteria; phylum Verrucomicrobiota; class Verrucomicrobiia; order CAIQCK01; family CAIQCK01; genus CAIQCK01. The sequence goes on along the minus strand of CAZGGF010000284.1, from coordinate 10,926 downwards.
GTCGCGAATGGCGCGCACGATGGCCTGCGCAATCTCGCCGCGTCCTTTCTCCTCCGGCACGAAGCGCGTGGAACTGGGCCGCAGGTCGCAAGCGAAGAAGAACTCGTCGCCACATACGATGCCACCTTCGGCGCGCGACAGCGATTGGAGGTATTCCAGTTCTGCGAAAGCATTGATGTAGATCTCAAGCTGCGTCAAATGAACGACCTCGCCGCGGCGCCCGCTGGTGCCGAATTTCAGCACCTGCGGCTCGTAAGCGAGTCTGGCCCTGAGCGGGCTTGTATCAGCCGGGTCTTTCGGTTTCATCATTACAGGCCGCGGAGTTTATCACTTTCGGGCGACGGCAACCTCTGCAAATTTACTTCGCCCGCGTCTCCGCATCACTGCCCAACGGACGCCAGCATGAGCCAACCGCCGGCCGGCGTAAATAGCCAGAATTGACCGGTGGATGACGATTCTTGACCTTGGGCGAAGCGCCATCGTTCCGACGCTGCTACCTGACCTCACCATCCACAGGAACGATGCGGATCGCCTGGCCGCCTTGCGCCGACATCGCCAGCTTCAGCGTCGCGCTGGCATCCACCGGCTGCCGGCTGATCTTCACATGCGTCCGCGCCGGCACGGACGGGTCGTCGCTGTAAATATGGGCGACATATTTCCTGCCGCGCGCCAGGAAATTCAACGGCACATCGAGCGTGCGTGCTTCGCCACTGTTCATGCCGGCAACGAACCACTCCGCGCCACTGCGCCGCGCGATGACAGCAAACTCGCCGACGCGGCCGTGAATCACGCGCGTGTCGTCCCATACCGTCGGCGCGGCGTTGTAGAACTCCAATTCCGGCTCGTTGCCGATGGTGGGCGCGCCTCCGCCAGCGCCGCCGGTTCTTGCCGGAGCGGCGGGCGGGCGATCATACCAGTAGAGGAACTGCCACGGGCTGTAGAGACAAACGGCCTTCGCGAGTTGATAGGCGTGCGTGGCGAGCCGGTCCACGCGCGCGTCGTAGTAGCAGATCGTGTTGTCGGCCGCGCCGGCGAGGCAGCGCGAGAAGAGGATCGTCAGTGTGTTGGTGTTGGCCGGGCTGGTTTCATCGCCGGCAATGCCCTCCTGCGTCATGAGGTTCGGATAGGTGCGGCTGTAACCGGTGGAGCGGTATTCGTCGTGAATGTCCACCATCAACTGGTGCGCCGCTGCCTTCCGGACAGCCTCGTGCAACCACGCCGTCCACTGCTGCGTGCCGACGTTGACGAAGCCATACTTGACGCCCGCCACGCCCCATTTCCTGTAGAGCGGGAGAATCTGGTCGAGCTGCTTCTCCAACGCCCGGCGGTTGACGTAGAGGATGATGCCGATGCCGCGCTCGCGGCCGTAACGAATGACCTCGTGCAGGTCCAGCGGTCCCTTGGAACGCTTCGGGTCCACGTTGACAGCGCTGGCGTCGGCTGCGTCGTCGTATTCGTGGCCATACCAACCGGCGTCGAACTCGACATATTGCAAGCCGCGCTTCACCGCAAAGTCCACGCACGCTTTTCCCCCGACGGTGGTGAGCGTCACCTCGCGGATTACCTTGCCCGGCTTGATCCACGACGTGTCGGCGATCGCACACGGGGCGTTGAGGTTGAGGAGAAGAAAGTTGTTCTCCAGCAGCCGGCCCGGCGAGTCGGCAACCATCACGAAACGCCACGGCGTTGTCAGAGGCAGCGCCGCTTCCACGCCGCCGGTCAGGTCGCTGACGAGACTGTGGGCGGCGCCTTTCAGCGGCGCGAACTTCATCCGCGCGTAATCCACCAGTTTTGCCTCGCCGATGGCTGCGTAACAATCGTCCGCGATCTGCACTGGCAACGGTCGTTCACAGCCGGGCTTGATCTGGTTGAGCGTGACCTTCGCGTAGTTGCCCTGCGCGGAGTAAACCGCCCACGTTGTGCGGTCGGCAGTGAAGCGGAATTCGGTGTTCTCTTTCGTGATGCTGACTCGCTCCATCGCCGGTTGCTTCGGCAACGTGTAGCAGAAAGCCACGCCTTCGTTGTAAGCGCGAAAGGTCAAGGTCATCAACCGGCGAGAGACCTCGGTTTCTTGCAGCTCGACCACGAGCTGGTTGTAATGGTCGCGGTAGCTGCTGCGCTCGCCATAGACCGGCTTCCACGTCTCATCGTGGCTGCTGCGGTCGAGCCGGACGATTTTGAATCCGCCGACGAGCGCAGGCCCGTCCTTGAACGTGAAACCGAGTCGCGACTCCGCTAGGATCGGGTTGCTGCGATAGGAGACACTGTAGAACAAGCCGCCTTTCTCACTGCCAGCGTCGCGCACCGCAACCGTGACGGCCACCTTGCCGTCGGGCGACTTGAGTTCGGCGGTGATTGGGTCGGCGGCCTCAACGACGAGCGCCGCCAGCAAGCACAACGCAACGCCGGTGAGACGGAGACGAATCAGTGTCTTCATGAGCATCCTTCGCGGTAATTCCAAGAGCGCGATGTTTATAGCAGCACCGCGCGCGGCAACAAGCTTTCCGCGTGCAACAGTCTGCCTGCCGTGCGCAGCCATCCGGCATCACTTCGCGTCGCGGATGGCCACCTGGCCAAGACGCGAGAAATTGATGGACTCACCAAGGATGCGCGCAGCCTCCTGCGGGGCATGGAAACCCATCGAGTTCTCCGCCTCAACGAAGTCGAGGTAGAACTGGGCTTTGCGCTGGAAATCCTGCGCCTTGGCGAGCGTCTCGCCAGCCTTGCCGCCATCCCTGGCAGCCTTGATGTCCTTGATGAGGTCCATCAGGGCGTCCATCGCCTGGTTGCGCAAGTTGAACGTGCGGGTCTGGATGGTCTCGACGCGCGCCTTCAACTCGGCCTCGGGCCACTTGTGGCAGGTCTGGCAAGCATGGTTGATATTCAACACCGGGCTGCGGACGTGATGGTCGCTGATCTTGACGGCGCCGACCCGCTTATAGGGCATGTGGCAATCCGCGCAGGCGACGCCGGAGCGCGCGTGAATGCCCTGATTCCACATCTCGAACTCCGGATGCTGCGCCTTCAACACGGGCGCGCCCGTCTCCTTGTGCTCCCAATCCTTGAATTTCACCTCGTCGTAGTAGGCGAGGATGTTCTCGACCTTCAGCCCCTTGTGCCACGGGTAGGTCAACCGTTTCTCCGGGCCTTTGAAGTAGTACTCGACGTGGCACTGGCCGCAAACAAACGAGCGCATCTCCTGCCGCGTCGCCATCTTGTTCACATCGTAATCTTTCACGCCTTCCGAAGCCTTCAGGGCCTTGATGCCTTCGAGGAAACCGGGCCGCGTGACGCGCAGTGCCATCGTGACGGGATCGTGGCAGTCAATGCACGCCACCGGATGCTCCACGAGCTTGCGCGCCTCGGCAAACGGCATCGGGTTCATCTTCTCGAAGCCCTTCATCAGGTCGCCGCCACCCAGTTTTTTGTAGGGCACATAAATCGACGCGTGGCAGTGCAGGCAGGTGCCGGGCTGCGGCTTCTGCTGTCGGCTGGTGTAGGTCTGGTCATCCAGCATGTACGCGTGGCCGCGTTCCTCGCGGAAATCTATCGAGAACGCGTAACCGGCCCACATCGTCTTCAGGCGCGGATCTTCCTCGAGTTTGGACTGCGCCACGACCGAACGCGGATCGGCCTGCGTCGGCGTGCGCGGCATGGCCTCGCTGCCGCCAAACTTCGTCCGCACCTGGTCGGTCGTTCTCAGGTAGTCGTCATACTGGTGCGGGAAGTTCTTACCCCACACGGCCAGGTCCTCGGTGGTGTCGGTCAGTTCCACGACGTGGTAAAACGGGTTCTTCCCCTCCTGCTTGCGCTCCATGATGTTCACGAGGAACGCGATGACCGCGAACGAGACGACGGCCGCGACGATAACCGCGACCACGACCAGCTTCAGCGCCTTGCGTGAAGAGAACGATGGATTGGGCTGCTGGCTTGGACTGTTGTTTGCGCTCATAAGAGGTTTTCCTGTTCGTTTCAAAAAAGTCACCTGCTTACAAAGGATGCCCTACGTCGGCATGGCAACGGATACACGAAATCTGCGAGCCAGCCTTATGCGGACCTTCGATGGCCTCGACAATGGGCTGGTGGCACTTGCGGCAGGCACGCTCTGTCACGTCGTGATTGCGCGGCTTGATTCGCAGCGGGTCGGGAAAACGGCCCGTGGTGAAGTGCAACGAATGCCAGAAACCGTTTTCAGCCTTGGTCATGTATTTTGCGAAAAAACCGGGTGGTGTGTGGCAATCGTTGCACACCGCCACGGCGTGGTGGCTCGACTTGATCCACGCCGCGTAATGGTCGTTCATGATATGGCAGTTGGCACACGCCGCGGGATCGTTGGTCAAGTACGACGCCCCCTTGGCATAGACAAATGTGAACAGTCCGCCGCCGACGGCGAAACCCACGGCCGTACCCAGCACCACCAGTACGGTCTTGTTGATGGAAGTCCAGCGTTTCAATTCTGCTCCTTGCTGCGATTTCCTCTGAAACTAACCCAGCCCGGCTCGGCAGTAATTGATCCAGATCAATTCCGTCTGTCGGATTATAATACCATGATTACGTCAGGATGACTGCGCAGTGCCATGAAGATGCGGTTACGATGCTCTTCATCGCGAACAGTCACCGCGAGGGCAACGGAACAATACTTGCCGTTGCGGCTGCGATTGGAATCAGCGACGGTGTGCTCGGCATCCGTCACCACCGTTGCGATGACCGCGCGTATCCGCCCGGTGTCCATGCCGATGATCTTGTAGTCCCAGCAACAGGGATAAGTGACGAGGGGTTTATGGGGGTCGGCGCTCATGGCGTGGTTACTTCTTTGCCGACAGATACTTTAAAACGATCCCGGCGACAGCCTGGCCTTGAATCACCTTGGCCTCCTGTTTCCAGTGGAACTGGTCGCCGGCGGCGAGATTCAGTTTTGTCACCATTAGCGCGTAGAGATCGTTGATCGGGATGTTTTCCTCCTCCATCACCTGTGCGGCCATGCGGTTGTGCTCAACGATGATGGGATTGATCTCCGGGTTGAGCTTGCCCGGCTCACCTTTCACCGTCACCGGCGTGCTGCTGGCCCAGATGAGCGCGGCCCGCGGCGCGTTGTCACGAATCGTGTGGACGAGCTTGTGCGTGAGCGGGATGAATTGTCCTTCCGGAATGCGCCCCTTCTGCCAGCCGTGCAGGCCCATGTTGAAGTGAACGACGGCGTAAGGCCCTTCGGCCAGCACGCCCTTGAGTTGCTCGTGCAGGCCGCCAGATGCTTGATGGAATGGGTTGACCCACGCGTCCACGTTCGCCTTGCCTTCGAGCGCTTTCGCGACGGTCGCACGATAGCCATTGAGGATCGAGTCGCCAATGAGCAGGACGCGGGGCAATTGCGGGTCTTTGACCTCCGCCTTCTGCAAGCCCCAGCCTTTCGAGCCGCCGGAATGGAGCCTTTTGTCCTTCTCCTGAGCGGGAACGGCAACCAGAGCCGCAAAAACCAACAGCGATATCGCCAGCCAGAGTCTCGATTTCATTGAACGCCTCTTGAACCGTAGCACAGGTACCCTCGCCTGCAACGGCTCGCGGTATCGGCAAACACCGCGGACAAGAATGCCAGCGCTGCTCACTGCAGCCGGCAGATGCCTTTACCCTTCACGATCTCGCCGACGAACTGCGCACCCTTGCCGCAAGCGCGGCGGACAGCATCGGCCTTGTCCGCAGCAACGACCAGAACCATGCCGATGCCCATATTAAAGACCTCGTGCATTTCCTCGTCGCTGACGTTGCCGCCGGATTGGAGAATGGAGAAGATCGGCAGCACGGGCCACGAGCCACGACGGATGACGGCGTCCACAGTCTTCGGCAGGATGCGCGGGATGTTGCCGGTGAAGCCGCCGCCGGTGATGTGAGCGCAGCCTTTGAGCGCGTCGGCCAGCGGCGATTTCTTGTCGCGCAGTTTCAGGATGAGCGGGCCGTAGTTGCGGTGGACCTTCAGCAGTTCGTCGGCGATGGTGCAGCCGAGTTCCTCCAACCGGTCGTTGAAACGGTAGCCGAGTTCGCCGAAGAGAATCTTCCGGGCGAGCGTGTAGCCGTTGGTGTGGAGACCCGTGCTGGGCAGGCCAATGATGGCGTCGCCGGGGCGGATGCGGCTGCCATCGAGGATGCGGTCGCGCTCGATGACGCCGACGATGGTGCCAGCGAGATCGTATTCGCCCGCCGCATACATGTCGGGCAACTGCGCGGTTTCGCCACCAATGAGGGCGCACTTGGCCGCGGCACAGGCTTTGGCAAGACCGGCGATGAGCTGATGGAAGACCACCGGCTCCAGCTTGCCCATTCCAATGTAGTCGAGGAAGTAGATCGGCTTGGAACCGAGCACGGCGATGTCGTTGATGCAATGGTTGACGAGATCCTGGCCGACGGTGTCATGGCGGCCGGTCATGACGGCGATCTTCAGCTTAGTGCCAACGCCATCCGCGCTGCTAACGAGCACGGGGCGGCGGTACTTCTTTGTGTCCAGTTCGAAGAGCCCGCCGAAGCCGCCGATCTTGCCGAGGCAACCAGGCTGGCGCGTGCGAGCGACGAGTTGGGGAAGCTTGGATTTGAGCGCGTCGCCGAGGGCGATGTTGACGCCGGCGGCGGCATAAGCGGAAGCGTTCTTCATAACAACCGTTTCTGTAAATCTTCGCTGATAAGATCGCCGACCTTGGCAGGCCGTGCGTGGCGTTTCTCCAGTACGAGTTTGTCCATTTCGGGGTCGCTCTTCACCGGATAGTTGCCAGTGTAGCAACCGGTGCAGAACTGATTGGCGGGCAGGCCGGTGGCGTTGATCATCCCTTCGAGCGACAGGTAGCCAAGGCTGTCGGCGCCGAGAAAACGCTGGATTTCCTCGATGCTATAGTTTGCCGCCATCAGTTTCTTGCGCTGCGGAAAATCGATGCCGTAGAAGCACGGCCACTTGTGCGGCGGGCATGAGACGCGCATGTGCACTTCCTTCGCGCCGGCCTCGCGGAGACTGACGACGCGCGCGCGGCTGGTGGTGCCGCGCACGATGGAATCGTCCACCACAATGACCCGCTTGCCGCGAACGACATCCTTCATGAGGTTCAGCTTCACGCGCACGGAGAAGTCACGGATGAGCTGGCTCGGCTGGAGGAACGTGCGGCCAATGTAGTGATTGCGGACGAACGCCATCTCCAGCGGGATGCCGCTTTCCTGGCTGTAGCCGAGCGCCGCGGAATTGCCACTGTCGGGCACCGGCACCACGATATCGGCATCCACGGGATGCTCGCGCGCCATCTGCCGTCCGAGATGCACGCGGGCGCGATGGACCGTCTGGCCGCAGAGGGTCGAGTCGGGCCGCGCAAAATAGACAAATTCGAAAATGCACAACGCGTGATAAGGCGACGGGTCGAACGGCTTGACGCTACGCACGCCGTTTTGATCAATGATGACAATCTCGCCCGGCTCGATATCGCGGACAAATTCAGCCTGAATCTGGTCGAGCGCGCAGGTTTCGCTGGAGAGAATCCACGTGTCGCCGCCTTTGGGCCCGGGCGATTTCATCTTGCCAAGACAAAGCGGCCGGAAGCCAAACGGATCGCGCACGCCGATCAACTCGGTTTCGGTCATAATGACGAGCGAATACGCCCCTTGCAGCCGCCGCAGCGATTCGCAGAGGTTGGTGTGCGCATCTCTCTTCATGCCATGCGCCATGAGGTGCAGGATGATTTCACTATCGGTGGTCGTCTGGAAAATGGAGCCCTGGCTTTCCAGCTCATCACGCAGGGGATCGGCATTAACGAGGTTGCCGTTGTGGGCAACGGCAATCTGGCCGCGGCCGGTGCGCGCGATCAACGGTTGCGCGTTGGCCAGCGAGGATGATCCGGTGGTCGAGTAACGCACATGCCCCACCGACATGCTGCCCTTGAGCGTTCGCAGGATGTGATCCTTGAACACCTGAAACACCAGGCCCATGTCCCTGTGCTCAATCATACGCTCGCCATCGTGACTCACGATGCCGGCGGATTCCTGGCCGCGGTGTTGCAGCGCGTAGAGGCCGAAATAAGTCAGCTCCGCCGCGTTGGGATGGTTGTATACGCCGAACACGCCGCAGGCTTCGCGCGGCCGGCCCTCGCCGCCGTCGGTTGGCAGCCACTCTGCCTCGTCTGCGGCGAGTCTCGAAAAAATTTGGTCGTCAGGCTTCATCTGGGAGACGGGGTCATCATAGCCGCCCACGCAGCGAAGTCAAACGGTGTCTGAACAACGAAGGAATTTGCACGGTTTTTAGCCTCTGGCAGAGGTGTTCGACCAGTCCCTGGCACCCTGTCTTTCCAGCCCGCGGGCCTCCCGGTGGCAGACCACCAGCGATTGTCTGGTGGTTCTTCCCGGTTTCTAACAGGCCGGCTTCGCGCAGAACGTACAGTGATTGAAGGAGTTACACCGTTACCCGATCGGCAGACCGGCGGTTAGCGCCTCGGCAGCGTCGGGAAAGTACCAGTGAGCGTGGACTTTCGTGTAGCGGCTCGGACATGGGTCAGCATAGGATGCGCGCGTCGCTCAAATCATGTGAAAGACCTGTGAGTCCGACAGCCGTTGAACCCCGAGCCAGAACCGAACATAAAGACAAAAAGCCTTGCCATGAAAACCGATCACCACATTTCACGCCGCCACTTCCTGCACACCGCCGCCGGCCTCGCGCTGGCCGCAGGATTGCCCGCCACGAGCCACCTCTGCCAGGGCGCAGAGAAACGCCGCCGCCTCGCTGTCGCCAGCCGCGACGTCCTGCTCAAGACCACCGGCAAGCCCGATTGCTGGGCCGCCATGAAGGAAATCGGGGTTTCGTGCCTGGAGGTGGACATCACATTGGATCTGCTCTGCCCCAGTCTCTTCCATCCCGACAAGAAATACAGTCTCGCCAACCCGGACAGCGTGAAGATGCTCGCGGACGATCTGGCCGCCAACCACGCCACGATCACCGCGTTTTGCATGCACAACAAGTTCGATGAAAAGCTGGATGATGAGGTCGCCTGCATACGAAAGCTCGTGCCGGCCATGGAGCAACTCAAGGTCAAGATCGTCCGCATCGATGTGGTGCCGCGCAAGACGCCGATCGACCAGTTTCTGCCAGTGGCCGTCAAAGCCTGCAAAGCCATCTGCGAAGTTGCCGATGGCAAGCCGGTCCGGTACGGCATTGAGAACCACGGCCGGTTCACCAACAACCCGGATGTTTTGGAGAAGCTGTTTACCGAAGTCGGCTCGTCGCAGCTCGGCCTGACGCTCGACGCGCTGAACCTCTATTGGTTCGGCCATCCGCTGGAGTCCCTCTACGGCATCATCGAGAAGTTCGCGCCGCGCGTGGTTCACACGCACTGCAAGAGCGTCCGCTACCCGGAGGATCAGCGCAACGTCCGCCGCCCCATCGGCTGGGAATACGCCAAGTACTCCGCGCCGATCTATGACGGCGACATTGACTACAAGCGCGTCGTGGGAATCCTGCGCAAGGTGAACTATCAGGCGGACCTCTGTCTGGAAAACGAGTGCCTGAAGCACTTCCCGCCGGAACAACAGGTGGGCGTGCTTAAGAAAGAGATCGCGATGATGAAGAGCCTCGCGTCGTAATCCGGCACTTCAACATCAGTGTCTCTCTGCCGTGGCAGCGGCGGCCCACAAGCGGGTCGCCGCTTCAGCCACTCTGTCGATCGTCCGGCAGTTGACGCAGCATCGTTTCGGCTGGCTTGATCTCCGGCAGTTCCGCGTCGACCAGACCGCCGGCGAGTTTGATCAACTTCTCGCCGCTGGGCCGCACACGGCGCTCATACGAGCCGAGCGCGTTATCAAACGCCTTGCCGGCCTTCTCCAACCCCTCGCGGATGCCAACAAAATGCTCGATGAACTTCGTCACGCGTTCGAAAAGTTCCTTGCCCACCTCGCCGATCTCCCGTGCGTTGCGTGTTTGCGCGTCCTGCTGCCAACTCATCGCCACGGCGTAGAGCAACGCGATGAGCGATGACGGCGTCGCGAGCAGGATGCTCTGCGAGGCGGCGTCCACGATGAGGTTCGGGTCGCCCTCCAGCGCAGCGCTCAACAGCGACTCGGCCGGCACGAAGAGCACGACTCTGTCGAGCGCGTTCGGGAACTGCTTCGGATAGTTGCGCGCGGCGAGATCGCGGATGGTGCCCTTGAGTTTCGCGGCATGGGCGGTGAGCTTCTCGCGGCGTGTCGTCTCATCGGCCGTGCCGAGCGCGGCGAGGAATTCAAGGTCCGGCACCTTCGAGTCCACGATGATCACGCGGTCGCCGGGCAGCTTCACCAGCAGGTCGGGGCGTGTGTCGCCCGAGGCAGTCTGCTCGACGAAATCGCAGTGGGTGCTCATGCCCGCCGCCTCGACGACGCGGCGTAGCGTTTCCTCGCCCCAACGGCCGCGCGCCTGGCTGGAACTGAGCACGCGCCGGAGCTGATTGGTTTCGCTGGCGAGCGACTGGCTCTGGTTCTGGAGCGTTTCGAGCTGCTGGCGGACGGCGCCGAGCGTCTCGGTCTGTTTCTGCTCCGCTGTCTGCAACCGCTTCTGATACTCGGCCAACTGGTCCTTGAGCGGCTTGATCACGCCGTCAATCGCCTCCTGCCGCGCCTTGAGATTGCCGTCGGCCGTCTTGGCCAGCTTCTCGAAGGTCTCGTTGGCCAATCGCAGGAACTCCGGCTGCGTTTCCTTCAGTGCCTTCAACGAGAGCGCGGCAAACCCGTCACGCAAACCACCCAGCGCCCTGCCCTACACGGCCCTGAGGTCGGCGCGCGCCTCCGCTCGTTGTTGCGTGCGCCCGGCAAGTCGCGCGGCCGCGGTCTGCCCCCTGGTCTCGCCGGCCACGCGACCCTGCTGTTCTTCGGCCCGCTCCTCGCGCGTGGCGGTCAGTTCGGTGTCGCGCTGCTGAACCTGTCCGCGCAACTCGGCCT
>CAZGGF010000283.1:0-11890 GCA_964524715.1 uncultured Verrucomicrobiota bacterium | reverse complement strand
CCACAAAACGGCTGGCGCAATTTCACACCGTCGTATCTGGCGCTGCATCCATTTGTGCGCCGGCCCGGTCCGGAGAGCGATTACCACCTGCCGGTGCCCCTCGAGTGGAACGCCGACACCAGCGAACTCGTCCAGATGCTGAAAAAGGGCCACCACAACGTAAAGCTCGATACCGAAGCTTGGGACCGGCTCTATACGTGGATAGACCTCAACGTCCCTGACCATGGCACGTGGAGCGAGCACCGCAAGATCGAAGGCAACTACCGCGAACGCCGCATTGAGTTCCGCACGCGATTCGCCAACAACCCGACCGACCCGGAAGCGATCATCGAGACGAAACGCGAGCCGATCCAGTTCATCAAACCTGAACCAATCCAAGATCCAAAACCCAGCATCAAAAATCCCCCGGGTTGGCCATTCGATGCCGCCGAGGCAAAACGCCGCCAAGCCGCCGTCGGCGCGCCGGCCCAAACGAAGCTGACGCTTGCCACGGGTGTCACACTCGATCTCGCGCTCATCCCAGCCGGTGAATTTGCCATGGGCGATACCGCCGGTTGCGTCGATGAATATCCACAGATCGTCGTGAAGGTCGAAAAGGCCTTTTACATGGGCACATGCGAGGTCACCGCCGAGCAATATGCCTTGTTCGACCCGTCGCACGACAACGGCTACGTCAGCGTCTTCAACAAGGACCAGACTACGCGTGGCGTCGCCGTCAATAACGCCAAACAGCCGGTCGTCCGCGTCTCGTGGAACCGGGCCATGGAGTTCTGCGCGTGGCTCTCGAAGAAGACGGGCCGCAAGTTCACGCTGCCGACCGAGGCGCAGTGGGAATACGCCTGCCGTGCCGGCACCACCACGCCGCTCAATTTCGGCGATTGTGCCACCGATTTTGCCAGGCTCGCCAACCTTGCCGATGAGCGGTTGGAGAACCTTTGCCGTGGAGATTCGCCCAAGTGGATTCCCGCGATGACCAACATCAACGACGGCGAGATCGTCACCGGAAACGTCGGCAAGTATCCGCCAAACGCCTGGGGTCTCTTCGACATGCACGGCAACGCCGCCGAGTGGACCCTCACCACCTACCGGCCCTACCCCTACACCCATGATGGCCGCGACAGCGGCTCGCCCGACGGCCCCAAGGTCGTCCGCGGCGGCTCGTTCTACGACCGCCCGCTTCGCGCACGCTCAGCGTTTCGCCTCAGCTATCCGCCATGGCAGCGCGTCTTCAACGTCGGCTTCCGCGTCGTCTGCGAGAGCGATATCAGGAAGGTCGCCGCTCAATAGCTGTTTTGCCCCCCATTTTCTTGGCTTGCTTGACATTCCCCAATTCGCTTATCTATCCGCGCACAGGAATTCGAAATATCAACCGCCGAAACACGGACAAACCATATCATGGCCGCTGCAGCATTCCCGAACGTCTCTGTGATCGAGTTTGAAGGGCCCATCTCGAAGAAACCGCTGGCCTTCAAACATTACAACCCCGTCGAGAAGGTCGGCGACAAGACCATGCGCGATCACCTGCGCTTCGCGGTAGCCTATTGGCACACAATGCGCGGCACCGGCAGCGACCCGTTTGGCCCCGGTACGGCATTGCGACCCTGGGACGATGGCACAAATACCGTCGCCAACGCCATTAAGCGCGCCCATGTCGCATTTGAGTTCTTCGAGAAACTCGGCGCGCCGTTCTACTGTTTTCACGACCGCGATGTGGCACCCGAAGGCGCGTCCCTGAAGGAGTCGAACAAGAACCTCGACTCCGTCGTGCGTGTGCTCAAGGAGGAACAGAAACGCACGGGCGTCAAGCTGCTCTGGGGCACGGCCAACCTGTTCTCAAATCCCCGCTTCGTCCATGGCGCGGGCACCAGTTGCAACGCCGACGTGTTCGCGTTTGCCGCCGCGCAGGTGAAGAAAGCGATGGAGGTGACGATGGAGCTTGGCGGCCAGGGCTACGTCTTCTGGGGTGGCCGCGAAGGCTACTCGACCCTGCTCAACACCGACATGAAGCGCGAGCTGGACCATCTCGCGAAACTGCTGCACATGGCGGTGGACTACAAGAAGGAGATCGGTTTCAAGGGCCAGTTTTACATCGAGCCGAAGCCGAAAGAGCCGACCAAGCACCAGTACGATTCCGATGCCGCCGCGTGTTTGAATTTCCTGCGCCAATACGGCCTGCTCGGCGACTTCAAGTTGAACATCGAAACCAACCACGCCACGCTCGCCGGCCACACGATGCAGCACGACCTGGAGACCGCTGCCGCCGCCGGAGCGCTCGGCTCGATTGACGCCAACGTCGGCGACCCGATGCTCGGCTGGGACACCGACCAGTTCCCCACGGACATCTATCTTACGACGCAGATCATGCTCGCCGTGCTGAAGATGGGAGGGTTCACAACGGGCGGCCTGAACTTCGATGCCAAGGTCCGCCGCGAGAGCTTCGAGCCAGAGGACCTCTTCTACGCGCATATCGGCGGCATGGATGCGTTCGCGCGCGGCCTGAAGATCGCCTACGCCATCCGCAAGGACGGCCGCCTCGCCAACTTTGTGAAACAACGTTATGCCTCCTGGGACAGCGGCATCGGCGCGAAGATCGAAGCAGGCAAAGCGAACTTCAAGGACCTTGAAGACTACATCCTCAAGAAGGGCGACGCCGCGCCGTGTGTCAGCGGGCGGCAGGAGTACTTGGAAAATCTGATCAACGAGTTCATCTAAGCGAACAACAACACGAAAGGAAACAACATGTCACAGAAACCTCTTAATGTCGGTCTGGTGGGTGGCGGCAAAGGCGCGTTCATCGTCCAGCCGCACCAAAAGGCAATCCACTCTGACGGCACCCGCCGTGTCACGGCCGCCGCGCTCTTCCCCGACCCTAAGGTCGCGCTGGAAGAAGCCGCCAATTGGCCCTACCCGATCAAGGGCTACGGTTCATACGACGAGATGATCGCCGCCAATGCGACGCTGCCCGAGGACCAGAAACTCGACTACATCCTCATCGTCACGCCGAACTTCGTCCATTACGACCCGGCGATGAAGGCCATGAAGGCGGGCATTGCTGTCTTCTGCGAAAAACCGCTCTGCATGAACCTCAAGGAGGCGGAGGATCTCGTCAAGACCTCGCGCCAGCTTAACGTCCCCTTCTGCGTCGCCCACACCTACCTCGGCCACTGGACCAGCCGGCTCTCGCGCTACATCGTGCGCAGCGGCCTCCTCGGCGACGTGCGCTGGGTGGACAGCTATTACCTGCAAGGCTGGCTTGCCACCAGGCTCGAAGCCACCGGTCAGATGCAGGCCACATGGCGCACCAACCCGAAGCTCGCAGGCGGCTCCGGTTGCGGCGGCGATATCGGCACTCACGCCTTGATGCAGCTCCGCTACGTCACCGGCCTGAACGTTACCGACGTCGCGGCTCATCTGGAGATGCTTGTCGAAGGCCGGCCGATTGATGACCACTTCACCATCTACTGCAAGCTCAGCAACGGCGGCAAAGCCCTGGTGCGTGCATCACAGATCTGCATCGGCCAGAAAAACAACCTCGGCGTTCTCGTCGCTGGCACCAAAGGCACGCTCCAATGGCGCCAGGAGAATCCCGAATCCCTCACCATCAGTCTGCCGAACCAACCGGACCGGGTTTACAGCCGCGGTGCGGTGACACCGGGTGACGGTTTCCTGCCGAAGGATGTGCCCGCCGACCTCATGGCCGAGCCGACCATTCCGGCCGGCCACCCGGAGGGATTCCACGATGCTTTCGCACGGCTGCACCGCTGCTTCGAAGCGGACGTGCGCGCATGGAAGGCCGGCAAGCCCTTCAAGTGCGACGGCGCAAAGTATGCGAACGTCGAAGACGGCTGGATGGGTCTCGCCTTCATTGAAACGTGCATCAAGAGCAGCGCCGCCCAGGGCGCCTGGACGCCGATGCCCAAGAGCGTGTAAAGAAGTCGTTGCCGAGCAGAGGGGCGGCCTCGTGCCGCCCCTCTGTTTTTTGGAGTGTGAACTGAATGAGATGGGTAGTTGTCGCTATCATTTGCATTCTGTGTTCGTGCAAGCCTCCCACGAACAATCTTGTTTCCCAGACGCAGTTCACTGACTCATACGCTGTTGAACTTCGGAGGAGCGCCACCAACCTGACGGTGGACATCGTCAATCCGCTGGAGCTTCGAACTGTCGACGCGCAAAAGCAGGAGCACCAAGTCTTCCTCGATAATGCTTACAAGGAATATGGTCTCGATCCCGATAATAAGGCAGGAATTATATCGAAACACATCGCATCGCTTCTCGAAACTTTGATCCAAAAGGAAAACAAGATTGTCCGCACACAAATCGTACCTGTGATCAAGGACAAGGCGTGGGCAAACGAGATCCAAGCAAGCCTGGAAGCAAGGGGCGCAAAAGGAGTCAAACTCTCCCAGGTTTTTGAACCCTACAACACCGATTTGATTATTGTGTATGCGGAGGACAGTGGCAAAAACATCCGTTACTTCTCCGACAACGATTTAAAAGACCTTGGCATCAAGCGTGAGGAATTAAGAAGTGTGGCGGTCGAGAACTTGCGGCGAATTCTTCCACAGATCGAATTGCGTGGAGGCCCAGACGTCTTCATGATGACCGCTGGAGGAGATTATGAAGCCAGTCTCCTTCTTTTGGATTCAATCTGGCAAAGCGATCAGATCAAAGTTAACGGGGAAACCGTTGTGGCTATTCCTGCGCGTGACACCCTCCTGATCACAGGCAGCAAGAACAAAGAAGGCATTAGGATAGTGCGCGCCACCGCGACGAAGTTGGCCACTGACGCCCCTTATCGTTTGACAACCACTTTGTTCGTCTACCGCAACGGCGCGTTCGTTGAGTTCAAGGAATGGTACCTTCAACAGACATGAGCGTCCGAATTGGCCTCATCCACCCAAGCATTTTCCCCATTCGGTATCTTTTGCACTGCGGTTTTCGTGAATTTGACGACAGTTCGTTGAGGAGCGGCAGAAGCAGAAGACTGGCACGGCAAAGAGTGCCTGAACTGCTTCAGCACCGCATGGCCGCCCTCGGTACCCCGGCCATAGCCCTTGGTGCATACCCTATGCGAAAGATGGCACCTTGGACCGCTAAACGTTCCCTGCCCTTTCCGTCACTGCTTCAAAGCAGGCGAGGGAGCGGGTGTTACACCGCTCCCTCGCTTTGTACATCCCCACTTACATAAAAGGTCACCGTACTGCCGTCGTATTAATGATGTGCGAGGATACCCAACACCAGGACGAGAGTTGCACGATGGGGCTTCATAGAAGTAACTTCGCTGTTAGTTTCTACCGCACCGCCGCCACCATCACAAGCACCGAATGGCCGCTTAACGCGCGCAGCCTCGTTTGTTGCTGCTGGCCTTTGGCGGCTGGCTCCGCAATACTCATCCCGTCATGAACACTCAACGCGGCCGCATTCCTGCCCTTCTGTCTTCCGTTGTGCTGGCTTGTTTCCTCGGCGCATGCGCCACGAGCCGCGTTGCGGAGAACGTGGACCTGCGGCTCGTTGACCTTCAACTCGAAGGGATCACCGTGTTGGAGACTTCGGCTGTGTTCACTTTCCGCATACAGAACCGGCTGAACGAGCCGATGACAATCGAGGGTGGCGAACACAAGATCTACCTCAATATGCGCTACATCGGCAGCGGTACCAGCAAGGAGACGCTGACGATCCCGCAACTCTCTGACGGTGTCCAAACGGTGAAGATCCGCCTGACAAACCTCGCCACCGTCAAGAAGATCGCCGATGTCATTGCCGCCAAACACACGACGTATCGCGTTGAGAGCGTCATCTACGCGAAGGACCAGGGCCAGTCCATTCAAGTATCCCTTGCGCGCCGCGGCGATCTGAAGCTGAAAAACGTCCCGCCTCCTGTCTCAGCGCCCCACGCTCCGCTTTTCAAGTAATCCAGCGGGCCCGTGTGATGACCCTGGTGGCGCGCAAACGCCCCTCCCCACTGCTATCTGAACCACCTTGGCACGCCATCCGACCCCGGCATGTCAATCAAGAGCCAGAGGATGGTCGTCATGAAAACGACCGCGACGGCGATCGATACGCCGGCTATTCCACAAGTGCGCCCGGCCCGCGTCAGCACGCCGCCGGCACGGTCCATCCTTCCCACACGCATCTTGTGAATATCCTCTCGAGCCATCCACCACGCCACGAAGCCAAAAACGCTGCCAAAAATGCTCACTCCCATCGCCCGAAGGAAGACACTCCCGCCACCCGCCGGCTTCATCGGATCGCAAAACACCCCCACGCCCAACGCAACCAAAACCAGACTGGCCAGCTCCAGCAGCAGACTCAGGATGCTGATGCACAGAATCAGGTTTCCTCGATGCGGTTTCATTTGGATGATAAATTGGTATTTTTACTGCGACAGGGCTGTTGCTACAAGTTCCGAGTGTGCCCTCAATGTGGCATTCCAACAAAAGCTGGCGAAGATGCCACCTCGCTGCTAAAGTTGGCGACAGCATGAGAGCTGACCCCCGCTTCTTGAGGGAGAGTGGCATCGAGGTTTTTACCGGCAACGAACTCCTGGTGAAAGGCTGCCTTGAAGTGGAAGGCGGCACACACCTTTTGACCGGTTACCCTGGCTCGCCTGTAGCCAATTTTTTCGACGCAGCCGAGGCGGTGGGAGAGCTTCTCCAGGAGCATGGCATCCGCGCCACCATCGCCAACAACGAAGCGCACGCTGTGGCAATGCTCAATGGCTCCCAAATGGCCGGCCTCCGCAGCATTGCCGCGTTCAAGAGCGTTGGCACTCACGTCGCCAGCGATGCCCTCGCCCTCGGCAACATGGCCGGCGCCCACCCCGAGGGTGGCGCGGTGTTCGTCATTGGCGACGATCCATGGAGCGAATCCACCCAAGTGCCCACCGACTCGCGCTTTATCTGCAAGCACTTGATGACGCCCGTGATGGAACCGGCAACCGTCCAGGAGCAGAAAGATTGGATCGACCTCGCCTTCAAACTTTCCCGGGAAGCCGAGCTTTACGTCGCCTACCTGGTCACCACCAACCAGATGGATGGTGGCGGCTCCGTCGAAACGCGACCGCACCGCTATCCTGAGATCAACACCCATCACCGCACCACGCTTGACACGGCCAAGTTGCGCGTCAACGACATGGTGCTGCTGCCGCCACACACATGGTACAAGGAGAAAGACCTTCCACTGCGCACCCAACGGCTCATTGAGAGCGCGCGCCGTCATGGCGTGAACAAACTCCTGTCGCCCGGTCCCCATCCAAACGGACGCTATGAGATCGGCTTTGTCACCGCAGGCCAGTCGTACAATTACCTTCAACACGCGCTGGAAGACCTTGGCGCAGCCGACCAGATGCCGCTGCTCAAGCTCGGCCTGACCTACCCGCTTGACGCAAAACTGGTCGCGGAATTTGCCGCACAGGTGAAACAGATCGTCGTCATCGAGGAACGGCGCGGTTTCCTGGAGGAGCAGATCGCCGCCATTCTCACAGATCGCGCCCAGCACGATGCCGCGTTTCAACGGCCGGCATTGTGGGGGAAACAATTCCCCCATGGCGACGGCATCCCCTCTATTCGTGGTCTCAACCCGTCCATCGTCCTCGAGAACATCGCCCCGCTGCTGCTGGAGTTGAATGACCCGGCTGTTCGCGTGAACCGCGCGAAGGTCGAGGCCGAGCTCGATTTGCTGCGACGCACAGCGGCATTCGACATTCGCATCATTCCCCGCTCGCCAACGTTCTGTCCCGGCTGTCCCCACCGCGATTCAGCCGGCGTGCTCATGGAGGTCAGAAAACAGTTCCGCGACGCCGATTACATGGAACGCGAGCACGGTTGCCCGCCGGTGGATCTGATATTCCATGGCGACACCGGCTGCTACACGATGCTGATGTTCGAGCCGACCAGCGAGTTGATGCACAATTACAGCGGCATGGGCCTTGGCGGCGCCACGGGAGCAGGCATCGACCCGTTTATTACAAACAAGCAAGTCGTCTTCATGGGCGACTCGACGTTCTTCCACAGCGGCGTCACCGCCATCTCCAACTCGCTCAAGAACGGTCAGGACATCACTTAAATCATCCTCGACAACGGAACCACCGCCATGACCGGCCACCAGACCACGCCGGGACAGTCGCGCGGGCTGATGGGCGAGAACACGTTCCAACAGAGCATAGACCGCATTGTGGAAGGGTTGCTCTCCGGGCGCGATGGCCAGGCGGAAGTCCTGCGTGCCAATCCCGCCTATCGTTCCCAATGGAAGGAACTGCTGGAGGAAACGATCCTCAAACCGGGCGTCAAGGTTCTTATCGCCGACAAGGAGTGCGGCATCACTCACCATCGCCGCGAGGCCAGCAAGGAACGCGCCACGCTGCGGCAAAAAGGATTCCTGCCGCGCAAGAGCTTTATCAACGTAACCCCCGAGGTTTGCGAGTACTGCATGGAATGCACCCGGGCTACCGGCTGTCCCGGGCTGACAACCACCGACTCGCCCTACGGGACCAAGGTCCAAACGGATTTCTCATGGTGCGTCTCTGATGGCGCCTGCACCAAGATCAAAGCCTGTCCGTCTTTTGAGGAAGTCACCATCCTGCGCCGGCAGAAACCACCGTCGCCACTGGACAAGCTCAACCTGCAGAACATCCCCTCGCCCACGGAGCCTCCGCTGGACAGGCCCTATCGCATCTACCTCGCGGGCGTCGGCGGCATGGGTATTGGCCTCTCCACGGCCACCCTCGTTCGAGCCGCCCACAAACAAGGCTACGACGTGCTCTTCTGCGACAAGAAGGGCCTGGCCATTCGCAACGGCGGTGTTTATTCGCAAATCACGCTCAAGCCGCGCGGCTCCAACCACAGCTCCAACATCATCCCTTACGGCAAAGCCGATCTCATCCTCGGTGTGGATATCCTGGAAGCCGTCCGCTCTCTCGACCCGCAGGTCCCACAGCGCGTCGGCAGCCCCGACCATACAACCGCCATCGTCAACACCCACAAACAGCCCACGATCCCGACGCTGATGGGGCGCACCGATTTCGACCCCGCCGAACTGGAGGAAACCATCCGCCGCTACACGCGCCGCGACGCCTACTTCGGCTACAATGTCAGCGAGGTCAGCGAACGGCTTTTTGGCACCCAACTCTACGCCAACGTGATCATGCTCGGGATTGCCTACCAGCGCGGCCTGTTGCCGCTGTCGCTGGACCATATTGATTGGGCCATCCGTGCCACTGTTGGCGGCGCGGGCGATGAAAACCTCAAGGCTTTCAACGTTGGCCGCAAACTCGTCGTCGCTCCCGCTGAAATTGCCGCCGTCGCCGGCCAGCTTGCGACCGTTGAGAAGTGCGCCACCTACGAAGAAGTTGTCGCCGACAAGGCCGACATCCTCTCCCGGACCAAGCGCAGCGGCGCGGCACTCGCCGCTGCCTATCGCGATCTCGTCGCCCGCGCCGCCGAGCATATCCGCGTAGACGTGGACTCGCTGCGCGACCTGGCTCTGCGTGTTTACGACCTCATCCAGTATGATGGCATCGCCTATGCGAAGAAATTCCTCGATCAGGTCAAAGCCATCCACGTCCTGGATAAAGCCGAGCACGCCTTTGAGGCCACAAAGGCAGTGATCAGCAACCTGCATCGCGCGATGCTTATCAAGGACGAGATCTATGTCGCTCACCTCCTGACCAGCGAGGAAAAGCATCGCCGTGACCGTGCCCGCTATGACGTGGACCCGACCCGTGGTGATCGCATCCATTACAGCCACATCAATCGGCCACACTTCGATGTGCTTGGCCTCCAGATCGAGTTCGACATGCGCGGCAAGCAATGGCAGATGCGCGCCATGCGCCATCTCAAGGTCATGCGCCGCGTGTTGCCCCGCTGGCATAAACACGAAAAGGACTTCCGCGACTGGTATTGCGACCTTTGTGCGAAGTTCTTCTACCACGATCCCGAAACCTACAAGACGTGGCTTGAACTCCTGAGGCTTCCGTCGCAAGTCACCGGGTATCGGGACGTGCGCTATCCCAAGATGAAACAGGCTCGAAGCCGCGCTGCCGAATTGCTCCAGCGCCTCGAAGCGATGCAGTCTCATGCGAAACCGACCCCCGCGTCCGTACCTATCGCAGACGGGAACGCATCCCGCTAGCCTTCCATGCGCCACGAACTCCATGGGCTTTTGCTCGTCGCCAGCATGGTGTTTGCGGGGCTGTCTGCCATCAACACGCATGCGCAGCTTACGGACTTCGCCGAATTGTCAGCCAAGGCCGCGCAAGGCAATGCAGAGGCGCAGTTCAAACTCGGGCTGCGTCATGTTCGAGGCGAAGGCGTACCGCAGAACAATTCCGAGGGCGTACGATGGTTACAGAAATCCGCTGAACAAGGTTTCGCCCCGGCACAGTCAGAATTGGGCTACATGCACGAGCAAGGCCATGGAACCGCCGTCAACTATGCCGAGGCGTTGAAGTGGTACCGCAGGGCCGCCGAACAAGGATTGCCCCTTGGCCAGAACAACATCGGGGCTATGTATGATCTGGGACGTGGCGTCCCGGTGGACCACGCCGAGGCTGCACGGTGGTTTCGCAAAGCCGCCGAACAGGGTCTGCCGATTGCCCAGCGTAATTTCGGCAACGCTCTCGCCCAAGGACGCGGCGTGCGACAGGATTATGTCGAAGCCTACAAGTGGCTGCGCCTTGCCGCTCTGCAAGGCATTCATGCAGCTCGCGACGGCATACGAGAGATCTCGCTGCGTATGACGCCCGCGGAAACCGAAGAAGCGTGCCGTCGTGCCAACGAATTTCGCAAGAACAGCGGTGTACCGGTTCGCGCCTCTGGCTCCGGTTTCTTCATTACCGAGGACGGTTTTTTCGTCACCAACTTCCACGTCGTCCGCGATGCGACCCGAATCATCATCCGCACGGACACCGCGAGCTTTCCTGCACAACTGGTCACCGCCGACAAAGCCAACGATGTCGCCCTGCTCAAGGCCAACGGCTCGTTCAAGCCATTGCCGCTGGCCACAAGCCGTGATGCGAAACTGGGCGATGCAGTTTTCACCGTTGGGTTCCCGAATATCCACCTGCAAGGCACCGCTCCCAAGCTCACCGATGGCAAGATTAACAGCCTTGTCGGTCTGGAGGACGACCCCCGGTACTTCCAAGTCAATGTCGCCACCCAGCCCGGAAACTCCGGCGGAGCGCTCATCAACGAACGCGGCAACGTCATCGGCATCATCACCCTGCGCATGACCGAGTCCGTCACCTACCAGCAAACCGGTTCGCTTCCGCAAAACGTTAATTTCGCCGTCAAGAGCGCCTACGCGCTGGCGTTGTTGGAGTCACAACCTGCTGTCGTTGGCAAGCTTAAGCACCCGCAAGTGTCAAAACGCACCTTTGCCGATGCGGTCAAAGCTGCCACCAACGCCTCCGCGCTGGTCTTCGCGGACTGAACGAAGGCGACACCGACGTCGCTTGTAAGCTGGACGCCAGCGCCATGATTCGTTAACAGTCTTCCCAACGAAAGGAAACTATTCCGATGGAATTTTTCGATCTTATGCGTGCACGGTTTTCCGTGCGGTCGTACCAGAACAAGCCAGTCGACGACGAGGCCTTGCAGAAAATCCTGGAGTCGGTCAATGGCGCGCCGTCCGCATTCAATGCACAGGCCTACGAGGTCGTCGTGGTGCGCGACGCGGCGCGGAAGGAACAACTGGCCAAAGCATGCTTTAACCAGATGTTCGTGGCCCAAGCACCTGTGGTTCTGGTGTTTTTTGGCAACCCCAACCGTAACCGTGAGAAGATTGGCGAATCCGCCGCCGCAGTTTACAGTCACGAAGATGCAACGATCGCTTGCGACTACGCGCACCTCGCAACTGCAGCTCTCGGCTTGGGAAGCTGCTGGATCGCTGCCTA
>CAZGGF010000282.1:0-2676 GCA_964524715.1 uncultured Verrucomicrobiota bacterium | reverse complement strand
TCTCGGCAATGTCTGAGGAACTGACGCCGCAGCAAGTGGTCGCGTTTCTGAACAACTATTTTTCCGAGATGGTCGAGGCCGTGTTCGAACAAGGCGGCGTGCTCGACAAGTTCATGGGTGACGGCATGCTGGCAGTGTTCGGCTCGATCGGCGACCAGCCGGACCATCCGCGCCGCGCCGTGCAGACGGCGTTGCGGATGAAGGCGTTGTTGGGGAAGATCAACGGCGAGCGCGGCATGGCCGGCAAGCCACCCATTGCCATCGGCATCGGCATCCACACCGATGAGGTCATCGTCGGCAACATTGGCTCGAACAAACGGCTCGAATACACCGTGATCGGCGATGGCGTGAATACCACCTCGCGCGTGGAGACACTGAACAAACAATTCGGCACGACCATCCTGATCACCCAGCCCACCTACGAGGCGGTGAAAGACGCATTTGAATGCCGGCTGATGCCCGACACGCAGTTGCGCGGCAAGACCAAGACTTTCAGCTTCTACGAAGTGTTGAGCGCAAAGTCGTAATCCGAAGCGGGTCCAGGCCGGGACATCGCTTGACGTTTGGAATGCGCGCCGACTAGAGTCATCCACCGGAAAGAAACGGAGATTGTTCCGCCTGACACGGTTCTTTCAGGCCGTTTGCGAATCGTTACACCTTATATAATTGCATTTCAACCGGAGCCGCCATGTATCTGCCCATCAAATCTGTTGTCGCAGCAGTCCTTGTTACCATCCATCTCACGGCGCTTGCCGCGCCGCCGGCCCCGACTGATGGCAAACTGGGAATGATTGACGACTGCCGCTACGCCGATGATGCGGCGGCCCAAAAGGCGTGGCGGCCAATGGGCGGCAGCGCGCCCGCCGTCGCAGCGACGTTTGACGGCCGCCAGGCGTTGCGCCTGCCGTGCAACTTCGCCGGCACCGCCATCGAGCGCGCGTCATGGGACCGGAAGGTGAAGCTGGACCTCGTGCCGTGCCAGGGTGTTCAGTTCAAGATCTTCTGCAAAAACCCCGCGCCGATTTCACACTTCAGCATCTATTTTCAGAGCGGCGGCGGCTGGTATTCCACCGGTTTCTTCCCCGACGCCGCGGGCTGGAACACCATCACGATCAACAAGGCCAGCACGCGCTCGGAGGGAACGCCCGCCGGCTGGAGCCGCATCGAGACGATTCGTATCTCCGCATGGCGCGGCCGGGACGAAAACACGGAGATTCTTCTGGGTGACCTTCGCATGACCGGTGTGCTTGGTGTGGACGCCAGTGTCGCAGTGGTGCGTGCTGAGTCGTTGTCGCGCGGCCGCTCGGATGAGGCCAAGAGCGTCGATCAGTTCGCAGAAGGCATCACGCAGAATCTCACCGCCCTCGGCATCGGCTGCTCGATGATCAGCGACCTCGACCTGACTGCCGAGCGACTCGCCAAGGCCAAGCTCGTCATCCTGCCGCACAATCCCGCCATGCCTGACACGGCGGCGGATGAGTTGATCAAGTTCCTTGGGCGCGGTGGCAAACTGTTGGTGTTTTACTCCCTGCCTGCGAAGCTCCGGCCTGTCGTGAAGATTGAGGGTGGCGCACACACCAAGGCGAAGAATCCCGGCCAGTTCTCCACCATCTGTTTCGCCGATGGCGCGTTGCCGGGCACGCCACAACGCGTCGGCCAGCGTTCGTGGAACATCAACGACGCCAAGGCCGTTCCTGGCGCCAGCCGCGTGCTGGCGGAATGGCTTGACGACAAAGGCCAGTCCACCGGCCACGCCGCCGTCATCGCCTCCGACAACTGCATCATGATGACCCACGTCCTGCTGAACGATGACATCGTCAACAAGCGCCGGATGTTGCTCGCGATGGTGGGCCATCTCGAACCCGACCTCTGGTGGCAGACCACCAACGCCGGCATCAAGCGCATCGGCCAGATCGGCGGCTGCAAAGACTTCGACGAAGCCGCCGCGCTCATCACCAAAACCGCCAAAGGCAACCGCAAGGCCAAAGCCGCGCTCGAAGCCGCGCGCAAGTTCCGCAACGAGGCCGTGGCGCTTGGCGTGAAGGAGAAATACGTCGAAGCCTCTGAGAAGGCCGCAGCCGCCTCACAGTCTCTATCCGAGGCGTTTTGCCTGGCGCAGAAACCGCTCGCCGGCGAGTTCCGCGCATTTTGGTGCCACAGCGCGTTCGGCGTCGAGGGCATGGAGTGGGACGAAGCCATCAAACGACTCGCCGACAACGGCTTCACCGCCATCGTCCCGAACATGCTTTGGGGCGGCGTGGCGTTTTACAACAGCAAGGTTCTGCCCCAGGCACCCGACATGGCGGAGAAAGGCGACCAGATCACGAAGTGTCTCGCCGCCTGCAAGAAATACGGCGTTCAGATTCACGTCTGGAAGGTGAACTGGAACACCGGCCACCGCGTGCCGAAAGAGTTCATCGAGAAAATGCGCAGCGAAGGCCGGCTCCAGATGAGTTCGAAAGGCAAAGAGGAGCCGTGGCTTTGCCTGTCGCATCTGGAGAACCAAAAGCTGGAAGTGGACTCGATGGTCGAAGTCGCGCGCGACTACGACGTGGACGGCATCCACTTCGATTACATCCGTTATCCCGACGGCGACCACTGTTTCTGCGCCGGCTGCCGCGAGCGGTTTGCAAAAGCCGCCGGTGTCGAGATCAAGGACTGGCCCAAGGACGTGCT
>CAZGGF010000281.1:0-4496 GCA_964524715.1 uncultured Verrucomicrobiota bacterium | reverse complement strand
GGTGGCGGGATTGTGTAAACAATGGTTGGATGGGGCCGGTGATGGGCGAAATTGGAACTGGGCGCGCGCCGAAGCGAAACGACGGGTGACGCACCACGCAGCCGGTGATTTGTCCCGGCAAAGGAAGTTCTCAAAAGAGTGACCCGGCAGGGATTCGGGCATTTCGCCTTCGCGATTGTGTTCTTCAGTGCGTGGCGCGATTCGGCACGGAATCAGTGGCTATGCGATTTTGGCTTGATCGTCTGCGCACTGGTAGTGCCATATGCGCCAGGTTTCGGCACGCGGCGGTAATTGATAGCCCGGTTGAAGTGTTCGACAGGAAACGTTCTCTATGAACAAATGCAAAACTCAGTTTATCGAGATGGATCGCTGGTGGGTGGTGGTTCTGTTCGCCGTGGCAATGGCATGGGTGGAGAGTGCCGCAGTGCTATATCTGCGGAAGTTGATCGGGCGCATTGATCCGTATCAACCGAATCCGCTGCCGTCGTTTGGAGGTTTTGCGGTGGCGGAAGTCATCCGCGAGGCGGCGACGATGGTCATGCTGGCGGGCGCGGGTTGGTTGGCAGGACGCGGCTGGCGCGCGCGGTTCAGTTATTTCGTCATCGCGTTCGGCGTGTGGGACATCTTCTACTACATCTTCCTGCGTCCGCTGACCGGTTGGCCGAAGGGGTTGTTGGATTGGGACGTGTTGTTCCTGATACCGTTGCCGTGGTGGGGACCAGTGGTGTCACCGTGTCTCGTGGCCGGGCTGATGATTTTGTTTGGGACATTGGTAACGCAGTTTGCGTGCGCCTCGGGCACGCCGTGGCCTCGAAGGACCAGCGCGTTCGCATGTGTGATCGGCATGGCGCTGGCATTGTATGTTTTCATGGCTGATGCCATCCGCGTCGTCCATCAAGGCGAAGCCGCACTGCGACAAATGCTGCCGACGCGCTTCAACTGGCCGTTGTTCAGCATCGCATTGCTGTTGATGGCCATGCCGATACTCGATGTGGCGCGCCAGATTGTCGGTTCGCGGAAGACGAGCAAGGCGGAAGCTTGACTTACCCCGCCGACGGACGTTAGCTCGATGCTCATGAGCTCCATGCCGTTTGATTTTTCCGGTCAAGACGTTTGGGTTCTTGGTGGCGCGGGTTATCTCGGCCAGTCGACGGTGGAATTGCTTGTGAAACTCGGTGCGCGGGTGCTCTGCGCGGACTTGCCGGGGCGAGCCGAGGCGTTTGTCGCAGCCAAATCACTTGCGAACGCCGTCACGTCCGTTTCGCTCGACGTAACCGACGCGGCAGCAACAAAGGCGTTTGTTTCAACCCATCTCCAACAACGCGGCGTGCCGCACGGTCTGGTCAACATGACCTGCGCGACCACTGCCAAACGTCTTGATGACCTGACGGAGGCTGACTTTGATGCTGTCAACCACGGCAATCTCACCGCGAACTTCCTGATCATGCGCGACGTGGGCAACGCAATGGCCGCGCGCGGCAGCGGCAGCATCGTGCTCTTCTCCAGTATGTACGGGACTGTCTCACCCGACCCGCGCGTTTACGAATCGCCAGCCAATCCGAATCCAATCGAATACGGTGTCGGCAAGGCAGGCATCCAGCAGATGGCGCGCTACCTGGCCGTGCATTGGGGCCGGAAGGGAGTGCGCGTCAACAGCCTCTCGCCCGGCCCGTTCCCGAATCCGGCCGTCCAGCGTGACAATCCAGCCTTCGTCCAGCGGCTCGCCGCGAAAGTGCCGCTGGGCCGCATCGGCCAGGCGGGCGAAATCGCGGGCGCGGTGGCGTTCCTGCTCAGCAACGCCGCGAGCTATGTCACCGGCCACAACCTCGCTGTGGACGGTGGTTGGACATCGTGGTGAGCCGGCTGTTGCGCCCCTTGCGACTCCGTCTCCGCCCACGCCGTCACGCACAGCAGCGCGCAGAATAGCGGGATTCGTTTCATCCACGGCGATCTTTATTGGAATTGAATTGCGAACAGGTCGGCGTCTTTCAATGCAAACCGCAGTCGCACCGGCTTGCCGGCGAGGCTGCCAACGTCACCGCCGTTCTTCCACGTGATCGGGCGCTCGATCGAGTCGCCAAAGATAGGCGGGCAATCGTCGAGCGTAAAGCCGGGCAACGGTTTGCCGCCCGCATCCTGAATCTCCACGCGAATATCGCCGGCAGCAGACGTGGCGAAGTTCATGGTGAGCTTGGTACCCTTGAACGTCAGGGGTTTGGAGACGATCTCGCCTCCACCCATGGGCGCGTTCACGGACACAAAGCCATCCAGCCGCAGCGTGTAGCGGCGCAGTTCGCTGCTGTTGCCGGTCCAATAGTTCTCAACCGCGTAAAGTGAGAGTTCGTTCGGCGCGCCAGCGAGCGCGGAGGCTGTCTCGACGGCGTGCCACGCGATGTACTGATGGCCGTAGTGCCATGTGCCCGGCCGCTCAATGCCGGGACGCAGGAACGCTTCGTTCCAGCGCTTGAACTTCACGCCGTCACGGCTGGCCATGAGCAACCCTTCGGTGATCGCCGTGCCGTAGCGCAGGCTCGCCTTCGCGCGCCACTCGCGGTTCTGCAGTTCCGGCAGCGCGCGCATCGAGTCCGACCAGCCGCGCTCGATATAACGCGCCGGGAATCCGATGAAAATGTGCGGCGCGCGGTGGTAAGGCTTGATCTGGTTGGTGTAGAGATGCTCCGCTGGCGAGTCCACGTAGGTCAGGTCGGCATGCGGGCCCCAGTTCAGGAAATCTTTCGAGGTCGCTGTGCGGATGGCGCGGACGCCTGACGGCTTCCACGTCGTCCCATCTGCGACGCCCGCTGTGAAGATGCGCCAGTAGGCGCGGTATTCACCACGCACCGGGTCGAAAAACGCGAGGTTCTGAGAGTCGAACGCGCCCTTGGTAATCACCGGCCCGTCGCTCATCGGCGTCCAGCGCAAGCCATCGGGTGACTTGAACGCGAGCAGACCATGCGGTTTCGCCGAATGGATGATGGCTTTGTAGCGTGCGTCGGCGGAAGCGTCCGGGTTTTCGTCCTTGAACACCGCCGGATGGCCGGGGTCGGCGACCGCCGAGCCGGCTTTGCCGGGCACCATGACGATGTTGTTCTTCTTGGAACCCTTGAACTCATGCAGGCCCAGCTCCGGCTTGCGCCAGTGGATACCGTCGTCGCTCTCGGCGTAGCAACAGTAGAGCGGA
This sequence comes from uncultured Verrucomicrobiota bacterium, assembly GCA_964524715.1. Taxonomy (GTDB): domain Bacteria; phylum Verrucomicrobiota; class Verrucomicrobiia; order CAIQCK01; family CAIQCK01; genus CAIQCK01. The sequence continues at coordinate 1,315 of CAZGGF010000281.1, read as the reverse complement.
TGCGCGTTCGTACTGACCTTGCCCGGAGGCTGCACGTCGAGTTGCCACGCTTTGTAATACATCCGGTAAAGCTTGCCGTCCTTGAAAACGCTGTGATAACCGCTGCCGCTGCCCTCCCACGGCGCGTCGTGCACCAACGCAATCTCACGCGGCTCCGGATGATGCAGCCGCAGTTCCGCCTTGCCCCCGAACTTCTGGACGAGGAAATCGTCCACGAACAATTCGCGCCGGGAACCGATGTCTATCGCTGGCGCAGGCCCGGCTGCGTGAACGCTGCTTGTTGATTTCGCCGCCAACGGTAACGCGACAGCGGCAGTGAGAGAATGCTTGAGAAAATCCCGGCGGGAACAGGAAGCAGGTGTCTTCATGCCGCTATTTCACCACGAACCCGGCAGATTGCACGGACGAAATTGCGCCTATTTTCGGCGCTTCATTGTGAACAGGCCGGGTCCGTCTCCCGGTCGGCAGCAAGCTCCGCGAAAAGCGCTGGATCATCGAAAGACTGCGCCGCCAGCGCTTGATCAAGATGCGCGGGCGTGCGTCCACCGACAAGCACTGAGGCAACCCCCGGCTGATGCAGCGCCCACGCAAGCGCAAGGCGCGCTTGGCTGTGGCCGGTGCGCGCCGCGACGGACTCCAGTCGCGCAAGCCGCCGGTAGGCCGCTTCATGGAAATAGACATCCTGATGTCCTGGCACTACGGCGAAGCGCGAGCCGGGCTGCACACCATGACGGTGCTTGCCGGTCAAAAAACCGGCCCCGAGTGGACTGTAGGTGACGATGTCAATCTTCCGCGCCGCGCAGAACCGCCGCAACTCCGCGCTCACGTCACTCACGGCGAGGTTCTGATTGTTCTGCACCACGCTGAAGCGTGCCAACCCGTGCCGCTCCTGCAACGCCAGCGCCGTTTCGAGTTGCTGACAGTTGTAGTTGCTGACGCCCAGCGCGCGGACTTTGCCTTCCCGCACAAGAGCGTCGAGCGCTGCAAGCGCCGCCGGCGACTCTGCTGTCGCGTCCCAGCGATGAAGATAAAGCAGGTCAATCACTGCAAGACCGAGCCTCCGCAGGCTTTCGCCGACGACACTGGCAAGACGCGCCGGTTCATACGGAGGCAGAATCTTGGTGGCACGAGTCAGCGAACCGGCCGCAGGACGACGCGAAGCGATCGCTCGGCCGATGATGCCTTCCGACGCGCCCTTCGCGTAAGCGGAAGCGGAGCTGAAGAAGCCTACACCGCGCCCATACGCATGGTCGAGCAGTCCGGGCGCCGCGCCCTGCCCACTCGTCCTGCCGTACGCAAGCCCACACACTCCGAC
>CAZGGF010000280.1:0-1933 GCA_964524715.1 uncultured Verrucomicrobiota bacterium | reverse complement strand
CTCCGGGTAATGCTTGATGAACGGGTCGTTCTTCAGCGCGTCCGGCGCGCGCTTGATGTCCACTTCCTCCAGCGGGTGTGTCGCGTCTTCCAGGTCGTAATCAATGACGTCCTGCGGCGTCACGCCGAGGTAATGCGCCTGCGGCACGCAGAAGACCTTGTTGATGTGCGCGGACTGGCCGGAACCGACCTTGAGGGTGCGGTAGATGTTGCCGTAGCCGTAAGGGTCGCCGTCGGTAAACGCCAGCACCGGCAGGCCCCGGTCGTCGGCGAGCCGCCGGATAAAACGCCGGCAGGCACGCGTCGGCACGCCGCTCATCGAGATGATGATGCAGTTGGCCGTCTCGTAGTAGCGATGGTGGACAAGACGTTGGAAGAGCGAACTGGTCTCGACGGCGAGGACGAACTTCGCCTTCGTCTCGAACCTCAAGTGCTCGACCTGGCTGGGAATGCTCCATGCGCCGGTGCCGAGCTTGGCGCAGTTGATGCGAATCTCCTCGTGCGTAGCCGGGTCGCGGTCAAGCACCGTCAGCGGGCCGGTCACCTCGCCGCCACGCTCCTCCGGGATGTAGCCGAGCTGCTCGCGGTTGACGCCGAGCATCGCCTCCATATCATCGAGCAGGGTGTCGCTCTCCGGCTGTTCGTCGAAGCGGCACTCGCCCCAGCTTTTGGCGTTGTAGTACACCTCACGTTTGCCGGCGATGTCGTCTTTCAGAAGCAAATCGTTCTTCGTCGTGGCAAGCAGGCGCACCGACTGGGCGAACGTCTTGACGGTGTTGTAGGTGAGCGTGCGCGTCGCCTCCTTGCCAATCATCTCGAAGTAACCCTTTTTCGGGTCGTACTTGACGTTGGAGAGCGAGCGAATCGGGAAGCGCATCTCCGGCTTCTTGGACTTGCGGATGATGTCGGTGTGGACTTCCACTGCCACCTCGTCAATGCGCTTGGCCGCGTCTTTCTTCGAAATGACGCGCGGCGCGGTGGCGGGCGCGGTGGGTTGGGTGTTTACCGGTTGGGTCTTCTTCATTGCCAGTTTTCTCAAACGACTTATCGGCCAAGAAACCGTTCAAATTCCCCGCCGAGCAATTGTTTCACATCGCGCTCAATCTCGGCGGCGGTGAGTTTCCAGCCGGCAGCGAGCAGGTCACCGTATTTGTCGGTGAGCACACGCGCCAGGATCTTGCGGAAGTGGTCCCACTTGTAAATGAGCTGGTCGAGGATACGGCAGTCGGAATGCTGCGGCGTCACGCCGAGGCCGAGCAGTTCCAGCCGCATCCGTGTCATTTCCTCAATGAGCACCGGGTTGTTGAGGAACCACCAGCAGCCGAAGACGTGGAGGTTGCGGAATTTCCGCGCGGCGACGCAAAGCGAATGCTGATTCTCGCGAGAGAGCATCGTCACGAGGAACTTGTTGTCGGGATACTTCGCACAGAGGTTCGTGACGGCCTCCACGGACGACGGTTTCACGACACCATCGCCGGCGAGCCGCAACGCCGGGTTCACCTGCCGGCTGACGCCGATCATCAATGCAAACGGGATGCCGTGCTCGCGGCAGTGCGGCACGATGCAACGCTCGATGAGCTGGCTGCACGTGGAGCTGTCCGGGAACATGAATTCCGGCGTCAACGAGACGGCGCAGTAAAGCGGGTTCATGCGCTTCGTCCAGTCGGCGAGGAAACGGCGCACCTCGCTGGCGGTCTTGTCGTTGATTCCCGCCTGCACGTCATAGCCAAACTCGCGCAATCTCGGCGCGTTCGCCTCCCAGCCCATCAGGATTTCGTCAATGCGCAGCGCCGCCTGGAACCGCTCGTCGCGGGCGAATGACTTCTGCCACACCGGCCGCTCCAGTGCGTCAAACGGGTTGTTGGTCATGACGGCGCGCCGGACGCGGGCCACGTCGAACACGCGCGTGACGAACCGCTCCGGCGTCCAACGCT
>CAZGGF010000279.1:0-11004 GCA_964524715.1 uncultured Verrucomicrobiota bacterium | reverse complement strand
GCTCCACCACCCGCAGGGCGCTCCCCCGCAAGGAGGGGGATTGACAGAGAAAGTAAACTGTCCAACAAACACGAAAGCCTGAGTCAATCATTCCTGCCTACTCAGTGCCCTTCGGTGTCATTTATCCATGAGGCAACGGGGCAGATGAAATCAATGCCCACATCTTCATGTTTCAATGTTCGCGTTTCTCCATGCTTAACAGCGACTTCATGCCATCCATCAGCACCTTCTCAACCTGTGGTGCAACTTGTGACACCGTGCTGGCTTCATAGCCGCCCTGTGAATATGCGATCTCGGTGCCGATGTAGCCGCAGCCGTCGTCGCCATACGCCGCCATGCATACCATCGCGTCCGGCCGCACTTGCTCCGCAGCCAGTTGATACTCAACAAAAAGCTCCCCGGGCATGTGGAGGACTCGCGTCGAGCCAAGCCACAGGCAGCTCAGGTCAATTCGATGACCCGCCTTGCAGCGGCGCGCCCACACCAGTTGCCGCGCTGCGCGCGCCCGCTCGCTGAATTTGGCTGACGAATCGGCCAGCGTCTTGATGGCGGGAGCTTCATCAACCAGTTCCTTGCGCAATGGCAATGCGACGGGCTTTACATGCCACTCGATGTCCGCCGCCCGCAACGCCGACTTGCGCGTGGCCTTCCATGCCTCCTCCAATCCCCGAGCCAGCCGCTGGGCGAGCGCGGGCCGGTTCTCAGGAGAGCCGTCGTTGTATTTGCCCGCAGTGACGTTGCCGCCAGCGCCGTCGAAATGGATATGGGGCACGCCAGGCAATGCAGCTTCACGTATCGCCCGGGCCATGCCGACGGTGTCGGCGCTCACGCCTCCCCTGCCATAGTAGCTCTGCGGATGTGTGGCGTAGTAGCTAAGCACCGCACGCGGCTGGTCTCCGTCCCAAAAACTCAACACGCGCACAAACGGGTCAATGACGCCTTCCGGTGCCGCGCGGGCCGCCGGGATTCTGCACGCGCTGTAGCGGACATACTTCACCTTGCCGCCAGGCCCGGCAACGCGGCGATTCGAAGCGAACTGCTCGACCTTCGCCTGACCGACGCCGACGTGGGTCACGGTCTTCGGTTCACGCATAGCCTCGCGAGCGGCCTTCGCGGTGCGCGCAATCGCCTCATGCATGAACGGAACATTCGAGAACCTGTTGGTCAGTCCCTGCTCGGCCAGCAGTTCCTCGGTCGAAAAGTCGCAGCCTGGCGTATCGTGCTGGTGCACGGTATGAACCGCCACGCGTTCAACCGTGGTGCCCACAGCTTCGGCGAGCGTCCTGCGCCACTCGTCGTAGCCAGCATTGCTATTGACCACCCAATCCACTGCGCAGAGCACGATCGGTTTCTGTTCCGCAGCCAACAACACGACGCCTCGCGCTGTGAGAGGGTCCACGACGCACAGCGCATTGGAAACATTGCCGTGACACAACGGTGAGCCAAGCGGTGGCGTGACATCGGCCTGAAATGTGGCAATGCGAACGTCGGAAGCCGTCGCACGGTGTAACGCAAACACTGACAACACTAATACGACAGCCAGCAGGAATCTGGATTGAATGCTCATCGTTACTCCTTCGATACGCATCAGGTGCTGCTCACAAGCGCACTCTCTGATCCATAACAATTAAAACACCTCACCATCAACTACTCCATCTTGAGCTCAACATCATCGAACCAAACACGGCCGGAGTGGCGGCGAAACATCAGGTACAACTGGAGCACGCGAATCGGCGCCTTCGGCGACAGACGCAACGCGGCTTGTTCCCAACCGTGTGTTCCGGTCGCAAAGGGCGCGCAAAGGCCATTCATCACCGTGCCATCGGCACAGGTGGCGTCGACGAATATCGCGTAGTCACCATCGCGCTTGCCCGACACGTTTTCAGCCCGGCTCCATGCCGTAATACAAACAGGTCGAGGCTCCTTCTGTTGAAGATCAAACTGTTGCATGAGACCCGTGGCAGACCGGCCTGGCCCGGTTTCGCAACACACGCAGAGTTTGCCGCTGTGAGGTTCAGCGTGATCCGCCGCAAATCCTTTGCCGTAGGGCTGCCAGTCAGTCACGATCTGACGCAGTGGCGTCGTCACGGGCGGAATCGTCCACGGTGACGCCGCGGCGTGCGCCGTGCGCAAAGGTTCCAGCCGCGAACGCGAGTCCGCCAGCACCAACATCGTGTAAATGCCGACCTGTGGCACGACATAGACGGTTGAGTCGCCGCGCGGCTGGCCCGCAATCCACGCGGCAGGCGCTTCCGGCGAGAGCGCCAGACATTGTTTCGGCTGGCCAGCCGCCACGATTTCCATCTGTTTGCGCGGAACAACAGTCAATTTCGTTTCACTATGTGGTGTGCGTTGAGCTTCGAACCCGGGATTGAGAGCAAGATTCGCCGGGTCGTCGCATGTCGCGCCGGCGCGGCGATCCACGACACGGATCATGAACTCACCGGTCTGTACCTTCAGGTCTTGCGAAAGGTCGTCACTCTTGAATGTCTTGCCGCCGTCGGCGCTGACCGACGACAGGCCAGCCAGTGTGTTGGTATCTATGCTGAGCTGCCACCAACGATTGTTGTCGAGTGCGCCTGCAGTCCGAATCTCTATCACGTTCTCATGCGTCAGCAGTGATCGATCAATCGGCAATTCCGTCCAGCCGGAATGCCTCGCATCCGCGCCATGAATGCGGCCAGCGGAACGGCCGTTGATAGTCACGGCCAGATCGGCCTCGCAAGCGGTTGTGGCAAAGGCGTGGACTTGAAGCACCGGCTCCGCGATCTTTTGCGGGTGTCCGATGCGAAGCTGCTTGCGGACGACCGTCTGTGGCCGTGAGAACACCGTCCGCGCTTCCGCGGTTCCGTCGTCACTCGCAAACACTCCCGGCTGGTCCACCTTGTAGCGGAAATCGTAGTTGACCAGATGGACCGTCTGCAGACCTTCATCCGGAACATCCATGACATTGACCATGACTTTCTGCGGTTGCGGAACGCGCAACTTCGGACACAACAGCCCGATCAAATCACCCACCGGACGCTCCTCCAGTTTCACGGGGGAACGGAAGACCTGCCCCTTCCCCAACGGCGCGCCAAAGCTGGCCCCGGCGGCGCTGAATACAATACTCTCTGTCCGGCCCATCTCACCGGCATGTGGCCGAACGGTCAATGTCACCGGATCTCCGGGGGCGAGATCGAAGGGCGGCGTGATGAACCAATGCGAGCTTTCGTCCTCGTAGTCGAGCTTGCCTTCAAAAATCGTCTGGCCGCGCACCGCGAGGCTGAAGCTGGAGGTGCCATCGTTCTCGTCGAGCATCTTGATCTGTGCGACGTACCGCCCTGCCACCCCCGGAAACTCCAGCGTCGCGCGGCCTTCACGCCCGGTGACGCGATACCATGCGCGGTCGGCTTTGAAGTTCTCCAATTTCCATTCAGCCAGCGGCCGGTTGATCAACCGCAACGGTTCCATGAGCCGTTTCACCGAGTCGAAAGACGCGGGACGACCAAGTGAATCAAAGGTGCCGTAGCCGTCGCTCAGAATGACGCGCCCACCGCGTTGCGCGAACCGCAAAATGCCCGCGGCAGTGGGCTCATCCAGATAGAGAACATTCTGGACGATCAACGTTTCCAAACCGCTCGTGCCATCGCCGGCGAGATCTCCCGCAACAACGACTTCAAAAGGAATACCCGCGGCAATAAGCGTCTGCGCCAACCCTTCGACGTTCTGCGCCCGTCGATCCTGAATCTGCGTCGTCGTAGAGTGGAAGAGGCCGACGTTGCTTCCCGGACGGGCCTTGGAAAATACCGCTTCGTGCGCGCGCAGGAAAGTGTAGGACTGTTTGATCGCACGATGAATGCGTTGATAAAACGGGTCGGCCAGGTCCGTGATCGGCAATGCGGGAAACAAATTGTAGGCCGGGATGTAAACGCCGCCGCAAGCAGCCGCCTCAGCCGCAGCGAGGGAAAACTCCTCTGCGATGGGCGACGCCGGCCAGAAGAAATGATGCATTCCCTCGTGCCACGTTCGCACGCCCCGCAATGCCCCTATCTGTGGCGGCAGATAGGCAAGGATGCCTGTTGGCCGGCCATGCGACGCAGCGAGGCCAAGCTTGTAACGATACGCGTTGTTCTCGAACGGCGGGTGCGACATCGTTTCGTAGAACACGAGGTCCACCGCGCCCGCTTCCATGATCGCCGGGCCGTAACCAGGCAGGCTGCCCAGATTCGGGGAGATCAACAGCGGCGGATTGTGCTGGCGGTTGAATGCGCGCAAACCCGCGTAGTAAGCCACGAGTGTCTCGGCGTTGAAAGCGCGCGCCGCCGCCGCCCGCGGCCCCGACTCGCGCAACGCCGGCATATCGTCGCCCGGGTCCACGTTGTGCGCGGTGGCCCACGTTTGCCAGGCCGCGACGGCGTTCGTGTGATGGTCGTCCAACATGAACACGTTGTCGTAAAACACCGCCGCGACATCAGGTCGATCCATGACCTGACGCGTCCTCTCGCGCACATACTCCGGCCAAGCCGGCGCGAAAAGCGACCCATAGCGGCGCACAGGATTGTTGTAAGCAAGGACTTCGCTGCGGTCCGGTTTGAGCAAAACCGCGTCCTTGAGCTGCGGATGTTTGGCCATTTCCGGAGTGGTCGTGGTGCGGCTGCACACGTAGGGCATGAGGCGGAGGCCGCGTTGGCGTGCATACTCGGCAGTCTCAGCCGAATCGAACGCACCGCCGTGCACCAGCGTCTGGCCGCCATCAAGAAAGAGATCCACCAACGGCCGCGTGTGCGTTGAGTAATGGAGACACCAGTAGAGCCGTCCCCGCTGCGCCCAATCCGGCAGGTCCGGCTGCTCCGTCCAATGCGCCCCGGCCTGATTGAGGGCAAAAGCCAACAGGCCCGCAAATAACCATCGCATTGTGCGGATGGAACGTGATGAGCGCGCTTCAGTGATTGAGAGTTCCGACGAACCGGGATCAGGTTTCAAGAAATCCTCCCATGCCCCCCCTTCCCCAGCGCGGCGCCGGGAGTGTGAATTGTCCAACTCGCTTTGATGATGTGATTCATATGGCTCCGGTCGGTCAGGAGCAGAGCTTGGGACAGGCCGACGGTCGTATGATGTTCTCTGCAACTTCGGCAGCAGTGTAACTCCCGGGGTGCGCACCACAACAGCAAAGTCGCGTGCTCTCTCAACTGATTGTCCTAATCAGAAGCGGCCGTGTGTTTCCACAAGGTCGCGCATGATCGCAATGCGCCGCTCGTCGGCGCCCGGCGGCACCTGGTCACCCGCGTTGGCAATGAAACGGCGGGTCGTCTTCTTTTGATCGAGCCACTCCAGCACTTTCGCTTCGAAATCTGCCAGCGGCGCGTCGGGCATCCAGAGATTCGGCGCGACGCCACCGGAGAGGATGAATCGCTCGCCCACCTCCCGGCGGCACTCAGCCGGGCTGATGTCGCCAGTCGGCGTCGGTGTCACGGCGTCGGCGCAATCCGCACCCGTGTCCCGTATCATCCGGAGCGCGCCGCGCAGCCTGCCGTCCACATGCACGGCGACGAACTTGCCCGCGTTGTGAAGGCGCGCGATGGCTTCGTTGTAGAAAGCGCCGGACCATTCAGCAAAGAATTGCGGCGGCTGAATGTCGCTGGAGAAGTTGTCGCCCATGATCACGACCTGTGCCGGTGACTGGCAAAGCAGGTCCACCAGTTCGAGCGTGTTCAGGTTCACACTGTCCACCGTTTCATGCATCAGGCTGGCCCAGTCGGCGGCTGCGTAGGCGACGGCCTCGACGCCCATCCAGTAGTTGAGCAGATGCCCCATCGCGCTGTAGCCCAGCGGCAGGTAAACGACCCCGCAATCGCCAACACAACGATCCCACGCGGCAAAACTCTCCCAATGGGGCACGAAACGACGCCGTGACATCGCATATCCAAACACGCGCAGGTCCGATTCAGTCTGGATACCCCATCGGCTGATGCCCCATGCGTAAGACCGTTCCTCCCACATCCGGACGCGCTCGATCGAGCCAAGCGGTGTCTCGATCCGCCAGACGATTTCCGTGTCGCCGCCGCGGGTCCGCCGCTCGGTGATGACCTTCACGTCCGATGGAAACACTGCCGAGTGGAACGCGGCGAGGTTGGGCATGTAGAAGCCCGCACCCACGCGTTTATGGTAGCCAATCAATTCGTGTTCCGGCTCGACATACGACTGGCTCAAATCCCACGGCAAGCGTCGGCGATGGTAGAACCAGTGCGACAGGTCCAACATGTAAGGCACCGCATCCGGAGTCTCTCCGCGAAACACGGCAAGGATTCGTTCGCGCAGTGTCATGCAGCCGCCGCAGGTCTGTTGCCTCCGCGCAATCTGGAAACGGAAGCTCTACTTGAACTGCTCCACGTATTTCAGGAAGTCCTTCGCAGTCTTGTCCAGGTTTGCAATGGACCCCCCGCCGTCGAGCACCTCGCACATCTCATAGACGAGATACCCGCGATAACCTATTTCCTTCAACGTGCCGAAGAATGCCTTGTAGTCAATGATCCCCTCGGGGTCACTCATGCGCGTCGCGCGCAGCACATCCTCCTGCCGCACATAGTTGGTCAGCTCGTGGACGTAATGGAAGCGCGGCTGCCGGCGGTATTGCGCCGCGATCGTGTTCACGATGAACGGCTTCATCTTGAGGATGGATTTCCGGATCTCGGCGGGCGTGAGCTTCTCCAGTGTCGGCGACCATGCGTCCCAGCCAACTTTCACGTTGGGGAGGTTCACTTCCTTGATCAGCCAGCTCATTGCTTCATGATGCAGCGCAATGTCGTGATGGTTCTGCACTACCAGCGTGACGCCGTATTTGGCAGCCTCTTTGCCGGCGAGCTTAAGTCCCTCCAATACCGCGGCGTATTGGCGGTCGTAGGGAATGCCGGGCCGCTCATAGCCGGTGAAAATCCGCACCATCGGGCAACCCAGATCGCGAGCCAGCCGCGCCACTTCACCGACATAGGCCGCCTGAATTTCCACGTTTGGAATGCCTGGCTTGTCGATGCCAGCGGTAAAGTCGGAGTAGCCGGCCAGCGCCGCCATCGTGAGCTTGAGTTCAGCGAGCCGTGCCTTGAGCTTCTTGCGCGCGGCCGCGTCGTAATCCAATGGCGACAAATGCGGACGCTTGGCCATGACCATCACCGAGTCGTAGCCAAGTTCCTTCGCTTTGACCAGGAACTCATCCAGCGTCAACTGCGCCTGCCCGCGCCACAGGCCGGCGTAGCCGATCGAGTGGAGGCATGGCTTGACACAGAAATCCTTCGGGTCGCCTGAGGGAATTTGCTGAGCGTGAGTCTTCATGGTTGGCATGCAGCAGCCCAGAATAAGGACCGCGCAAAGGATGAGGGTTGCAAGTGGAGACAGTGAAGAGTGGATCGCCTTCATAGGCGCGCAGCATACGCCGGCCACCCTGCCAATCAACGCGAAAATACTCTCCGTTTAAGTCTGCGGTCGATCGCTCCGTGGGGCTCAAGTGCGCCATTTTGACCTGATCCGGCGCTCAAAAATGAACTTTTGAGGTCGGATTTGGTCGGATAAGGTCGGAGCAGGTCGGATTGGGTTGGACTGATCTGCGGTTACTCAAACCCCACAGGTCTCCCCCTATGTGTGTGCCAAAAATGACCACCACAGGGCACACGTCGAATGCACTTGTCAAAGAACGAAGGGCAAAACCGCTCTCCATCTGTGAACAATCCCTCACCTGCGTTTCAGACGGCCGGCAGCCGAAACTGCCGGGAACCGGTTCTGTTTATCTGGAGGTTTCTGAGAAAACCATCCACCCCTGGCACGAATACAGTACAGCAGATATCACGACTTACGCAAAGATCACGTCGCCCAAATTTCAAAGTTTGTTGAGAATGTCCCCCTCCCTATTACAGGCCCGATCCCCGACCGGGCGATTGTCCATGATGATTTCGCCGCGTCGGGGTCATGGCCGGCACCGAAATCACATTCCACAATCTCGCTCAACCGATTCCATCTCAGGCTGGCCGCTTTTCCAATCCCGCCTGAAGCATGACAAACGGGGGCAACGCGTGGCCCTCTTGCCATCGCATTGCCCCCGTCCCGAACAGCGGCTCCTACTTGCCTTTCTCGGTTTTTTCTCCCGCCTTCATCCAGCCGGAAATACCTGCGGACAGGTGTTTCACGTTGGTGTAGCCAAGCGATTTGGCAGCCGAAGCCGCAGCCGCATACGCTCCACAGGATGGCCCACCGCAATAGGCCACCACCAGTGCGCCCTTATCTTTGGGCAGCAGCTTCGCCAACTTGCCTTTGCTGCTGCTGAAGTTGATCGCGCCCGGAATGTGACCCTCTTTCCACGACTCGGTCCCATTCACATCAATGACCGTGACCGTCTTGGCGTTGATGGCTTCCTTGAGTTCAGCGATGCTGATGTCCGGGAACTCGCCCGCGTAAACGCCCGACGCGAACAATGCCATGGTGAGTACTGCGATTACTTTCTTCATAACTATATCTCTTGTGTTTCTGTTTTGGGGTTCTTGTTGTTTCTTGCCTCAATAGCGAGGCAAAACCGTTTGCTTCAAAAAGGGAAATAAACGACGTAGCGGAGGCTGTTGAATCAGCCGCCGGCAGTGAGATGCGCGCGCCCGCGCGCGTCAGGAAGGCAGTCACGTAAACCCGGACACGCGGCTCACCTGTCCGCGCCCGCGCGCGCACCCAAGTGATTTCAAGCAAGTCGTATTCATTGCTTCAGCGATGTCCGTTACGCTGCGCGTAATCAACAACATCCCATCCCTATTGGCAAGGGCCAAAACCACCTGCCCCATTCTGCGATGAGGAAGAAATGAAACCACAGATGGACACAGATGAACGCAGATGGGATGATTCTCACCGGTGTGAATCCGCGTTCATCTGTGATTTTTCCTAATGCGTTGGCAGGCGAAGAATACTCTCGAAGCCACACTCGAAACCGATGAGATAACAACGGAGACAAGCCGGCCCCGCAAGCGCTACTAATCAAGATGAGAACTTTGTCTTTCTCTGGTGACTGCCATTGAATAATCTTGTTCGACAAGAGATGAAGCACTCACTCACATTCCTCGCGCTCGGTGGACTGATCAGTTATCTGGGCGTGCGGCAAGGCGGGTGGTGGCATCTCCTTCATTGGTTCTCTCTGAGTTGTTTTGCTCTGTCCGCGGGATACGCTGGCCTTGGCCCACGGGTGTTTGGAAAGCGGCCTGACGGCTGCATCCCCATTTGGAGCAAGACCATTCACTTCCCCTTCATGCTGTATTCAGAAGGTATCTGGCAACTCGTCCGTTTCCTCAGCCGCGAACATCCAACGGATGCCGTTTCGGAAGACCTCATCCTCGGTCGTCGGCTCAGTGCTCGTGAACTACCCAACGGCATCTCGAATTACGTGGATTTGACCTCCGAGATGGAAGACCCCAACGAAGTCAGAACATCAGCCAATTATATCGCCCTTCCAATTCTTGACGCCAGTGTGCCGTCAATGGCGGTGCTGCATTCCACTATCGCCCGGCTTAAGCCGGGAAAGACATTTGTTCACTGCGCCCAGGGACACGGTAGGACGGGCTTATTTGCGCTGGCGCTCCTGGCCCACCGCCATCTGATCAAATCCTTCGATGAGGGTATGGCCTTACTTGTCTCCGCACGCCCCGGTGTCGGACTAAACAGGTGCCAGAGGCAATTCATAACCGCGTACATTGCCGAACAAACGCACGCAGAAACGACTTCAGAGACCGCGTCAGGCGCGATTTCCGAAACATCTGATGCGTAACGCCAGGGACAAGACAGAAGGCGCTGATTGGCGCGGGTGAAGCCACGAAGGTTGAGTGGCTGCGGGAACGGGCCAGTGCCTCTGGTGACGCGTGGACGGCAAACGCCAGGGAAACGAAAACGTTTCGCGTGAAACGCCAAGAGCTGGACCGCGAGATCAGCATTTGAAGCTCGATTGAATCAGCGCGGTAGTCTCTTTTCTTTGGCGCACCGTATCCGCTGACAAACCACGACCGCTTTTCAACTCCGAGGCGGGACGCTGCCAGTGGATCGCGCCAGCGCCGACTGGTGCTGGCGGCGCAGCCAGATCAGAGCTGCCAACCCAACCAACAAAACACCCCCCACTGCCCATGTGCTGGCGTTTGGACTTGAAGGCGCGAAATGGAGCGCAGCCGCGCCGATGGCGGGGCCAAAGAAGTTGCCAGCGCCGATGGCCGCTTCGTGCAGACCGCCGTGTTCGCCTTTCGTATCGCCCACATCCATCGAGTAGAAGAGCGACGAGTAGTAAATCAGGCCAACAGCAAACCCGAATATGATCTGGCCCAACGCCACGAGCCAGAGACCTGACGCCAGCAAAATCACCAGGAATCCCGCAATCAGCGCGAAATACGCCATCAACAACCAGCGAAACCGGTAATGCCAGCCGGTCCATCGCCACAGCATTACGAACGCGCTGAAGCGGGCGAAGAACCAAATGGAGCAAAACAACCCACTCTGCGCAACCGTGAGTTCAAACTTGTGCGCGAGACCGGGAATCACCGACAGCGTGGTGTTCATCGCCACATAGGCGAAGGGATTCGCCAGCCAGGCCATTTTCAAGAACGTGGCGGGGCTGACGGGCTGCCTGAACGCAGCCGCCTCCGGCGTGTGGGTGGCAGGCGCTGGCGGGATGGGCGGCTCAGTCACGGCGGGCTGGCGATCAAGCCAGATCAGCGTCACCAACTGGCTCAAGTGAATGACGATGGGAAACCAGAAAAGGCTCATCTTGCCGAGATGATCAAAGAACGCGCCACCGACAAGATATGCCACCGCAGCGCTTGAAGCCCATGTGATGTTGTAGATACCCACCAGCTTGGGAATCTCATTTGGCGGTTCGCCCTCCGTGATGAGAGCCTCAAGGGCCGGCCACGTGAAGCACATCCCGAGCATCCAACCGGCGAACGTCGCAATCTTGGCCCATACCGGCGGCAAGACCATGCCGGCAAACAAACAGACGCACACACCGATGAAACTCAC
>CAZGGF010000278.1:0-2733 GCA_964524715.1 uncultured Verrucomicrobiota bacterium | reverse complement strand
CGCTGCCCTCTCACCGGCGCCGACTTCCACGCCCCGTCGGCAGTAAACGCCAGCACGTCGCTGGACGTGGTTCGCACTTCCTGGCCGGTGACGATGGCAGCCACGCACAAAGCTGCGCACCCTGAAACGATTCGTGAAAGATTCCTGAAGCTCATGATTGGAAAGAGATTTGATCGCTACGGGAACACACCGTATCACCCAGTCCCGTGAAATCAAACGATGATTGATAACCCAAAAGTCGGACAGGCGTCTTTCTGAGGACGGTGGACAGGAGTCAGAGGTGAGCCTTTAACACCCGATGCGGACATTGTGGAGGAAACGGCGGGTGGCGGCGGTGAGAGGAGGGCGCAGGATGAAGACTAATTCAGATGGACGTTGCTCCGCAGTCTCCTCAACGCGCAGGCCGGAGGCGGAGTAGTCCAAATAGAAACGCCGGCCAGCAATGGCGACGAATCCTTTGATGCGGTAAACATCTTCCTTCACGGCTTCCAGCGCGGCGCGGAAACGATCGAGATCGAGGTCGCGGTCCAGCGGCACGGTGAAGCTCGCAAAGTTCGGGTCGCTGCACGACGCAAGCTCACCGCCCTGCACACCGGCGAATCGCGCCCCGAACAGTTCTACGTCTGCTGCGCAGTAGCTGGTGCGCACCGGCGTGACGGCGGGATTGATTTCGCAAACGGCGGCTTCGGTTTGCCCGATGAGCGCGGCGGGATAGGCGTCGGTCTTGTTGATGAGAATGTGGCTGGCGGCTTCGATCTGGGCGCGAATGTTCGGCAGGGTGCGGAGGAGTTTGCCAAAGCTGCCGGGATCCACAATGGCGACGACAGAGGTCAACTCATACTGGCGGTCGAGTTGCGCCTCGCGGAGCATCTGGCCGGCGACCGCAGGGTTGGCGATGCCGCTGGCCTCGACGACGACAGCCTCGACCGGCGCGGCGGGTGTGCCGAAACGCACCGGCAGTTCCCGCAGGCGTGCGATGAACTCCGTGACGAGACACCGGCAGAAGATGCTGCCGCCTGCGACAGAAATAACGTCGGGAGTCTCGCCCGCCAGCAGCGCGCCGTCCACGTCCTTCGCGGAGAACTCGTTGACGAGATAGACGATCTTCCGCCCGCGATATCGCCGCGCGAGCTGCTTGAGGAAGGTGGTCTTGCCGCTGCCGAGAAATCCGGTCACCAGCGCAAGCGGGATCATCGCAGTGTCACTTGCCTTTGTCGGTGATTTTCGCCTCGATGGCGCTCACCAGCGTGTTCTGGTCGGGGATGATCGAGATGAACGCCACCTTGCCGTCGAGGCAAATGGTGGGGATGTTCTTCACGCCAAGCCGGGTCATCATGCTGATGCCTTCGCGCGTGGTGATGCGATGCTCCTTGACGATGACGGGCTTGGAAAGCCGTTTGGAGGCACGATGCACGGCGTCCATCATGTATTGGCATGGCGCGCACGAGGAGGAGTCGAGCGTGATCACATCAATCGTGACCAGCGGTTCATTCTGGTAGTCCGGCGGGGCGGCGACAATGGCGGCCTCGGCGGTCTTGGCGATGATGGTGCGCTTGGCGATCTCGCGCCGGTAGCCGTCGAGGACCATTTCCGCGGCAGCAGCGAGATTCTTGGGCGGTGTGTCGTAGGGCAGGTCGCAGCCGGGCGCGAGCACGAAGCCGCAGCCGCCGCCGACGTCTACGCAACGGATGGCGTCGAGCCGCGCGTCATCCTCGTCGCCGAGCAGCAGCACGGTGGTGAGGCGGAGGTTGCCGCCGAACGACTTGTTGTGGCCGCGCGTGAAGTCGCGGATGCGCTCCAGCGGTATGTTCTCATCGATGGAGATGTTGTCGCAGGCGGTCCGGCACATCGCCTCGATGTTGCGCGTGGCGTCGCCGCAGACGAACAACGACGAGAGCGCGCCGCGGCCTTTGACGAACGCGAAGATCTGGTTCACCGCCGGCGTGACGAAGTCCGCGAAGTGTTCCGCCGAAATCTGGCTGGTCATCGGGTCCACGACGGCGATGACATCCACGCCGTTGTCGAGGTAAGCCTGCGTCACCTTCTGGCCGACCGACGCGCAGAAGCCGATCACGGCCTTGACGTAGTCGGGATGATCGAACATCTGGAGAAAGATGTCGTTGCCCATCAAGTGCAGCGCGAGTGTGAACGGCCCGCAGATAAGACCGTAGAGCGCGATCTCGCTGCCGACATCTTTTTTCATCGTGCGGACCGCCTCCATGACGGTGGGGAAACGCCCGTTGGCCGCGTCAAACACCGGCAGCGCGGCGAGCGACTTGCCTTGCTCAAGCGGGTGCGTGCACACCGATGGCGGTGTCTGGTCGGCCCAGCGCAGCTCGCAGCCAAGCACCTCGGCCTCCAACTGCAGGTCGAACACCACCGGCAGCCCGTCGGGCTGGTAGAGTTCGCAGGCTTTCTTGAGCCCCTGCACGATCAGGTCACTCGACTGCAAATATTCGCGCGCGCTCTTGCCAATCAGCTTGCCGCCGTGGACGCCAACGAACGGCACCCAGGCCGGCCGGGGCGTGGTTTCATTACGCAGTGCTCTGAGAAGAAGTTCGCGTCTGTTCATAAGAAGTAGTTTCGGAGAGTTTGCTTTGGCGGGGCCACCGGTTCAAGCAGAACGACGGAAGAATTTCTTGATCCACAGCAGGTTGTTTCTACGCCCAAGGCGCGACCTGCGCCAGCCAGTTCTTGTGGCGTCGGTTTATTCTTTTGCGGTGCCAGCCGTTG
>CAZGGF010000277.1:0-11806 GCA_964524715.1 uncultured Verrucomicrobiota bacterium | reverse complement strand
AAACCACAAAGAGCGATTGCAGGATGTGCCAACAGAGTTTCAAAGCTCTCTCCACGATTGGAATCTCCAAGTGTTACAGATTATTCTATCATTTCCTCATTGCCTGAATCAACTCGTTCAGTTTCGCCATGATAGTTGTTTGGTCGCCGGCCTCGCCGAGGGGTTGACCGATTTTGCTGACGGCGCTGCTGCCCCCGATGGCGCAGCTGAGATCGTCTGCGCTGACATCACTTTCCGTGCCTCGTTCACCTGGCGGATAATCAACCTGTTCCACCGGCACCGCGTTGGCGGGTTGTGACACCATGAGCGGCCGTCAAGGAGTCAAGAATCCATGCAACCAACACCTTTCTCACGACGCACCTTTCTCGCCGACGCCGGGCTTGCCGCGGCGGTGTCGAATCAACACGGTGCTGCTTCGCCGTGCGGGTAGCGGTAGTCGGCTTTCGCGTTGGTTGACACGCGCTTCGTCGAGCCGTCTTCCAGTTGGTAAACGTAAAGCTGGCCCTTGCCGGTTTGGGTGGAGTGATACACCACCGCCGACTCGCCGTTGATCCAACGCGCATAAGCAAACCAAATCGGTTTGGCCTCCGCGTTGGCAAACGCCTTGAGGTTCGTGATCGTCCGCTTTTCCACATCGAAATCCGCGAGATAAAGCGTGTGTCCGGGTTCTCCGGTTTTGAGTAGTTTCTGGCGCTCGAAGGTGATGTATTCGAAGCAGATCTTCTTCTCGCTGGGAGAAACGCTCATGCGGTGGAAGATGCCCTTGCCCGTCAGTTCGCACTGGACGCGTTCGTAAGTTGGCTTCGGCCCTTCGCGGCGCGTCAGCAAGAAGATTCCCCCGGCCTGCTTCGGCGGATTCGCGGTTACGACAATCCGGCCATCCATGAGACACGAATGTGCCCAATTATGAAAACTCGCCTCGGTGATCGCGACCTCGTCGCCCGGCTTGGCGCCCACCTTGCTTTGCATCACGATGAAACCGCGGCCCTTCTCGTTCTTCCGGTTCCAGATCGGCGTGTTCTTTCCGTCACGCGTCCATGTCGGGTTGAAATCTGTGCGCGTGCCGTCGCTCAACATGTGAAATCCGGTGCCGTCCGCGTTGATGATGAAGATCGCGCTCTTCCAGTTAACGGTGACGGGATCGTCTTTGAGCCTGCGGAAGCAGACGAGCATGTTGCCGGTTTTGGACCACGACGGTTTGAAGTCCCAGTGACCGGTGGTCAGCGGTTTTCCCTCCGGCTTGCCGGCCTCGTTGACGTGGATCTCGCCGCCACAGTAATACGAAATCCGCGAAGCTCGTGGATTCACCGCCTCGCTAGCGTGAGCAAGAAGCGGCGCTGCCGCCGTCACCTGCACAACCTTCTTCACAAACTCGCGACGGGTCAGGTGTTCTTCATGGGGCTTCATAGTCGTGTCCTCGCGTCTTTCTGCCACTTGTCGCACAACGTTGATAACACCGGAAGTCGCGTCGAGGTGCTCATTCCCTGTTGATTTCCGAGAGTGTTTTCTTATGGCGCGATGAAGACATGCGGTGGCAATCTGGCGATCTGGCATGAACACGATCATTTCCACGCGGACGTGCGGCCTGCTTGTCGCGGTTTCCAGTGAGGCGGACGAAACATGCTGTTTGACGAGGGTCGCACGGGCGGGTTATTGCTTGGCGGATTCGTTGAACGAGATTTTCAAACAGCCGCTCAGGCGACGTGACACCCCGTGAGCGATGACAAAGGAATCACTGATCCATGAACCCAACACCTTTCTCACGACGCACCTTTCTCACCGCCTCCGGGCTTGCTGCAGCGGCGGCGGTTCTGCCTGGCGGCTTGTCCGCTGCCCAGAACGCGCCTTCCGCCAAACGGCAGCCCATCAAAATCGGACAGATCGGCACGGGCAACCAGCATGCCTACAAAATGGGGACGCTGCGCAAACTGACGGATCTTTTCGAGGTCGTCGGCATCGCGGAGGATGATCCCGTCCGGCGCAAGCAAGCCGAGAAAGCCAACTGCTACAAGGGCCTGAACTGGATGACCTCCAGCGATCTGCTGGCCGTCCCGGGTCTTCAGGCCGTGGCGGTGGAGACCGAAGAGCATGTGCCCATCCCGACCGCTCTGCGTTGCATCCGGGCGGGAAAGCACATCCACCTCGACAAGCCGTGCGGCGAGTCGTTGCCTCAGTTCAAACAACTGCTGGACGAGGCGAAAGCCAGGAGCCTCACCATTCAAGTGGGCTACATGTATCGGAACAACCCGGCCGTGCAGTTCTGCATCAAAGCTGTGAAAGACGGCTTGATCGGAAACGTGTTCGATCTTGACGCCTCCATGGGACGGTATGATGGGGCCGACTACCGAAAGCTCACCAAAACCTACAAGGGCGGGATTCAATACATTCTCGCCTGCCACCTGATCGATCTCATCGTGACGCTCATGGGCGAACCTGAAAAGGTCCGGCCCTTCCTTCGCCGCACCCGCTCCGACGGCGTGCCCGACAACGGTCTGGCCGTTTTCGAGTTCTCACGCGACCGGCTGGCCACGATCCGGACCTGCATCACCGAGGCGCAGGGCTTTCAGCGCCGGCATCTCACGGTGATGGGCGACAAGGGGACGATCATCATCCAGCCGCTGGAATCCAAGGGCAACATGTCCGGCGGCGTCCTCAAGCTGGCGTTGGAGGAAGACAGAGGCGGCTTCAAGAAAGGCGTGCAGACCGTTGACATGCCCCTCGTGAAAGACCGCTACGAAGATCAGTGGCGGGAGTTCGCCGCCGTGTTGAATGGAGAGATGGTCAACCCCTACACTTACGAGCACGACTACATCGTGCACAAGTGCCATCTGGAGGCCTGCGGAATGCCGCTCGACGTGTAAGCCGTAACCACGCAATTGAAACAACCCCTCACCCCGACCCTCTCCCCCGCTGTAGGAGAGAGGGAGAAAAACCACGCGCAGTGGCGCGACTCACTGACAGGGTCGCTTTCAAAACAGCGCAAACAGTTTCCCTCTCTCCATCCGATGGGGAGATGGCCAGGGTGAGGGGCCGCGGCGATTACATGGATACGGCTAAGAAAAGGAAAACACAATGAAGAGACGTGAATTTATCAAGACGGTGGCGGCCGGCGTCGGCAGCCTGACGGCCCTGAACGCACGCGGTCAAACTGCGGCACCCGCGCAAAAACCTCTGCGCGTCGCGCTCATCGGCTGCGGCGGCCAGGGCGTTGGAACGCTGTTGCCCCAAGCCTGCTCAGAACGGGTTGTGGCGCTCGCGGATCCGGACCCTCGTTGCATCAAGGCGGCGTTGGCGCGGGTTCGCAAGGCGACTCCGTCGGCGGACACCGCCGCGATCAAGACGTTCCCCGACTATCGCAAGCTGTTCGACGCGATGGGCAAGGAACTGGACGCGGTCATCATCGCCACGCCCAACCACCAGCACGCGCCGGCGGCGCTGATGGCCATGCGCCGGGGCATCCATGTATATGTCGAGAAACCCCTGACACATACGATCTATGAGGCGCGACAGCTCCGGGACGAGGCGAAGCGTTGCGGCGTCGCGACACAGATGGGGCAGCACGGCCACTCGAATGAAGGCTGCCGCCGCCTGTGCGAATACATCTGGGCCGGCGCCATCGGCCAGGTGCATGAGGTCCATTGCTGGACGTCGCGGTGCGACGGTCTTTATGACGGGAAGCACTCGCCCGCCCTGCCGCTGCCGGAAGGCATGGACTGGGAGGCGTGGATCGGCCCCGCGCCCTTCCGCGACTTTCACTCGGACCTGCATCCGCACGGCTGGCACCTCTGGCACGACTTCGGCAACGGTTCGGTCGGCAACATGGCCTGCCATCTTGTCGATCCCTCCTACTGGGCGCTCAAACTCAAGGCGCCGGAAGCTGTGGAGGTCGAGGATATGTATGGCGGCATCGGTAATGTATGGCCCATCCGCACCCGCATCCGCTGGGATTTCCCCGCCCGCGAAGGCATGGATCCCGTCAAAGTTTATTTTTACGACGGACTTGCGGCGGACCAGAAATACAGCGAGCAGACGGTGGAGCGGCGTTGGAGAAACACCGCAAAGCGCGAGTATCAAAATGTTCCACCGCTGCTGCTCGAGCTGGAAAAGAAATACGGCCGGGACTTCGGGCGCAACGGCTCGCTGTTCGTGGGCGACAAGGGCATCATGACCATCGGCGAGTTCGGGGATGGATGCCGCATCGTGCCGGAGGAAGCGCATCGCGCCTTCCCGATGCCTGCGGCCAAGCTGCCGCGCATCAAGGGCACGCACCAGTCTGATTTCTTCCGTGCGTGCCGCGGCGGCGCGCCGGCCTGCGCGAACTTCGACTATTCGGCGCCGCTGGCGGAAATCGCCCTGCTGGGCAACATCGCGATGCTCGCGGGTCTCAAGCGCCGCGTCGAATGGGATGGCGCCGCGATGCGTTGCACCAATCACCCGGAACTCAATCGCTTCCTGAAGCCGGCATGCCGTGACGGATGGACAATGTGATGGCACCGCAATCAGTCAGAGGCAAACGGCCCCTTCCTCCCCCTGCCCCCTCCGATCCACGGGCCTCATGAAGTGGACGTGGACTGGCCGGAAAAGCGACTTACGATCAGCAAAAGTTGACGATATGAAGACCATAATGAAGAAGCTGCTATTGGCGTCTCTCATTGCGGGCGCGGCCATTCCGGCCTCCGCTTTCGAAGCCGCCGCAATCCGCGTGAAAAAAATCGACGGCACTGTGACGGAGAAAACCGTGCCCTTTGAAAAGCAAAAAGGGGGATTTTACAGAATCACCGTCCCCGTCAAGGACATCACGCGGGACATGGAATACCTCGACGTAATCGCCGACCAAGCCGTCGCCTCCAAGGGCGAGAAGGGCTGGTTTGTCTTGGGCGACGGCACATGGGGAGAATTCACGCAAAACGACGGCTTCTATTCGCGTTTCGAGTTAAACCACATGCCCATTCTCGGGATGCAAAATCCGCGTGGGACTTTTGCGGCGATAGTCAAGGGACTGGTTTACGAACAGCTGCCAACCATAGAGGCCGCAGGCGGCGTCTATAAAGTTTTCCCGCGCTTTTATATCAAGAAAATGTGCTTCGACGCCTATGAGGATATTGTCGTCGATTTCTATCCGCTCGTCGGCGATCAGGCAGATTACAGCGGCGTCGCCAAAGTTTACCGCGACTATCAACTGGGCCGGGGAGAAGTCAGGCTTCTGCGCAACCGCGCCAAGGGCAACCCCGAGCTGGCCTACACTGCCGACAGTATGTATGTGCGCGTAAAACATTGCCGCAAGAAGGCGGATCCGAAAAATCCTGCCCACAGAATGCAGACGCCTGAGACCGAGCCCCCGATGGAAGTTTTCCACACCTTTGACGATCTGGCCGGCATCATGAAGCGCATGAAGGCCGAGGGCATCGACAAAGCGGAGATGTGTTCCGTCGGCTGGAACATAGGCGGGCACGACGGCCGCTTCCCGCAATATTTCCCCGTCGAGGAGAAGGTCGGCGGCGAGGCGAGATTCCGCGCGGCCATAGACACCGCGCACAAACTCGGCTATCAAATCACCTGCCACATAAACCAGTTCGCGATGTTCTTCATCTCGAACCGCTGGAACGAAAACGACGTCGCCAAGCGCCCCGACGGCTCGCTGATGGCCTTCGGCCTGCAGCCTAGTGGAATTCCGCACCTCCCCTGTTTCGAGCGCGTATGGCATCTTTGGGTGAAGGACGATTTCAAGCAAATCGCCGCCCTCGGAATCAAGGGGATGTTCCACATCGACGTCACGTCCATGGTCAATCCCTATCCCTGTTGCGACCCGCACCACCCACTCACCAGGCAACAGACTGCCGACTATCAGAACAAAATTGGCGAATACGCTCACAAGATTTTCGGTGGACTCGCGTCGGAGGGCGGCTCTGACCATGTGGCGAAAACCCTGGATTACGCGCTCTATATCTGGAACTACCCCGCCTGGCAGGACAACCCGAAAAAGCTGGGTTCAAAGCTCGTTCCGCTTTGGCAGCTCGTATACCACGGGATCATTCTGAGCAATCCCTATTATTCGACGATAGACGCGCTCTATCCCAAAATCTACAGCACTTCCGACCAGCGCAAGGCCTATGACTATTTGGGAGACACCGAAACGCGCTGGCTGAAGGTGATCGAGTTCAACGGCCGCCCGACTTTTTATTACACCGACTACAAGGACTTGAAGCCGATGAAGCGCTCTTACGACGAATATCAGCCCTTGAAACACTTGCAGTATCAGCTGATGACGCACCACTCCGAGATTGCCCCCGACGTGTTCGTCACCCGTTTTGAGAACGGCGAGGAAATAGTGG
Source organism: uncultured Verrucomicrobiota bacterium (assembly GCA_964524715.1). Taxonomy (GTDB): domain Bacteria; phylum Verrucomicrobiota; class Verrucomicrobiia; order CAIQCK01; family CAIQCK01; genus CAIQCK01. The sequence goes on along the minus strand of CAZGGF010000277.1, from coordinate 5,474 downwards.
TCAACTACTCGAAGGAAGCCTTCGCCTACAAGGGCACAGCGGTCCCCTCTCGCGGCTACAAACTTTGTAAATAGCGGCATTCGCGAATATTTGATCCTCGCTCGTGGCGGCAACGTGACATTCGGGCAACTGCCGCTCCACGACTCAGTCCAAAAGGATAAAATGACGGCCAATGAAACCAGTCGCGGAGCGACGATAGACAGTAGCCCGCGGCGCGAGCCGTGGAAATGGCGTGGCAATAAAAACCCAACAGCCCCGGCAGGGGCGATAGAAATGGAAGCGTTATCATGGCGCACACGTTCACCCATCTCTTGACTCATATCGTATTCAGCACAAAAGGACGCGAGCTGTGGCTTACCGCAGAGATCAAACCCCGATTGTTTGCCTATCTTGGCGGGATTGTGCGCGAGTTGGATGGCAAGGCGCTGGCAATCAACGGGCCGGCCGACCACGTGCATCTGCTCGCATCTCTGCCAGCCAAGACGGCGTTGTCGGAGATCATGCGCGTAGTTAAAGCAAATTCTTCTGGATGGGTTCACGAGAATTTTCCGGCGGCGCGCGCGTTTGCGTGGCAGACAGGCTACGGAGCCTTCAGCGTCAGCGCCTCGAATCTTGAAGCCGTGCAACAATACATTGCCGACCAAGAGACACACCATAGGCGGATGACTTTTCAGGAGGAGTTCGTAGCGTTGTTAAGGAAACACGGGATCGAATACGAGGAGCAATATCTCTGGGAATGAAGGCCGAATTCTATCGCCCCGTCCGGGGCTGATTTTCTTTTGACGGCATTCCCACGGCTCACGCCGTGGGCTACTTCCTAACGCCACTCCGTGGCTGCGCTGCCATGCATCGTCTCATCGCCTCAACACACTGATCAACTCGATGGCGCTAAACGGCGCGTCACGCTGGTGGGTTATCGTCTGGCGGATTTGTTGAACGAAATCTTCAAATAGCCGCTGAGGCAGGGTGTGAAACCGGCTGTGCTGTGAGCCGTCGCGCGAACATAACCTTGCCAGCACAAGTGTTGCTTCATAGACTGCCGGGCAAGTTACGATTTTCTCATGCTGACAATGAACACACTCATCTCTGACCGGTATCACGTTTCCTGCCTGGCCCTTGTTGCGCTCATTCTGCATTTGTGTTCGCCGGGTGCGCAGTCTGCCCAGACTGAGGAATGCTGGCCGCAGTTTCGCGGGCCGGAGGCGCGAGGGATCGCGAACGGCCCGAACTTGCCCGACCGCTGGTCCACCACCGAGAACATCGTCTGGAAGACCGAGGTGCCGGGGCGCGGTTGGTCGTCGCCGATCGTGTGGGGAAACCGGGTGTTTCTGACCACGGCAGTGAATCGCGGGGAACTGGAGACGCCCAAGAAGGGCCTCTATTTCGGCGGCAACCGCCCGGATGCGCCCAAAGTGCAGCAGGAATACAAAGTGATCTGCCTCGATCTCCTCTCCGGGAAACTGCTTTGGGAAAAGTCCGTCCATCAAGGCCCGCCCCAGGGTCCGATTCACATCAAGAACAGTTACGCTTCGGAAACACCCGTCACCGATGGCGAGCGGGTCTATGCCTATTTCGGCAACCTGGGTTTGTTCTGCTTTGACCTCGAGGGTCATCCCGTCTGGTCGAAGCGGTTTGAACCACGCGCCATTCGCAATGCCTGGGGGACCGCCGCGTCACCGGTGCTTCACGGGGATCACTTGTATATCGTCAACGACAACGATGTGGAATCGTATCTGTTGTGTCTGGACAAACGCACCGGCAAGGAGGTGTGGCGCGTCGTTCGTGACGAAAAGAGCAACTGGTCTACGCCGTTTATCTGGCGGAATGCCCAACGCACGGAAATCGTCACCGCGGGCACCGACAAGGTCCGGTCCTACGATCTGAACGGGAAGTTGCTGTGGTGGTTCACGGGGATGTCAAAAATCACCATCGCGACGCCTTACGAGAGCCAGGGCCTGTTGTATGTCAGCGCGGGTTACGTCAACGACCCCAATCGTCCGCTCTATGCCATCCGCCCTGGCGCATCCGGCGACATCTCACTCGGGCCGGACCAGAAGAGCAACAAGTTCATCGCCTGGTGCCTGCCGAAGGCCGCGCCCTACAATCCGACGACGCTCATCTACGACGGGTTGCTGTATGTGCTCTACGACCGCGGCATGATGAGCTGCCTGCAACCCGCCACGGGCGAGATAATGTATGAACGTGAAAAGATTCCTGAGGGGAAGCATTTCACCGTGTCGCCGTGGGCCTATAACGGCAAGGTCTTCTGTCTGAACGAAGATGGAGTGACCTTCGTCCTGCGGGCGGGCAAAAAGTTCGAGATCTTGCACACCAACCGGCTGGCCGACGACGAAATGTGCATGGCGACACCGGCAATCGTGGGAGACCGGCTGTTGCTTCGCACGGAAAAGAGGGTCTATTGCGTCCGTCAAGCGGCCTCATCTTCCAAACATTGACACCAGCTCGAAAGATTCTCTCAGGACGCGACTAACCCGCAAGCGTTTCTGTTGCGGCCGTCACTCTCGCCCTGACCGAAGCGACTGCGCTGATCACGTTCATGTGATAGGGCGTTCGACCATCACGTCGCGACGCCGCAGAGCATTCTCATGCAAACGGAGAGCCCGGCTTCAGGTATGGCTTCAGCACCGCGAACCGGCTCTCGATCTCGTCGATATCCTCCTGGGAAAGCAACTGCTCCGTCAGGATCGGCTTGGCCGGAATGCTGTTCTTCGGCCCGTATTGGCGCGAAAGCATGTTCTTGAACACGCCGCGCTTCTTCCAGACATACAGGTGGAAACCCCGCAACTGGTTGCCGGGAATCGTCTCGCGAAGATTCAGCATCAGCAGGTATTTGCTGAACAGGTCCAGCATTGCAGTGGGATCGGCACCACTCTGCATCAGCTCCCAGATACGGGCCAGCAGGTCCGCATAGACCGCGCGCTCGGTAATCAGTCCCTCCGAGCCCAGGCGTGTCTGATACAGCCAGCCGAACCCGCCCATCGCGCTGAACACCCTCTTGATCGTCGGCTTGGTCGCGACCATTTCCTTTATACGGGCCACGATGGGTGCCGTTTCCTCTTTGACATAGCCGAAATACGGCGACTCCTTGGCCAGCTCGATCAGCAGCTTGACCGAAGGCCCATGCCCCCTGTACGCGACACCGCCGGAGGTCTGAATGATCACCGGCCGCTTTACAACACCCGCCAGCGCCCGCCAGTATTGGCGCATATCATCCTCCGTCTTGCCCGAGTCCGGCGGCCGCGAAATGATCGCCGCAGGTTCCAGTTTCTCGACGTGCTTCGCGAAGGCGAGCATCTCCTCCGTGTCTTTGCCCTGTACGCCGAGACACAACGCGCACCGCCGGCCGCGGGTCGCCTTGGCCAGCACCTCCATGCCGCGCATCTTCTCCTCGGTCGTCAGCAGATCGACGCTATCCCCCGACTGCGGCCAAATCATGCCCGGGCTGCCGCACCAATCGACAAACTGCGCCTGTTTGGCCAGCACGTCGTAGTCAACGGCTCCCGAAGCCGTAAATGGTGTCGAGAGAATCGGAAAAGGTCCCCGGACTCTCGGGTCTCCAATGACGGGCCCCTTGCAAAGGGGTGCCGGGCTCTTGTCCCCTCGCGCGATTGTGTTGGCCATGAGGCCAGTTGCACCGCCGATCACTGTTCCGATCATTTGCCGTCGCGTCATGTGTATTTGATTAGTCATGATTGTTCCCGCAATGGAGTTGATTTCGTCACCGATGAGATGTCTGTTCAGGATTAAATCCGCCAGCCTTCCCGATATGTTGTTTTCAAGAAACGGTTGATCTCCGGCAGATTGGTACAACGCATTCCGGCCCCGTCCCATTCAATGCGACGCCCGACACCCGCGAGCATCGCGAGGTCGCCGAGCAGGACGATCTCCACCAGGGGTCCCGAGTACTCGAAGTTCGCGCAAGCCGGCGTGCCGCCACGGCATGCCTGGAAGAAATCGGACTGGTGCGTGCCCTTGATGCGCGGCAGCTTGGCCTCAGGCATCGGGAAGGCGCGGTGCGCCTCCTCCGGCACGATGCGGCACCCCTCGCCGAACGGACCGATGTTCATGATGCCCTTGTCGCCAATGAAGATCGAACCATCGGTGCCGAAATCCCGGTTGTACTTCTTCTCCAACTCAACGAGCTGGGGCGGGCGGTTCTGCGCTTCGCGTGTCACACAATCAATGGCTCCCACCGTCTGCTTGCCGTACGACTGTCCTTTGGCAAGGCCGTCGTACCAGTAGAGCTTGACGGGATCCATGCCCTCGCGGGCCGGGAAATCCCAGCGGATGCGGGTGCTGATGGGCCAGCGCTCGTCATTGCCGCCGCGGACCTCCTCCAACTCGACCGATACGGGCGACCCCAGCTTCAGCGCCCACTTGGCGGGATCGATGATGTGGTTGCCCATGTTGCCGACAGAGCCGTTGCCGAACTCGCACCATCGGTGCCACGAGTGGCGGTGCAGTCCCTCGTGATAATTGCGGAACGACGCGGGCCCGATCCACTGTTCCCAATCAAGTTCTTCCGGCACAGGCAGGGCGGGAGGACGCTCCCCGGCGGGCAAGCCGTTGGCCCGGTCACTCCAACAGATGACCTCGCGCACCTGACCAATCGCACCGGCCCAGATGTATTCGCACAAGCGGCGGCAGCCCGTGCTCGAATGGCCGTGCTGGCCCATCTGCGAGACTACGCCATGACGTTTTGCTTCTTCCCTGAGCTGTCGCGCCTCGGCGATCGTGTGCGCCATCGGCTTCTCGACGTAAACGTGGATGCCGCGCCGGATCGCCAGGAGCGCCGGCAACGCATGCTGATGGTTGGGCGTGGCAATGATCACCGCGTCCAGCTCCTTGCCCATCTCGTCAAACAGCTTGCGGTAGTCGGCGAACGTCCGGATCGAGGCGGGATCGGTTGCGAGTTTATCCTTGCGAATCTTGGCGAAAGCGGCAGCGATCTGGCGACGATCCGGATCCACAAGCGCAACGACCTTCTCTTTGCAGATTTCCGGCAGGAGTGTTATCCCCCGCCCTCCACAGCCGATGACCGCGACGCGCAGGGGTTTCTTCGCGGGTGCTGCGCCTTGACCGCGCACGTTCAGGACCGGCAGACCGCCAACTCCGGCCACGGCCGCCTTGATGAAATTCCGTCGATTCAATTTCTTTCGCCTTTCGTCCCCCCCTTCGTTCCAGACCGGCCTCTAAACCGGATCAGAGACTGCTTGGGCGCACCCGCCGGAAACACATTGATCTTCGCCCGCAAACCGACACGGAAAAATCGTAAGCGTATTTTCACCGGCCACAGGGCGAAGTCAATATAGATCGTAGCCCGCCACTCCGAGGCTGTGAGTATTTTTGTTTGATTGAGTAATCGCGTCTGTTGGCAGTCGCCGTCGAGGCGTTTTCGAGTTGGTCGACTGTCGTTAGCTCATCGGTTCGTTGGCTTTCTTCGTCGGCCCCGT